>JASBUK010000068.1 GCA_030147925.1 Trueperaceae bacterium
ACAGCCGTTATCTAAAAGAACTCGACAAGCTACAGTCGCTTAGCGTTGCTTTGCAAAACAAAGCGTTTTTGGCTCGGGAATGGACGCTTGTCCCCCACCTGCGCGAAGCCGCTCTGATGTCTCACCCGAAGCTTGCCGGCAAGGCCGCTGTAGTTTTAGAAGTCCATACCTTAAGCGAGGAAAAACTTGTTCTTGGCGGCACAGTAGTTAGTATTCGCTTGCGCCGGGCCGTCGAGCTGTTAGCTTATTTTTTGGAACACAAGGAGCTAAGCTTAAAGCGCGTGCAGTCCGAAATCTTCCCCGACGAAAAACCCCGTTCGGCCAAAAGTTATTTTCATCAGTTCCGGCACGAACTCCAAGAACGCATCCCCGAGCTTGAGATAGTCTACGATGCCGACGGGCGCGTTTACCGCCTGGAGAGTGATATCGATATCCTCTGGGATGTAGCTGAACTTAGGGCCGGGCGCAAGATGGGCGATACGGGGATTTTCTTACCCAGTTCTGGCAACGAGTGGGCGCAATTGCTTGATCAAGAGCTCGAGCCCGCGCGTGAGGCCCGCCCTCTGCCCATAGAAATAGAAATTGAATGACCAGCAAATGGCAAATACGCCGTCCCACAAGGCATTATTAAGCTTTACCCAAAATTGATTAAGACTCTATAAACTACAATCTGTGACCTTTGTAAGAATTTTGTAAGAATTACTGTGTATAATCAATTTGTGGATCTGAGGGCATTCTCCCAATAGTCCTCATCCCATTTCTCTTCCCGGGTTTTGCGTCTCCCACGCAAAACCCAATTTTTTGCAACCCTGAACTGTTTACGGCGTCCAGGGCTAAATTCAAATCTGTTTTTTAATACATTTGCGGCAGACACTGCCTTAAAAGCATCGGTGTATTTGCTGGATTATCCAGCCGATTTACAAGTTTTCTCTGCTCAGTTATAATTTATGCACCAAATTGGGTGGGCGCGATATTGTTTAAGTCAAAACAACAGCAGCGCAGGTAAGTAAAAACCTTGCGGTGTCCTGCCTTTTTATGCTTTAATAAAACGTTGCCAAGAATATCCCAGGCAAGGAGGAAACCCCCTAAATGGAAGAAAAAGTAAACCAGGCTGCGGAAAACCCTGTCCCGGCCACCGACCAAGCCCCGAATGAAAGCGTGAGCCAAGACCCCGCTGCCGTTGCCGAGCAGGGCGTAAGCAACGTAGCGGCGAGTGACACCGTCTCCAACTCAGCCAGCAATGACGAAACCTCTGTGGAAGCTGCAGAAATGGAAGCCGTGGAGGCCACGCCAGCCGAAACCATCCCCAGTGCAGATGCAGAAGCCACAGCCGCCGAGACAATGACCATGGAAGACGTTATGGCTGCCAGCGACGATCAACTTGGTCGCAAACCCGTCCATCGCGGCATGCTTGTCACCGGGAAAATAATCATGCTTTCCCAAGAAGGTATCGTTGTTGACGTAGGCGCTAAAATTGAGGGTGTAATCCCTTATAACCAGCTCTTCGAGTTTGACACCAATGCCGAAGATGCAGCTAAGTATTTCAAATCAGGCGATGCAATTCAGGTTTATGTCATTCGCTCCGATATCGCTAACGGCACCATCGTCCTCTCGAAAAAGCGTGCCGACCAAGAGCGTGCCTGGAATTTGCTCAACGAGATTTACGAAAAGAAACTGCCTGTTGAAGTCGAGGTAGTCGAAAAGGTTCGTGGCGGTCTTGTTGCCAACTTAGGCGTTCGGGCCTTCTTACCGGCCAGCCAGATTGACGTTCGCCGTATTACCGATCTTTCTCCTTATGTGGGTCAACGTCTCAAGGTTCGCATTATTGAGCTAAACCGCAAGCGCAATCGGGTGATCATCTCGCGGCGTAGCATCATTGAAGAAGAAATCGCCGGACAAAAACAAGAAACGCTCAAAAAGCTCGAGCCTGGTGCTCGCTTGGAAGGCGAAGTCGTCGAAATCACTGATTTTGGTGCCTTTATCAATCTTGGTGGCGTAGACGGTCTGGTGCACCGCAGCGAAATCAGCCACGGGCGCTTTAACCACCCGAAAGAAGTCTTGAAAGTCGGCGACAAGGTCAAGGTTGAAATTCTCGATATGGATTTGGAACGCGAGAGAATCAACCTGTCCATGAAGTCGCTGATTGGCGACCCCTGGGAAAACGTCTTGGCAAATTACCACATCGGCCAGAAGATAGGCGGTGCGGTTACCAACCTGACTCCTTTTGGCGCTTTTGTAGAAATTGAGCCAGGCTTAGAAGGGCTTATTCACGTCAGTGAGATGAGCTGGACCAAGCGCGTTCGTCATCCGAAGGAAGTCTTAAATGAGGGTGATGAAGTCGAGGCGCTAATCCTTAAGATTGACACCAATCAAAAGCGGATTTCGCTCGGCCTGCGCCAGACTCAGCCCGATCCCTGGAGCAGCCTTCCTGACCGCTTCCCCCCAGGTACCGAAGTAACCGGCCCCATTACCGGCCTTACTGACTTTGGCGTTTTTATGGAAATCGAAGAGGGCATCGAGGGCCTTATTCACATCAGCGAACTTGCTCATGAGCATATCGAAGATATCTCACAGCAGTTCAAACGCGGTGACGAAGTTACGGCAGTAATTCTTAACATCGATCCGGTTGAGCAACGCGCTAGCTTATCCCGCAAGCGCCTTCTGCCCTACTCTGCAGGTGATATAGATGCCGAAACCGGTGTGCCGATGGGCGCTCCTGCCAATCGTGGCGGTGGCCGCAAGGGTCGCCGTGGCGGACGCCGCAGTGCCGGTATCGATTACGATTACAGCTATGCCGCTGCTGATGCTGGTGCTAAAACCACCACCAAACTTGGTGATGTTTACGCTGATCTCTTTGCTCAATTTGGCTTAACTGAAAACAAACCCGTCGAAGAAGCAGAAGCCAGTAAGCCGAAAGCCGCTCCTGTTGAGGCTGAGGTTAAAGTTGAGGAAGTGACTGAAACCGCTGCCGAGGTAGAGGTAAAAGAACCAGCTAAAGCTGAAGCAGAAGTAGCTGAAGTAGAAGTAGTTGAAGTTGAAGCTGAGGCTGAAGTAGAAGTAGTTGAAGCCGCTAAAGAAGAATCTGAAGTTGATCCGGAAAATGCCATTGACGCCGCCGAGGCCGCAGCTTTGTTAACGGCTGCCTTCCGGCAGGGCAAAAAACCCACTGTAAGTGAGGAAACTCCGGTAGAGGTCGCGGAAGAAGCAAAAGAAAAAGACACCGAGGCTTCCGAGGCTTAAATTTTTAGGCCTGAAAAAACATCCCGCTTTCCTTGCGAATAGCGGGATGTTTCTTTGTTCGCACCAGAACTATGCTTTTGGTATAAAACAGCACCTGCTTGTCATAGCGTTTAAACGAGATCTTGCACTGACTGAGCCGATTGATTTCTCCTCGCAAGTCAGTCTCGACTGCGTCGGCACCACTCGCGTGCGTCATTGCACTATGTGCAATGACGCACGGAAACTTTTTCACATACGGCGCAAACGGTTAATGCGCTCTTCAAGCGGTGGGTGGGTAGCCAAGAGGTTGCTGGCGTTTAAGCCTTTGACCGGGTTGGTAAAAAACATGTGCTGCACCCCCTCGGACACCTGTAGCTTTTCGCCCTGGTAGTTTTTGAGCTTTTCCAAGGCTCGAGCCAGCCCCTCAGGATTACGAGTGATATACGCCCCTGTCGCGTCAGCTAAAAATTCTCGGCGGCGACTGACAGCCAAACGCAGCAACGTGGCTAAAATAGGTGCAAAGACAAGCAAGACAATCAGCAGCACCATAGCAATAGCCTGACCTTGCCCACCACCTTTGCTATCACCACCACGACGATGACCCCGCCGACCATAGCCATAACGAGTCGAACGCAACAACAAATCGCGCAAAAGCAAAATGGCCCCTATAGTGGCCGCCAAAAGCGACATGAAGAGAATGTCGTAGTTCTTGATATGGGACATTTCATGTGCCACCACGCCTTCAAGCTCCTGACGGTCAAGAAGCTCCATGAGGCCGGTACTTACGGCAATAGCGCTATTTTGGGGATTGCGTCCGGTGGCAAAGGCATTGGGAGCAGGCGAATCAATGACATATATTTTCGGGGCCGGCACCCCTGCACCTATGGCCACTGCCTCGGTAACATTGACCAGATAGCGGTGTTCCTCGGTGTTAGCAGCTCGGGCTCGAGCCGCCCGCAAAGCAAACTGGTCGCTAAACCAGTAAGCTATGGTATTTTGCACGCCGGCTATAGCCACAGCAATAATGATAAAAAACAGCGCTGCCCCAGGGTCTATAGCCAAAGCCAGCAAATAGCCGATAGCGGCCAGCAGAAGCGTGACAAAAAAAGCCAGCAACCACGAATAACGAAGATTGGCCGCTTTCCAATCAAGCAGGTTGATCTTTTGACCCGTAGCGTAATCGGTAATAACGTTTGGCAGTCCGCTGGTTTCGGTCTTCACGTTGCGAACCCTTCCTGCTGTCGACAAGACAATCCCTTATTCACAACCGCAGCTATCCCTTTAAGTCAAGGTTGGGTACTGTGCTATCCCAAAGGCAAGCGGCTATCAGCTAAATGACACCTGTGGCGCTTGTTTTTCCGTTTCGGGAACCTCTAGGAAAATCTGCTCTTCCTTGCCCATCGGCCCGGCGAGCAGCACTCCGGGTAATGTCTCTATGGCGTTGTTGTATTGCAACACGGAATCATTAAAAAACTGCCGCGAATAGGCAATTTTATTTTCAATGCTGGAGAGTTCTTCTTGTAAAACCCGGAAGTTTTCATTGGCTTTTAACTCGGGGTAGTTTTCGGCAATGGCAAAGACGCTGCGCAAAGCCGCCGTCATCACATTGGCCGCTTCCGCCGATTCGGCTACCGAACCAGCCTGCATCATCCGCTCGCGAGATTCCGCTACTTTGGCAAAGACTTCCTTTTCGTGACTGGCATAGCCTTTAACGGTCTCAACAAGGTTGGGGACGAGATCATTACGGCGTTTTAATTGAACGTCAATTTGGCTCCAGGCATTTTGATAGCGATTTTCCAGCACCTGGATACGGTTATAAATACTGACCGCAAAAACGGCTATCGCTGCAAGAATGATAAGAAAAATCCAGAACATAACGACCTCCACCAGTATCTTATTACGGAATTACCTCCATTCGTGCCACAAATGCTGAATTGCAAGAATAAGTAAACACTTTAGAAATAAAAGTATCTCTACAAACTGAGGCGTTAGGGCCAGGCTGTTTGGGTGCAAGGGATTATATAAGTACTGCTTAAATCCTCCAATTAAAGGCGTTCGCTAATAAAGCCCCCGCCGAGCAAATGATTGCCGTCATATAACACCGCCGATTGCCCTTTAGTTATGGCAAACACCGGCTCGTCAAAATGCAGTTCAAAACTGTCTTTGTTAAGCACTTTGAGCGTTGCGGGCTTGGGCTGCTGACGGTAGCGAGTCTGTGCTAATACCCGCAGCGGCAACTTATCGATATCTGCCAAAAAGTTCGCTCCGGTCGCCCGCAAACCCCGCCTATAAGCCATCTCACGACTGCCGACCACCACGGTATTTTCTTCAGGACGCAAGTCAATGACAAAGCGCTCTAAATGCGAGTGATACAAACCTAAGCCCTTGCGTTGTCCAATGGTGTAAAACTGTACTCCGTCATGCCGTCCGATTTCCTTATAGCCCTCATCAGCATCAAGAATCGGTCCGGGTTGATTATTTAGTCGCTGATCCAGAAAGTCCCGAACATTAGTCTGTATGAAACAAATGTTTTGTGACTCCGGCTTTTTGGCGGTAGGCAAGCCTCGCGCCTCGGCCAAAGTGCGTACCTCGGGTTTTTTTATCTCTCCTATAGGAAAGATGATATGCGGCAAGGCTTCCTTGGGAGTTCCCCACAAAAAATAGGTCTGGTCTTTGCTGTCGTCCTCGGCCCGGTGAAATTCAAGGCCGTCTGGCCCTTTGATACGGCGAACATAGTGGCCGGTAGCCACATAATCACAGCCAAGCATCCGGGCTTTTTTCAGCAGCGCATCAAACTTGACGTGTGTATTGCACCAAACGCAGGGATTTGGTGTATCCCCGGCTTGATAAGCGTTCACAAAGGGTTCGATGATGTTGTCTTCAAACTCCTTGCGATAATCCAGCAAATAAAAAGGCACTCCAACCACATCGGCTACGCGCCGCGCCTCATAGGCAGCATCGGGGCTGCAACAGCTATCAAATTGACCCTGAGGCTTATCATCGGGCCAAAAACGCATCATTGCACCAAGGACGTCATAGCCCTGTTCTTTTAGGAGCGCCGCTGTTAGCGACGAATCCACACCGCCCGACATGGCGCAGAGCACCCGGCCTTTATTTGTTGTTTGCACAAAGCTGTTGTCAGTCATTTCGTTCATAGCTACCTGCTGAGCTTTCACCGGCAGACAGTTTACCCAAAAGTCGTTTAAAAAGGTCGCCCACTCCTTACAAAAGCCTAAATGGTGCACGCTTCTCAGAGCCTGGTCTGATACGATACGCTAGACTAACGCTTAGGGAGGTCGAACGTGAAAGCTGTTCGCATTTTTCAACTTGTCGGGCTTCTCATTCTTGCGGCTTATGTCTTGCTCATCCACAACGCCAACCCGCAAAATGTCATTCTGCCTTTCTTTTTGCCGCTACCCACATCCGTCGTCATCATCATTGCGCTGCTGCTTGGCTGGCTTGTTGCCTGGCTGTCTTCTTTGAGCCCCAACTGGACTTTGCGGCGTGAAAACCGCAAGCTCCAGCGTCGTCTTAGTGAATTAGAGGGAAGCAATTATCGTCCTGTCGGCGACGAGCCTTCTGCGCCGGTAATTCCTGATCGCGACGTGACCTTATCGCGCAGCGAGCCTCCGGTTACAGATAGCGAAAGCACCTAGAATGCTTAGGCAGAACCGCTAAAATGCAAGACTTATGACCAAGGCCGCTCTCACAAAAGACATTCTGGCAACGCGTCCGTTGACCAGCTGGGGGGTGCGTTCACCCGCCCCCCCCAGCGAGGCCTTTAGGCTTGCCAAAGAGTTATCTATTCCACCGCTCTTAGCAAGCGTGCTTTGGTCTCGTGGTTTACGTGCCGGAGAGCTTTCTTCGCTTAATCCTCCGCTTAAGCTCAGCCCTATCCCCGCTTTAAGTGAAGCTGCTGCTAGGCTCGAGCACGCCCTGAAGCGAAACAAACGCATCCTCATTCATGGCGACTATGACGCTGATGGCATCAGTGGCACGGCTGTCCTGATGCTGGGCTTGCGGGCCTTGGGCGGTAGGGTAAGCACGTTTATCCCCAACCGTTTAAGCGACGGTTATGGAGTGTCGCCGCAACGTGTCTCTGAGCATATTGAGCGGGCCGACCTTTTTATCACGGTGGACTGCGGCGTCAGCAACTTAGCGGAAATTCGCACTCTACAAGACGCCGGGGTCGAGGTTATTGTCACCGATCACCATCATCCAGGTCAGGAATTGCCAGACTGCCTTATTGTCCATCCGGCTATGTCCGAACACGTTAAGCAGGGTCTACCGGCCCTAACGGGCGCAGGTGTGGCTTATCATCTGCTTTGGGCATTGCACCAGCGACTTGGGCTCGAGCCGCCACTGGAATACAGCGACCTGGCCACTATCGGCACTATTGCCGATGTCGCACCGCTGTTGGGTGAAAATCGGGCGCTGATTCAGTTGGGGTTAGAACGTCTATCTGACAGCCAATGGCCCGGTCTGCGCGCCACGCTGGCTCGCACCCTGTCTGCTCGCAAACCTACGGCTCGTGATGTCGCTTTTGTGCTGGCTCCGCGCCTCAATGCCGCCGGGCGTTTGGGTGAAGCCGAGTTGGGGCTCGAGCTGCTCACCACTGCCTCGGAACGTCGGGCCCGCGAGCTGGCAGCTTATCTGGACTTGCGCAATGGCGAGCGTCGCAAAATTCAGGATGAGATGTTTGAAGTCGCCCTGACACGCGCCGATCCTGCTGCGCCCGCGCTGGTGCTGGACGACCCTGACTGGCATCCCGGGGTGATGGGCATTGTGGCCAGTAAATTGCTCGAGCAGTTCTACAAGCCTGTTTTTATCATCGCCAAGGGCAAAGGTTCGGTGCGCTCCACTCCCGGTATCTCGGCAGTAGAGGGTCTTAATTTCGCTCAGGCACATTTGCTACGCTTCGGCGGCCATTCACAGGCGGCTGGTTTTGCCATTCTTGAACAGAACATAGACGCCTTTCGCCACAGCATCTATGACTACGTGCGGCAATTTCCTGAACCGCAGCCACAAATCATGGCCGACGCCCTGCTCTCGGCAGCGGATATCGACAAGAGTCTCTTTGAAGCGATTGACAAGCTCGAGCCCTTTGGCGAGGGCCACCCCAGCCCACAATTTGCCCTCAGTGACACCGTGGAAATGGCTCGAGCGGTGGGGCAATCCGGCAAGACCTTGCAACTTCGTCTGGGCGGTATCAAGGGCGTGGCCTGGCAACAGGGCGACCGCGCCCAGCAGTTTGCGCCCGGCACCGTCTTAAATGCGGCAATCAGCTTGCGGGAAAACGAGTGGCAGGGACGGCGAAATCTCGAATTTATCGCCGAGGAACTGCGCCAGGCCAAACCGCTATCTTATGCCGGGGCAAAAATTGCCGAAGCCGCAGCAGGCATTTACCGTGGCAAGCCCGACCAGCAAGAAGATATAAGCCTTTACGATGGGCAAAGCTCTCAGGACTGGCAAGCCGTTAAGACCCATTTACATTTGCGCGCCATACCGCTGGCTGAGGATAATCCCTTAGAACTTTGCCAGCCGCTTCATGTTCTGGTTAGTTCCGGCATCCGCCTTAATTTTGACTTGAGCGCCGCTGCGCTTATGGAGCTAAGGCAAGTCTTAGAGCAGTTTCCAACCCTGCTGGACCTCCGCTACGCTTTTGTGGCGCTGCAACGCGGTCAACCGCTACCTTTTAACGGCACTAAAGGCAAACTGGGTTTACAAGCGCTACAAGAACTCAAGCTGCTAGATCAGCGCGGGCGCCCCCTAGCTGGCCAAAAGCGCGACCCTTACCAGTCTGCCACGCTTTTGCGGGGTTTGCTCGAGCGTTATAAACTAAGCACTTTTATAAACGCCTATCAGCACTTAGATGATCATTCTTTTGCCGTTGCCGTCAATACCATGTTTGGTAAGCAAACAGAAATTGCCGTTTAGTGGGTGGTTGGTAGTAAGTGGTAAGTGGTAAGTGGTAAGTGGTGAGTGGTAAGTGGTGAGTGGTAGGTGGTGGGTGGTTAGTAGTTTTTGGTCGGTAGGAAAAGCGTTTTTAGAAAGCCCTCACTTTCCTCTTTTTACTTTTCACTTTATTACTGTCTTCTTAGTTTCCACCTCCTACTAACCACTTTCTACTTTCCCCTTTTTACTCTTATAATCTCAGATTAAATCATGGCATACTAATTAAATGACCGATACCGCTACCGATTTTGATCCGCCCAGTAGCGAAAGCAGCCTCATTGAACGCATTGCCAACGAGCTGAAGTGGAAGCTCAAAGGCGAAGTGCGTTTTGACGACAAGGCTCGAGCCCTCTATGCCACCGATGCCAGCCCATATGAGATAAAACCCTATGGTGTAGTCTTGCCCAAAGACCTTGAGGACGTTAGACAAGTGCTTATGCTGGCACGTCATCACGGCATCCCGCTACTGCCGCGCGGTGGTGGCACCAGCCTAGCCGGTCAAACGGTTGGCGAGGCTATAGTGCTTGACTTTTCAAAGTACATGAACAAAGTACTTAAAGTGAACCCCGAGGAGCGCTGGGCCAAGGTGCAACCGGGTGTGGTGCGCGACGTGCTCAACTTTTACTTAAAACCCCATAAGCTGCAATTCACCCCGGACGTTTCCACCACCGACCGCGCCAATATCGGCGGCATGGTGGCCAACAACTCGGCGGGTACACGCAGCATCAAGTACGGTAAATCGGTTGATCAGGTCATCGGCATGACGGTAATGCTGGCTGACGGCAGCATTACCGAATTTAGAGCGGTTTCTAACAGCGAGCTACAAGCCAAACTAGCGCTGCCGGGGCTAGAAGGCGAAATTTACCGCAACGTTCACCGCATCGTAAGCGAGCACAAAGACGAGATCGAAGCGCGCTTCCCTAAGGTCATGCGCCGGGTGGGTGGCTATAACCTCGATGAATTCACCAAGGGTCAGCCTTTTAATCTGGCTAAGCTGGTAGCCGGCTCTGAGGGCACGCTGACGATAATCCTCGATATCACCATCAAGCTCGAGCCCGTGCCCAACTATAAATGTTTAGCACTGTTGCATTTTGACAGCTTAGAAAAGGCTCTCACGGCGGTTAAATACATAAATCGGCATCAACCCTCCGCCGTCGAAATTTTAGATGACGCTCTTTTTGAGCTTGGCAAGGCCAATCCCAGCCTCGCCCCGTTGCTGGGCTGGTTAGACGGTGAACCCGCCGCCGTGCTGATGGTGGAATTTGACGGCGAGAGTGAAGCGGAAATGCTAGCCGGTCTGACAAACTTACAAAAAGATGACGACGTTAACAAGCTCAGTTATCACGCGCACATAGCCCGCAGCGACAGCAAACAGCAAGAAGTGCTGGCCTTCCGCCGTGGCGGTTTGGGTATTTACGCTTCGGTAAAGGGCGACAGCAAACCCACGCCATTTATCGAAGATTCTGCCATCCCCGTCGAACATTTGCCCAAATACATCCCCGAAGTGCTGGCTGTCTGCGCTAAATACGGCGTTAAGGCCGTGCTCTATGGTCACGCCAGCGTCGGCGTTATTCACGTCAGACCGGCACTGAACCTAAAGGATGCGGCAGATATCGAAAAATACCGGCAAATCAGCGAGGAAACCTTTGAGCTGGTCAAAAAGTACGGCGGCTCCTGGAGCGGCGAACACGGCGACGGACTGATTCGCAGCTATCAGAACAAAACACTGTTTGGTGAGCTGTTATACGAAGACTTTAGGCAGATAAAGCGTAGCTTTGACCCGCAGAACATCATCAACCCCGGCAAAATCGTGGACGCGCAGCCGATGACCGAGAATCTGCGCTACGGTCAGCATTATCAGGTTGCCGACATAAAGACGTATTTTGATTTTAGTAAGGACGAAGGCTTTATGGGTGCGGTGGAAATGTGTTCGGGCGTGGGCGCCTGCCGCAAGACCACCAGCGGTACCATGTGCCCTAGCTATATGGCCACCCGCGATGAAGAACACAGCACCCGGGGGCGGGCCAATATTTTGCGCGAGGCCATGAGCGGCAAGCTGCCCGGCGGGCTTAGCAGCCAGGAAGTCTTTGACGTTTTGGATTTGTGTTTAGAGTGCAAGGCCTGCAAAGCAGAATGTCCCAGCGGCGTGGACATGGCCAAACTAAAATACGAATTTTTGGCGCAATACTACGACGAGCACGGCACTCCTCTGCCCATACGCGTCATTGGCAATGTGGCCAGGCTCGCCCCCTTGGGCCAGTTAAGCGCTCCTGTCACTAACCGTCTGCTGCCCTTAAAACCCATGCGCTGGCTCATGGAAAAAACCCTCAAGGTAGACCGGCGACGTGTCATGCCCAGCTACGCCGAAACCTCTTTTAAACAGTGGTATCAGCGCCGCGCAAGCAACGCCGCGCTTGATAGCGGCAAACCGGTGGTGGCGCTTTTTGCCGACACCTGGACCATGTACAACGACCCCAACGTTGGCATTGCCGCCACTCGGGTGCTGGAAAACCTGGGCTACCGGGTCGAGCACGTCAAATACGGCTGCTGTGGCCGCCCGCAAATCTCCAAGGGTTTGCTTAAAGACGCTAAGGGAATGGCCAAGAAAAACGTTGACCGCCTCCATGACTATGTAAAACGTGG
Source organism: Trueperaceae bacterium (assembly GCA_030147925.1). GTDB lineage: Bacteria > Deinococcota > Deinococci > Deinococcales > Trueperaceae > JASBUK01. Next base: position 11,818 of record JASBUK010000068.1, read on the forward strand.
CATCCCCGTCTTAGGGCTCGAGCCCTCCTGTGTTACCGCCTTTCAAGATGATTACCGCGACCTTATCCCCGGCGAAAAAACCGAGGCAGTCGCTAAAAACGTCAAGATGATTGACCAGTTCTTGGCTAAAGAGTGGACCAGCGGCAAGCTCGAGCCTAAAAAAGTCTTTCATAAATCGGCTACACCAGTGATGCTGCACGGCCATTGCCAGCAAAAAGCCATCATCGGCACCAAATCCACCCAGGCAGTCTTGGCCTGGGTGGCGCAAGACGTGCATGAAGTTGACTCAGGCTGTTGCGGTATGGCCGGTTCTTTTGGCTACGGCCACTACGACGTGTCAATGCAAATCGGCGAACAAAGGCTCTTCCCGGCCACGCGTAGTCACGACGGCGAAGTCGCTGCTTGCGGTTTTAGCTGCCGCCATCAGATCATGGACGGCACCGGCAAAAAAGCCAAACACGTCGTTGAACTAATGGCGGAAGCCCTGATTAGCGATACTCAGGATTAGGGTGGTCAAAGCGACAACCGGCATCCCATTTTGACCGCTGATTGCCATGCGCCGGAATGCCCCCGGCATCTTTGATCATGCGTGCTAAGTGTAGCAAGTTCCAGGTCATGAACGTCGTGTTGCGGTTGGTAAAGTCATTTTCCGGCCCACCCGAACCCGGGTCACGATAGGATGGCCCCGGCCCCACTTCACCTCACCAAGCGGCGTCGGCCTGAGGTGGTATTACATAACCAAGGTGTTGCAAAGAATAAAGCATGTTCATGGCGCAGTGCTTAGCACCGTCCTCATTGCCGGTAATCAGACAACCGCCCACCCGGCCATAATAGGCATACTGACCAGACTCATTAAGATCACCAGAGCTGGAATAAAGCCTCTTGGTGAACTGGAATTTCCCTGCGCTAAACACGCTAATGTAATTTTTGTCTTGCATTTGTTTGATGTGTTAAATGGTGCGCTTAAGTCGTTCGGCAATCCACTGATTAAGACTTTTGCCTTCTTGTTTTGACGAGGTATATATCTTGCGGTGCAGTTCGGGTGGTAAACGAAGCATGAGTTTGCCAGAAAAGGGTTTATCTGGCTCCTCTTTACGCGCTTCACAAAAGTCCAGGTAGTCGTCTATAGAATCCCGAAAAGCCTGCTCGAGCCCATCCACAGTTTTACCCTGAAAGGTCACAACATCACGTAGGCCAAGCACTTCCCCATGAAAAATACCAGCTTCATCGTCAAACTCAACGTGACCCGTATAGCCTTTATAGTTCAACATCAGTCCTCCTTAGGAGCAAAACCTGCTTCAGTGAGGAAACGTCGTACAGACTTCAACGCTCCTTTATCAGTTTCCTTGTGAGGGTGAGGTCGGTGAAAAACAGCTTTGACACCTTTTAGTGCGACTCTAACTCTAGAACCACGACCTTCACTTATTTCGGCGCCTAAAGCAGAAAAGAGCTTCTCAATATCTGACCAGGCAACATCGGAGCGACTAGGATTTTCAAAGATTGCCAAAAGCGTTTTGCTCTGCTTGCCACCCAGCTTCATAGTGTCATATTACGACACTATGTGAGTTGACTGCAAGAGGAGAAAGTTAATCTCTTGTGTAAACAGGATTGGGAATTTTGATGTCGCTATAAATCATATTCTTCTTCATCTGCACAACACGAACCGGTCAGACTTTGTAAAGACAGACTTTGCCACTCTAAACGCTCAGAATCTTGGCTTGACAAAACATTCACCAATTACATTTCTTCGGGTGCGGCAATCCCCAGCAAACTCAGGCTGGTCGCCAACGTTTGCTTAATCGACTTAACCAGCGCCAGGCGAGCTTCACGCAGACCCGGCTCAGCTTTTAGGACTTGCGTGTCCGGGCGGCCATATTTATCCTTGTGGTTGTAGTAGCTGTTCCAGGCAGTGGCTAAATCCAGGGCGTACTGGGCTATTTGGTGCGGGGCTAAGTCACGAGCGGCGGTAGTGATCACTTCGGGTAATTTGCTGATAAGCTGAGCAAGTTTTACTTCTAAGGGGCCGAGTTTGGCCCAGTCGGCGGCTGCGTCGCTTAAGCCTTCGGCTTGTGCCGCACGCAAGATACTGCACGCCCTGGCATGGGCGTACTGCACATAGGGTGCGGAGTCTCCCTGGAGGCTTAGAGCTTGCTCCCAGCGAAAGTCGATAATGCGCTTGGCTTCGCTTTTGAGCATGCCAAAACGCAAGGCTCCCACACCGACCTGATGAGCTACTTCGTCAATCTCTTGCAAAGTCGGGTTCTTTTCTTCAACTATGGCTTTGGCGCGGCGCGTGGCCTCGGCAATCACTTCATCGATAGAAAGGGTGATGCCCTTGCGGCCACTCATGGCCTGTCCTTCGAGCGTCACAACCTCGTAGGCCAGGTGGTGAGAGTTTTCAAAGGCCTCTTTGCCTTCCGGTGTACCAGACAGCGCCAGGGCGGTGCGCACTATTGTCTGCGGGTGAGACTGACGCACATCTATAACGTTGATGATTTCCTGGCCGTGGGCAAATGTTTTGCCGTTGGAGTGCTCGCTACCAGCAGGGCTGCTGCTGTAGAGGACTTTGCCGGAGGGCTGGGTGTCAAAGCTGGCAAAACTAAGCCCCTCAAAAAGTCCGGCTTTCCAAAACTGATAGCCAATGTCTTTAGCCACATACATGGCGTTGCCATCGCTGCGCACCAGCACGATATTGGGCTCTTCTAGGCCGGGGATAAACTCGGAGACATCCATGATCAAAGCACCGGCATATTTGCCCTCGGTAGGGCGGGAAACATAGGGGCTTTTTTCCAGGATGTCTAAACCCCGCCTAAGAAAACCGCTATTGACCACGTCAGATTCCCAGACCAGCAAGTCGTACTCGACGCCAAGCTCGTAGTAGCTGTCAAGCTGAGACCTGAGCACATCGGCGACGTTGTTGCGCAACTCGCCCCGCTCGAGGCGGTGCATCACTTCGGAGACACCCTGTTCGATTTTTTCGGCGTCTGTTTCTTTGGCTTCACTTAGTTTGACGTAAAGTTCGCCCAGCCAGTGGTCGTATTTCTGGCGGCCATCGTATTCTGCCGCAAAATAGCTCATGGCATAAATGGATTCGGCGGCCTGACGACCCGTATCATCAATGTAGTTCTGCACTTCCACTTCGTGTCCGGCGGCCCGCAAGATACGGGCGCAGGCGTCACCCAAGACGATGTTGCGCAAGTGGCCTACGTGCGCTTCTTTGTTAGGGTTTACGCTAGTGTGCTCGAGCACCACCTTTTTGTTTTGCGCCGGCAAGCTGGTATCGCTGGTTATAACGCTTTGCACAAAACTGGCTGTATCGACATGGAAGTTGATATAAGGCCCGACCACCTCGGCTCTGGCAATACCGGCGGGGTTTTTAAGTGCCGCGACGATTTCCTGAGCGATTAAAGCCGGGTTCTTGCGTAAACTTTTAGCCAAAACAAAAGCTATAGGGCTACCGTAGTCCCCAGGTTTTCCGTCGGGTACTTCCTGAATTATTATTTCGGCGTTTTCAACCTTGAGTGTTTTTAGGGCGTCAGTTAGCGCATCTTTAAGCTGCGTTTTAATATCTGGCATAACCTCAATACGCTATCATGTAGTGCTGCATTCGGGTGGCGATTGCTGTTTTAGGTCAAGGCAAGGCGTATAATAGGGCTCGAGCTCAATCTGCTAAGCTCATTTTCCGTCTTAATCTTCTCCAACTTGTAAGCTACCCCCTATCTAATAGTCATCACCATAGTAAACTTGACACATGAAGACTAAGATTTATAGAGCAAACAATAAAACTAATTCATTTTTCAGAAGGGCCTAATGATGTCAGAGTCTAACGACGACAAACAAATTTATGAACTGCCCATCCCGGTTTGTCCGGTTCGGGGCTCGGTGCTTTATCCCACCATGGTCATGCCCATCGACGCTGGTCGGGCCATCTCGATAAGCGCAATAAATGCAGCACTTGACCGCGACCGCACCATCCTCATCGTCAGCCAAAAGGACCGCGAGATAGAAGAACCCAGTGGCGACGATCTGTATCGCGTGGGTACGGCCTGTAACATCCTGCGCATGAAGAAAAACCCTGATGGCAGCATCCAGATGCTAGTGCAGGCCTTTGCCCGGGTAAAGGTTGACGCTTATATTTCCGGCGAACTGATCGAAGCCGAAGTCTCACCCTTAGAAGTTACACAAGGTGACGAGGTGGTGCTCGAGGCCAGCTTCCGCGAGTTAAAAGAAAAGTTCGCCGACATGATCGAGTCGAGCCGCAACATCCAACCGGAAGTCGCTCAGTTTGTCATGAACTTAGAAGACGCCGGGCAATTTGCCGATTATGTGGCCTATCACCTGGATTTTCGCTTAGAAGACAAACAAGCAGTGCTGGAAAACGCCACTGTTGAGGAGCGCCTGCACAAGGTTCTAGTGCTTATCGACACCGAGATTGAACTGGCCGAAACCCAGCGCCGGGTACAACGCGAGGTCAAGGAAGAAATCGACCGCAATCAGCGGGAGTACTTCCTGCGCGAACAAATCAAGGCCTTACAGCGCGAACTTTCCGGCAGCGACGAAGAAAGCGATGAAATCGAGGTCTTTCGCAAGAAGCTAGAAGAACTCGACTTGCCCGAAGCCGCCATGGAGGAGGCCGAGCGCGAACTCAACCGCCTGGCCCGCATGCACGCCGACTCGGCGGAGGCCTCGGTCATCCGCACTTATCTGACGACCATCACCGAGCTGCCCTGGAACACCCGTAGCAAGGACAAACTGGATATGAGCAAGGCCGCCGGGGTTTTAGATGAAGACCACTACGGTTTAGAAAAGGTCAAAGATCGCGTGCTCGAGTATCTGGCGGTACGCAAGCTCAAGGCCGATCAAGCCAAAAAGGGTGAGCTGGACGAAAACGAGGTCAACAAAGGCCCCATCCTGCTCTTTGTCGGCCCACCCGGGGTGGGCAAAACCAGCATTGCCAAGTCCATTGCCAAGTCGCTGGGACGCGAATACGTGCGCATTTCTTTAGGTGGCGCACGCGATGAATCCGATATTCGCGGACACCGCCGCACCTATATCGGCTCCATGCCCGGACGCATCATTCAGGGCATTCGGCAAGCCGGCACTAAAAATCCGGTGTTTTTGCTTGACGAGGTCGATAAGCTTGGCGCCAGCTATCAGGGAGACCCCTCCTCGGCACTTTTGGAAGTGCTGGACCCCGCCCAAAACAGCACCTTTGTCGATCACTACTTAGGCGTTCCTTTTGATCTGTCCGAGATTCTCTTTATCGCCACGGCCAACTACGCCCAAAATATCCCCGAGCCGCTTATGGACCGCATGGAGCTGATTGAGTTCTCAAGCTATATCGAACAGGAAAAACTGGAAATCGCCAAGCGTTATCTGCTGCCCCGGCAGATTAAGGAAAACGGCTTAAGGCTCAAACAAATTGCCATCTCTGACGCGGCAATTAGCAGGCTTATCGCCTCTTATACCCGCGAAGCCGGAGTACGCAACTTAGAGCGGAGCATAGGCACTTTGGCCCGCAAGGCCGCCCGCCGCATTGCCGAAAGCGAAATCAAGCGCGTGCGCATTGGCGAACGCAGCATCGAGCAATATCTAGGCCCGGAGCGCTTTAGCCCGGAATCCGAAGGTGAGGAAAATCTCGTCGGAGTTGCCACCGGTATGTATTACACGCCCGTTGGCGGCGATATCCTCTTCGTGGAAACCTCAGTCACGCCCGGCAAAGGTGGATTGGTGCTCACCGGTCAACTTGGTGACGTTATGAAAGAGTCGGCTCGAGCCGCCCTGACCTATGCTAAAAGTAATGCCGAGCGTTTTGGCATCAGTCAAGAAGCCCTGGACAACTCCGAACTGCACATTCACGTACCCGCCGGGGCAACCCCCAAAGAAGGCCCCAGCGCCGGTACGGCCATAGCTACTTCGCTCATCAGCGCACTGAGCGGCGTCCCGGTGCGCAAAGATGTTGCTATGACCGGCGAAATTACCCTGCGGGGGCGCGTGCTGCCCATCGGAGGCTTAAAAGAAAAAGTCTTGGGTGCTAAGCGTGCCGGTATCAAACACATCATCTTCCCAGAAAAGAACGTCTCTGATTTAAATGATGTGCCCGGTCACTTGCGGCGCAGCCTGTCGTTTCACTCGCTGGGCAACCTGGACGAAGTACTTGAGGTGGCTTTAGTCGGCGGGCTAAAAGCGCTCGAGCAACATACCGCAGTCCCTGCCAAAAGCAACCGCGGTAAAACCGCCAGAACACCGGCTCGAGCTTAATACGATTTCCTAAAAAGCCGACTTACGAGGGTCAGGCCTTAGCCCTGGCCCCCTTTCTTCTTGACGTTAGTGCCAGACGCGGTATTCTTAGCATATGACGATCAAACCTTTTATCGCCGGAAACTGGAAGATGAACAAAGTCCCTAGCGAAGCCGAGAATTGGCTAAGCGAACTGCAAGCGCGCCTGCAAAGCGTAGCGCACGACCATGCCGAAATCGCCCTGTGTGCACCTTTTACCCATCTGGCAGGACTGGGCAAGCTGGCTAAGGGCAGCCCGGTTGCTATCGGGGCGCAAGATGTCAGCGCCCATGAGCAGGGCGCTTATACCGGTGAGGTATCCGCCGCTATGCTTAAAGATTTAAACGTGACCTATGTCATCATAGGTCACTCCGAGCGCCGCGAGTATCACGCCGAGAGCGATGAGCTTGTCAATGGCAAGGTCAAAACAGCCTTAGCCTACGGGCTGCGGCCCATTCTCTGCGTGGGTGAAACCCTTGAGCAACGCGAAGCCGGTCAAGCCACCGAGGTGGTCTTAAAGCAGCTACGGGCTGATCTGGCAGGCGTGGCTTTTGATGATGCTGAAGACCTAACCATCGCCTACGAACCTATCTGGGCCATCGGCACCGGCAAGACCGCCACCTCGCAAGACGCTCAGGACATGTGCCAGGCCATCCGCCAGGAACTCGTCTCGCTTTATCCCAAACACGCCGCCAAGATGCGCATCCTTTATGGCGGCAGCATGAATCCCGGAAATGCCACAGAACTGCTGGCCCAGGCTGATATCAACGGCGGACTAATAGGCGGCGCGAGCTTAGATATTGACTCACTGCTCTTGCTTATCAAGGCCGCGAAATGATGGTCCTCAAGCAAATAAGAGAACGCATCAATCAGCTAGGGGCTGACGCCTTGCTAGTAACCAACCCGGCCAATGTGCGCTATCTATCGCAGTTTCGCAGCCCCGAAGATGGCCGCGTTTTTATCAGCAACGACCAGGCGGTGCTTATCACCGATGGGCGTTATATCGCCCAGGCAGACCAGGAATCGAGCTTAGAAGTAGAGATTGCCCCACAAAGCTGGCTGGCTTATGTTAGCGAAAAAGCAGGAAACCTGCGGCTGGCCTTAGAGGCCGATCACTTAACTCACAGCATGTTTGAAAAGTTTGCCGAGGCTTTGTCCCAAAAGCCAATTGCCAGCAATGGGCTAGTGGCCGAACTCAGGTTACATAAAAGTCCTAAAGAAATCGACTTGCTAAAAGAAGCCGCCCGGATTACCGACGCGGCTTTTGGCCACATCCTCAATTACATAAGAGCAGGCGTGCAAGAAATAGATGTCGCTTTGGAGCTCGAGCGCTTTATGCGCAAACAGGGCGCCGAGAGCAAGAGTTTTGAAATCATCGTGGCCAGTGGTTACCGCAGCGCCATGCCCCACGGAGTAGCCTCAGACAAGGTAATTGAGATGGGTGATCTGGTCACGCTGGATTTTGGTGCTAAGTTCGCGGGCTATCATGCCGATATGACTCGAGCCGTGGCCGTTGGTGAAATCAGTGACGAACTTAAGGCCATGTACGACGCCGTGTTAGAGGCGCAAACTACCGCCCTTAATGCCCTGGCGCCGGGTAAAAACGGTCAGGAGCTTGACGCCCTGGCCCGTAGTTTGCTGGCCAAAGCAGGGCTCGAGCAATACTTCAGCCACGGTCTGGGCCACGGCGTCGGCCTCGATATCCACGAAGGCCCCCGCCTGTCCAAGCAAGTCTCCCAGGTCTTGGAACCGGGCATGGCCGTTACGGTAGAACCAGGAGTATATATCCCCGGTAATGGCGGCGTCCGTATTGAAGACTTAGCGGTGATTACCGAAAGTGGTTTTGAACGTTTGTCGCTAAGCTCCAAGGATTTTGTGCAGGTCTAGAACTAAAGAAGTGAGTGGTTGGTGGAAAGTAGTTAGTAGGAGGTGGAAATTAGACTCTCTCGCAACGCTTTTCCCACCGACCACCCACCACAAACCATTAACCATGTACATCTAACTTAGCCCAGGCTGTCTATAAACTCCCTGGCTTGCTTTAAGATGGCTTTAACCTCATCTTGGCTGGAAGCTTCGCAGTAAATACGCAAAACCGGCTCGGTACCACTGACCCTAAACAGCAACCAGGCATGACCACTTAAGTTGAGTTTTACGCCGTCGCGCGTTTCAACAGATTCCAGGGCGCGCCCGGCAAATTCCGTCGGAGGGTTCTTTAAGGTGTCCAGTACGGCTTCTTTTAATTCATTTCTGCTCAACTGCAAATCAATCCGGTCAAAGGCGTGTTGCCAATCCGCCTCTTTTTCTAAATCGGCAAACAGTTCGGCAACTGACTTGCCCGACTTCACCACGGCCTCGAGCATAAGCAAACTGTTGGCAATCCCGTCACGTTCCGGTAAGTGACCGGCCACGCCAATGCCGCCGGATTCCTCGCCTCCGGCCAAGACGTCGCCCGCTAACATGGCATCGACAATGTACTTAAAACCAACTGGAGTTTCCACGCATTCAATGCCCCGGGCCGCTGCCAAACGCTCGATGATGCGAGAAACGGTAAAGGTTTTGACCACTTTGCCGCCATAGCCTTTTTTGCTCATAAGGTCTAGCAAAACAGCAAAAATCTGATGGGAGTTAAAGAACTCCCCGCCGGGCAAGACCAAGCCCAGGCGATCACCGTCGCCGTCGGTAGCGGTAGCAAAAACAGCGTCGTGATCCTGCATTACTGCAATGGCCGAAGCCAAATTTGCGGGGATGGGCTCAGGATTGACTTCAAAAAACATGGGGTTGGGCACGGCATGGACTTCGTGCAAGTTAATCCTGAGCTTGGCATACTTGAAAAACCCGCTCAGCCAACCGGCTGCCGCACCACCCATGGCGTCGTGCACCAGACTGCCCTTAAATTCATGCAAAGCCGCAACATCGATGAGTTTACTCAGGGCAGCATAATAAGCCTTGCGCACGTCAAAACGCTCAAAGCTATGCTCATTAGGATAAAAAGGTGCTACGTCGGTTAGTGCAGTATCTTCGAGTCGAGTGCTTACATCCTGGTAGATGTCCTGGGTCGCCGTTCCGCCATAAGAGCCTTTTATTTTAAAACCGTTATAGGCGGGTGGATTGTGCGAAGCCGTCAGCATCACCCCACCACCGGCTTTATGGTGTTTTACCGCAAAGGAAAAAGCCGGGGTAGGCAAATAGGACTTAGAGAGCATGGTTTCTAAGCCGTTGGCAGCCATCACCTCGGCAACGCGCCGGGCAAAATGCTCACCGTTAAAACGGGTGTCAAAGCCAACTAAGACCCTGCTTTGTCCTCGGGCTTTTAGGTGTTCGGCATAGGCCTGCGCGGCTCGAGCCACATTGCTAAAGGTAAATTTATCGGCAATGATGTCGCGCCAACCGTCTGTCCCAAATACCAGTTGATCCACAAAGTCGCCTCATTTCTCTTCTTTGTAACTAATCTGCCACTAAGCCCCTGGTGGGGCCAAGCTATCTTTACTGTCCGCTAGGATATCAAAGTTATCGGCGTTGGCAACTCTATGCCCTAAACTGTAGTCATGCCTATCATTATCAAATACGGCGGCAACGCTATGACCAATCCTGGCTTGCGCCGCAGCGTTGCTAAAGAAATTTGCAACTTAGCCAGCGAGGGCCACGACCCGGTGGTAGTACACGGTGGTGGCCCTTTTATTGGGGCGGCGCTTAAAGACGCCGGTATAAAAACTGAGTTTGTCCGGGGTCTGCGCGTTACCACCGCCGAGAGTCTGCCGGTGATAGAAAGTGTATTGACTCGCCTGAGTAAAATTCTGGCGCAGGATATTGGCCAGGCCATCGGTCTTAGCGGACGGGATTCAAACTTGCTAATGGCCAGCGTGCTAAACGCCGATCTGGGCTTTGTGGGTAGCATCAAGCAGGTCAACACTGCGCTTATTGAAAACCTGTTGGGTATCGGCCTCACGCCGGTAATTGCCTGTCTGGCCGAAAACAGAGCACGGGATGACGTTCTTAATGTCAACGCGGATAGCGTAGCGGGCGCTGTTGCCGGGGCGCTCACCGCACCGGTCATACTGCTTACCGATGTGCCCGGGGTGCTCGATGACCCCAGTAAACCTGAAAGCCTCATTAGCGAGCTTTCGGCAAAAGACATCAAAGCACGCATTGCCGCTGGGCGTATCGTCGGCGGCATGATACCCAAAGTTGAATCTGCGCTTGAGGCTTTGTCGCAAGGTGCCAGCTTTGCCGTTATCACCGATGGCCGCTTAGCCGAGAATATCCCCCTGGCGCTGATGGGTAAGACTGGCACCAGGATTTATCATGATTAGTTAAACAGTTATGATGCACATACGCTCTTTTAGGCGGTGTGCCCCAAATTGTGTTAATGGTTGGTGGTTAGTGGTCGGTAGTTGGTGGGAAAATCTCCACTTTCCCCTTTTTACCTTCTACTGACCTTACAATTTGGGACAGCTTCATTTTTGGGAGGATAAGGTGGACAGAACCGCACGTCTTCGGCATATTGTCACCAGGGCCAAGGGCTCGAGCTTTTACGCTGACAAACTAGCGGAACTAGACCCTAAAACGCTCACAGCAGATGATCTGAGCGCCCTGCCATTTATAAGCCGCGATGACCTGGTGAAGCAGTTTCAAAACGAGCCACCCCACGGCGGCTTCTTAAGCGCCGACATCGTACAAATGCACCTAACGCCCTCCCCGGGTATAGGGCGCATGCCGGAATATCTGACCAGGCAAGACCTGCTCTGGCAAGCCCAGGCGAGCGCCGCCCAGTTTAAGCGCTGTGGCCTAGACGCACAAAGCCGCTGCCTGGTGGTCTTTAGCTATCACATGCTGGCGGGCGGCTGGCTGTTTCATGAAGGCCTGCAACTACTGGGGGCAAAGGTGCTGGCGCTTGGTCCCAGCGACGCTGCAACGGTGGTGGATATTGCCAAGACCTATGGCTTTAACGTTCTGGTCAGCAATCCGAGCTTTGCCCGTAAGATTGGTGAAGCCGGGGGACGTTTTGAAACCCTTTTGGCCGCAGGCGAGCCGTTTAGCGCCGTGCCCGGCTACCGCGAAGAAGTCGAGACTTTGCTAAACTGCCAGGCTTTTGACGCCTATGGCCTGAGCGAAACGGGCATAGTCGCCGCTGAAAGCAGCGGCAATCAGGGTATGCAGGTGGTTCCCGAAGCCTGCATTCTGGAAGTGCTGGACCCACAAACTCTAAAACCCGGGGCCACAGGCGAAAAAGGTGAACTGGTCGTGACCAGCTTAACGCGAGAAGGCCTGCCCATCTTGCGCTTTCGCACCGGTGACCTGACACTAAAGGGCAGTCTCGACAACGAACTCAGCCTGCCCCGTGGTGTGTTTGGCCGCACCGACAGCATGGTCAAGATAAAGGGCGTCAAAGTCTATCCCAAAGAACTGCTCTTTATTTTAGCGGGCACGCCGGGCCTGAATTTTCGCAATTATCAACTGGTCATCAGCAGAACCGCGCAAGGTACCGATTACGTGCAGTTACGCATAGAGGGCGACCCTACCACGGACACTTTCGAACTGGCCCAGCGTGTCCGCAGCGCCTGTGGTATAGGCATGAACGAAATTGCGGTGGAACCCTCGGTAACAGGTGAGATGGTGGTAGATAAACGCTATTAGCCACCAAACTGGCTGCATAATTGACCCGTGTAAGGGTTTTGTAAGAATTGCTCTGCTACCTTATGCCTCATAATGATCGAGCGAGGAGACAAGAACATGCAGGAATCAGCATTCGAGCAACCACTTGCCCATATTTCCACCGATACTTTGCTGCAAGAAGTGCGCCGCTTCGAACTGAGCATAATTGAAGGCACGGCCTTGCCCGAAGATTACGATAGCTACGTGAATTTCCAACTGGTACTCGCCCAGCGCAATCTTAATCTTGATACCGTTTTAGACCCCCGGGATTAGCCAGAGCAAGAAATTACCCAAACCAGGCATTGTTGCATGAATAGCAAGAATAAGGTTGCGGCTCTAAGTTAAGTTGAATATGTGAACAAGCAACTTAACAAATGCAGAGTCCGCAACTAGAGTGAGTATAACGCGGGCTTAAAGCAAAGGGGAAGTATTACGTTGTGGCTGGTTGAAGGTGCTACAAGCCAAGGGCTCAGCAACAATAAGACAGGTAAGCGCGGGGCGAGTAAGATCTATAGCGACTTGGCGATTGAAACGGTAGTGACGATAAAAAGCATCTACGGTCTGGCAGGTCGCCAAGCGGTCGGCCTTATCGCCTCTATCTTCAAATTAATGCGAGTTGAGCTAGCGGTACCCGATCAAAGCATGCTGTCACGACCAAAGCTTTTTCGCACCGTTTGAAAAACCAAATATGCGAGCTTAAACTCAAGTGCAAAGCCCTCAAAAAGATGATTTAGCTGGCTAAGCCCGATAGCTATCTCGTGACCTGATGGCCCGCTCGACCAGAAGGCGAAGCTAGGTCAGCCTGGTGATTCATGCAACAACGCCACTGCAAAACAAAAACTGCACTGTACAATTTGCGGTACGCTGACTGATTTTTTTCGTTCCGTTTTCGCCAGGACATGTTAGCCTAAACCGTGCAAAAAAAGGCCTTTCCTTTTACCAGCTACCGCCGAGGACAACGCGAAGCCATCGAACAAGCACGTGACGCCTTTAAGTGCGGCAAGCGTTTTGTCGTTATCGAGGCTCCTACCGGTTCGGGTAAATCCGCTATGGCCGTTACCTTAGCTCGAGAGGCCAGTAGCGCTTATATTTTGACCGCCCAGAAAATCTTGCAAGAACAATATTTTCGCGATTTTCCCGACTTGGCGCTTATGAAAGGCCGTGGCAACTACCCCTGTCTGGTGGCGCCCACCCATGCGGCGGCGGCGCCCTGCATTGCCGGACGTAAGTTCCCCCAGTGCACCGACTGCCCCTATTTTGTCAAAAAAGATGAGGCCATTGCCGCTAACAACACCATCATGAACTACGCTTATTACCTAGCGGAGTTAAATTACTCGGGCGGTTTTCAGCCTCGCGACTTGCTGATTCTGGATGAGGCTCATAACGCCGAGGCCGCACTGATGAGTTTTATTCAGCTAACGCTGTCTGACAGCGCCCTAATGCGCGTAGGCATTCCCGAGAGCATCCCCCATGTGCTTGAGGATATCGAGTTTTTTGATTTTGCCGAGGACATAGTGCCGCTGTTACAGGGTCGCAGCCGTGAGCTCGAGCACCAGCTCAAAAAAGAAAACTTAAGCGGTGACCTGGCTATAGCCCAAATGCAGAACAAGCAGTGGTTAGATAATCAACTGACCCGCTTACGACTGCTTAATTACAGCCGCGAAGAAAATCACGTGGAATGGGTGGTACAGAGGCGCAGCAGTTCCGAGGGGCAAACGATCACCTTCAAACCGGTCAAGGTGTCAAGCTTTGCACAAGACTTGCTCTTTGCTTTTGGCGAGCGCGTCTTAATGCTCTCCGCTACCATCTTGGACCCCCCCACCTATCTGCGCAGCTTAGGCATTGATCCTGCTGAGGCCGAAGTGATCTCGGTTCAGTCGGATTTTCCAGCAGAAAACCGGCCCATTTATCTGCGCCCCGTAGCCCGGCTTACACGCCATTATCTTGAACGTGATCTACCCAAACTGGTCAGTGAAATCGCCGAACTCTTTGACGCCCACCCGCACGACAAGGGTCTGATTCATGGACATAGCTATAAGATCGCCAGCTATATTGCCCGCCATTTACCTAAACGGCATCAGAAGCGGCTCATTACCCATTACAGCAGCGACGAGCGCGAAGACGCGCTTAAAAAACACAACCAGAGTCGCAACCCCTCAGTCCTGCTCACGCCCAGCATGACCGAGGGGATTGACTTAGCCGACGACTTGAGTCGCTGGCAGGTCATCTGCAAGATTCCCTACCCTTATTTGGGCGACCCACAGGTAGCCCGGCGCAAAAGTCTCGACGCCCCCTGGTACGACTGGCGCACCTGCTTAACCGTAGTTCAGGCTTATGGCCGCAGCGTGCGCAGCGCCGACGATTACGCCGTTACTTATGTGCTGGACGCGGATTTTTCGGGCTTTTTGCAGCGGCAGCGGCGCAGGCTGCCCAACTGGTTTTTAGACGCCGTTCAAGGTTAATACCAATTCTGGTTGAACACCTTTCACATCCCTATCTACTCCTATTCGCTCTGCTCAGCTTGAATCGCTTTTACAAAAGCGCTTCAACCAGCAAGCGCCTGATATTTTTCGGCCAAATACTGGTCGATGTGCACTGCAGCAATACTGCCTGTCCCCATGGCAATGGCTACCTGCTGCGTCATAGGCCGTAAATCACCGGCAATCCACAGACCGTCAACGGCGGTATTACCGCGTTGTGATTTGACCTCGGCATGACCGGATTTTGTCACCGACAAACCAAGCTGCTGCGCTAAATCTGTACGCGGCACCTTGGGGCTCGAGACAAAAAAGGCATCCGCGCTTAGCTTAATGCCATCTGCAAGCACCACGGCCTCTAAACAACCACGCTTACCCACCAATTCAGCAATCCCTTGTCTGTAGATAGGAATGTTTCTTTCCTTGACCCAAATCTCGTCGTTTTCACGCATTTCCGTCTCGCCACTAAGCAGCAAGAGCAGTTTTTTGGAGTGTTCATAAAGGTGTTGGGCCGTACTTACCGCGCCACGGCTCGAGCCTACACCAATCACCACCGTCTGCTTATCATCGATTTCCGGCGCTTCACAATCCGGGCAGTAGTAGACATTGCATTTTCCGGCATAGGCCAAACAAGGACGCCAGTCGCCATTTACCGTGGGATGATAGCGGGCAATACCGGTCGCCAACAGAAGCGTCTTGGCGGCAAACTGCTCGCCCTTATCGGTTTCTAGCAGGAAATTCCCCGCTTGACCAGAAGCCTTAACGACATTAGCCCGCTTTATCTCAGCGCCTAGAGCTTCAACTTGTTTACGCAAGGTCTGTTGCAGCTTGACGCCGCTGATACCCGGCAAACCCGGAACATTCTCCAGCTTGGTCAGGGTAAAAAAAAGCGGTCCAGTGCGCCGGTCTAAAACCAAGACACGGCGCTTGTGCCAGGCTAAGTGCAAAGCGGCGGACAGTCCGGCAGGCCCACCACCAACGATCAGGGTGTCATAGCTATTATCAGTATTAGTCATCTTGCTTTGCAGTCTAACTTGACAGAATATATAGGGCGGTAATTCAGCTTTATCGGGATTTATTAGGTTAGTAGAGGGGATTGAGAAGCAAGCTCAAGGCTCAACACCTAGCCCCAAGCTCAGAGGCTACGAATATCCTGGAAGGGGTATAAGCAGTCGGTAGTTTGTAATGAGTAGTTGGTGGAACAAACATTTTTAGTAAGGTCCTCCCAGCGGAGTTATTTTGGGACGTTAGCAGTTAAAAAGCAACAAATTCCAATTGTGGAGGTTTGCCCGCAATGGAAAATCCCTACCGTCTACTAATTACTTTCCACCAACCTGTTTTACTTTCCACTTTTTACTTTTTATTTTCCACTCAACTAAAAACCAATTGCAAAAGCCACAGGGCGACCATCCCGATAACAATAGTCCAGAGCACGCTTTTGGTGCGCCAGGCGACTGTAGCCGCGATGATTCCGGCCAGCAAACGTAAATTGCCAAACGACAAGTCCGGCTCTCCCCCATAGCGAACGATAGCCGGAAACACCAGTGCTGAGAGCACCGCCGCCGGGACAAAACGTAGCGCCCGCCGCAAAAACTGCGAAATTGTAATCCTGCCTAAAAGCGCAACAAAGGAAACGCGCAGGGCAAAAGTAATCAGACCCATGCCAATGATGGTGAGCCACAGGGCCACTAAGCTCATGAGCGCCGCCTCGGCTCGAGCAACAAACCAGCACCAATACCTAAAAGCGCCGCCACTATCAAACTCATATTCAGCGGCAAACCCGCCGCCAGCACCGCTACGACTCCGGCCACCAATGCCGCCCCTGCCGAGGCTCTATCAGTCACCGAGGGAAAAATAAGTGCCATAAAGATAAGCGGAATGGCAAAGTCTAAAGACCAGCTAGCCGGCAATTGTGCGCCTACAAAGACCCCCACGGCGCTGCTGATAAGCCAGGTCACCCACACGGAAATTGCACCCCCGAAGTAATACCACTGTTTGTTGGCCTGTTCGGGGTCGCGGGTAAAGCGCGTAATAGAAAAAGCAAAGGCCTGATCGGTCATAAAATAGGCCAAAAAAGCTTTCCACCAGCTTGATAACTTGTGAAAGTGCGGAGCCAACGAGGCACTGTACATCACAAAGCGCAAATTGATTACAAAGGTCGTCAGCAAAATGATGAAGATGGGCGCGCCGTTGCCGATAAGCTGTACTCCGGCTATCTGCGCCGCGCCGGCAAAAACAATTACCGCCATAGCGACAGCGGCATCTTCGGGTAAGCTCACGCTGACTGCGGCCACACCCGAAACCAGACCAAAAGGAATTGCCCCGAGCAAAACCGGGGACATGTCCCGCATGCCGTCTAGAAATTGAGAACGTGGGGAAAGCATAAGAACCAGTTTAGACTGCTGGCTCTCTTATGCTCGCCTGCTCCGGTACAAAGAGCTTTTGCAAGTCTGATACTATGTCCCGCTACTACTCGGAAGCTTCATCAACGTCAAAAGGTAGATGTGTAGGCCGTTCCACATTGGTTTTTAAGACCATAGTCGTCTGTGTACGTTCGACCCCCTCCAGCATCCACAAGCGGTCTAAAAAAGTATCTAATTCCTGCGTGCTGGCAACTCGCACCTTGGCGATATAGCTGTAGTTACCGGCAACCGAATAAAGCTCCTCAATCTCCGGCAATGAGGCGAGATTTTCCACCAGTTTGTCCGCAGGATTACGTGATTGCGGAATTATAGCTACAAAAGCACAGATGCCCAGGCCCAAAGCATCCGGGTCGAGAACCGCCCGGTAGCTACTGATGACCCCTAACTGCTCGAGCTTGCGAATGCGCTCGCCCACCGCCGGGGCGGAAAGACCTACCAGTTTGGCAATATTGGCGTGGCTGGCGCGACCATTGCCGCGCAAGACGCGTAATATCTGCTGGTCAACCGTATCAAACATCATTATTTATCTCTTCTCTTTTATCATACCAAATCCGATTCAGCCCTCTTTGGCAAAATACTCAGCCCGCAAAATTCCAAAACAAAGCACGTCAACGTAATTGTCCCACTTTTTTATCTCCTGGCGCAAACGACCCTCATAAGCCATGCCGATTTTCTCCAGCACGCGCTTTGAAGCGCTGTTTTCAGCAAAACAATGAGCGTGGATGCGATTTAGCTTCAGAACCTCAAAACCATAGGCAAGTACGCGCGCCGCCGCCTCGCTGGTATAACCCTGACCCCAATAAGGGACCCCCAGCCAGTAGCCCAGCTCGGCCTTGTCATGCGCGCTATTGGGGTGCAGACTCACCACACCGAGAAGTTCAGCGTCTGTTTTTCTGGTAATGGCAAAGGGCAGCAATTTGGCCTGATCGATAAGCTTTGCCTGCTGCGCCAACCAGTTAGCAGCAGCGCCCTCAGGATAAGGATGAGGAATGCTTAAAGTCGTGGCGGCAATCCTTTTGTCGCTGGCCAAAAGTTGGATTGTAGTAGCGTCAGCCGGCACAAAGGGGCGAAGTAGTAAACGTTTGCTTTCCAAGCTTGGCATAAAATAAAGTATAGCCCGGCAAGAAAACCTGATACGGAATCGGTATTAGAATCAAAGCATGAACGTACAGATTTTTGGCACCAGAAAGTCGCAAGACAGTAAAAAAGCCTTGCGCTTTTTTAAAGAGCGCGGCATCAAGCCGCAGTTTGTCGATCTTAATGAGCGTGCTATCGCCGCAGGTGAACTAAAGCGCTTTGTGCAAAAGTTCGGTCTCAATGCGCTTATCGATGTAAAAGGCAAGACCTATCGGAAGCAAGGGCTTGAATATATGCGAGTTGGTGATGAGGAGATGATCGCTAAGCTAATTGCCGACCCTGGCCTGCTGGTGCAACCCTTAGTGCGCAGTGGCAATGCGCTCACCGCCGGTTGGGATGAAGCATTTTGGCGTGAGTGGCACAAGAGATCTTGACTGTAGTTGGTAGTTAGTGGTGGGTGGAAAGTAGCTGGTGGTGAGTAGTCGGTAGTTTGTGGGAAAACCTCACCCTTTCTTTTTATTACTTTTTACTTTTTATTACTTTTTACTTTCCACTTTTCACTGTCTTTAAAGTGAGTCGCGTTGCTTGTCGCCCCTTACTCTTTGCTCTTAACTGTTATCCTGTCTCGTGCGCATTTTATTTATCGGCGATATCTTTGGTACTCCCGGCATAAAGGCAATGCAGCAATTTCTAGCCGCCGTAAGGGATGATTATGACTTTGTAATCGCCAATGGTGAAAACGCCGCCGGTGGTTTTGGCATCACTCGCAAGCACTTCGAGCAAATGCGCACAGCAGGTGTTGACGTGGTTACGATGGGCAATCACACCTGGGACAAACACGAGGTCTTTGAGATCATCGAGGAAACTCCACGCCTGCTAAGGCCCCTAAACTATCCACCGGGCACGCCGGGCTTGGGCCATGCCAGCTTTGCTAGCCGTAGTGGTGAGCGCATCGCCGTGGTCAATGCCATGGGGCGCGTTTTTATGGAGCCGCTTGACTGTCCTTTTAGGGCACTGGACAATTTGCTCGAGCACCACCCAAAAGATGAAGCCCTTATCGTGGACTTTCACGCCGAGGCTACCAGTGAAAAACGGGCCATGGGTTATCACCTAAGCGGTCGCGTCACGGCCATGATTGGCACACACACCCACGTACAAACAGCCGATGAACGCATCAGTAAAGGCACCGCCTATATCACCGATGTCGGCATGACCGGCGTGCAGGATTCGGCCATTGGTATGGCCTTTGAAGAAGTTCATTATCGTTTTATCCACAAGTTGCCCAAACGCTTCAAACCGGCTGATCGCCAGGGCGCTGTTCGTGCTATCAGCTTAGAGATTTCCGGCGCCAAGGCCACGCAGATTGAACGTCTGCAATGGCCGCTAAGCTGAGCGACGTCGTTTTAACCCAATCATTCTTTCTTTAGGAGTCGGTTATGCCAGAAGATTCCAGTAATACCGAAAACAAACAGGAGATTTTTGCTCAGGCCTTTAAGCAGTTACGGGCCGATGTCGATTTTTTGGGACGCGGTCTCGGCAATGTCTTAAAAGAGCTCGAAGGCGAACGCCTCTTTAATTTAGTCGAGAAGGTGCGAGCGCTCACCAAAGGCATGAGAGCCGACCCAAACGACAAAAAGCCCCATCAGGAGCTAAAAGACCTCTTGGCCGAGCTGAGTTTGCAGGAGGCCGAAAAGCTACTGAGAGCTTTTACCGTTTACTTTCAGCTCATCAATATCGCCGAAGAAATCAACCGAGTTCGGGTAAACCGCCTACGCGAAGGTCAGGCCAGCGCCGAGACGCCGCGCAGCGAATCCGTAGCAGCGGCAATCAAGTCCCTTAAAGATCAGGGTTGGTCGCTTAGCGAAGTCAAGCGCTTTATTGAAAATCTTGATATCCAACTCACCTTGACCGCCCACCCCACCGAGGTCAAACGCTACACCATCCGGCTAAAACTCGAGCGCATTGCCAATGCCCTACGGCAGTTAAGCGAACGCGACTTGGCGCCACAAGAACGCTTAGGGCTCGAGCAAGAAATCATGGCGGAAATCACCACGCTCTGGCAAACCCGGGAGCTCGTAGCCCAAAAACCCAGCGTCTTAGATGAAGTTAAGTCTGCTCTTTATTATTTTCGCCGTTCGCTCTTGCAAACCATCCCCCGCTTAATGCTCGATATTGAAAGGGCGCTTGAGCTTTACTACCAGCAGACTCCCGGCAGACGTCCACCGCTTAAACCCGTCATCAGATTTCGCTCCTGGATAGGTGGAGACCGCGACGGCAACCCCTTTGTAAGCCCGGAAATCAGTACCGAAGCCTACCGCTTGCAATCCGAAGTTGCGCTTAACGCACACATCAAAGACGTCGATCTTTTGGTGCAAAGACTGTCCCAGTGGGAGTCGCGCATTACCTTGACCAAAGCGTTTCGTGATGACTTAAGTGAGCTCGAGCAAAGATATGGCAAAGCCAGCCGCTTTTTTGAAGAACCCTACCGTCAAAAGCTGTTTTTCATGCACCGGGACCTAAACAGTGAGCTAAGCACTCCTCCGGCAAATGGTTCCCAGGCTGAAGTCGGTAAGTATCCGGATCTTGCCCAGGGCTATATCCGCGATCTATCCCTATTAGAAGACACGCTTAAAGCCGGACAAGGCAGCCGCACCGCCAACGCTTTTGTGCGTCCGGTCAATTACCGTGCGGCCACCTTTGGCTTTCATTTGGCCGCGCTTGACTTGCGCGAACACTCCAGTGTCCACGAGCTGGCTATAGCCGATCTGCTTAGCTATAGCGGTGTCTGTGACGATTATTTGCAAAAGAGTGAAAAAGAGCGTATCGAGCTGCTTGCTACCGAGCTGGCCTCGCGGCGTCCTTTAGCCCCACAAGATGCCGAACTGGCCGACGAAACCAAACGAGCACTGGAATTTCTGCGTGTCTTTAAGCGCATGCAAAAACGCTTTGGCAAAGAAGCCACAGGGGGCTATATCGTATCTATGACCGAAGGGGCTTCGGACGTGCTCGAAGTGCTGATTCTCGCCAAACAAGCCGGAATCAAGGACATCGACGCCACGCCGCTGTTTGAAACGGTCAATGATTTGGAGAATGCCCCCGGGGTGTTAAAAACCCTCTTTGACATAGCAGTATACCGCGAACATCTAAGCTACCGGGGTCTGCAAGAGGTCATGATCGGCTACTCGGATTCAAATAAAGACGCCGGTTTTCTGACGGCCAACTGGGCGCTTTATCAGGCCCAGGAAGGCATTGCCGAAGTCTGCCGCAAGGCGAGCATAGCGCTGCGCATCTTTCACGGGCGTGGCACCAGCATTGGGCGGGGCGGCGGCCCCAGCGGACAGGCCATCTTGGCGCAACCACCCGGTTCACTAAATGGCCGCATGCGCATAACCGAACAGGGTGAAGCCTTATCAGATCGCTATGCCGACCCCGACTTGGCCCATCGTCACTTAGAGCAGGTGGCTCACGCGTTCATTCTTTCTTCGGCCAGAGACGCCGGTGAGGAATTACCCCAGGTCCCGGCAATTTATCGTGAGGCGCTAGCTACCGCCGCTAAAGCCGCCAAAAGGTACTATCGTCAACTGCTAGAGACTCCGGGCTTTCTCGATTTTTATCACACCGTTACGCCTATAGAAGAAATCAGTCGGCTCAATATCGGCTCGCGCCCGGCGCGGCGCAAAGGCGAGCGTTCGCTAAGCAACCTGCGGGCAATCCCCTGGGTCTTTTCCTGGACGCAGTGCCGCGCCAACTTACCTGGCTGGTACGGGCTTGGCACCGGCTTAGCCGAGATAGAAACAGCCTTGCAACAGGAGATGTACGCCAACTGGCCGTTTTTTAAGACTTTGATTGACTTTGCGCAGATGAGCCTGGCCAAGGCCGACATGGGCGTATTTGAAAATTATCTGGAACTGGTGCCGGAAGCTTTGCGCATTACTTTCTGGCCGCTGATAAATATAGAGCATCAGCGCAGTGTCGCGGCCATTCAGAAAATTACCGGCAAATTGCTGCTGGATAACGACCCCACGCTGGCTCGAGCCATCGAATTGCGCAACCCCTATGTTGACCCCATATCGCTGGTACAGGTCGAGTTGTTAAAACGTCTAAGAAGCCTACCAGACGACAATCCGGAACGTAGCGAACTTGATTACGCCGTCTTGGTCAGCCTAATCGGTATTTCCGCCGGAATGAGAAATACCGGCTGATAGCGAAACGAGTGGCTTTTTATGTCGCTTAGGAAATTAATCACATTTCGCACAAAATCCTGCCTAAAACAAGGTAGAATGTCTTAGTTAGCGCTTGGTCTTTTAAGCTTAATTTTGTCTTAATTCTGTTTGTGCCCGTGCTGCTAGCTTAATTAGGTTAAACGGTCACTAGATAACACTGTTTAACTTAAGGTATCAGCGGTTTTCTTTCCAGCTCACTAACCCCAAAACTGTGGATATCATCAAATTGAGGAGAAACAAGATCGTGTTCTCATATGATTCAGTCCTAAATTCACTAGAATTGCAAAGATTATGAATTTATTACTCACTGGTGGTCCGGTACTCGTTGCCATTTTGCTGGTTTCGCTCTATGCGCTTTACCTATTTTTCGAACGCTTGTTTAAGCTCTCCAAAGAGCGCATGGATGCCGATAAGTTGATGATTAAGGTCAATGCAGCGGTGCGTGAGCGCAACTTAGAGTTGGCGCTGACTTCTTGCGAACAACACGGCGGCCCGGTAGCACGCGTCCTGAAGTCGGCCTTAAGCAGGCTGCCCTATGGTCGCTCGGCGGTGGAATCCGCCTTTCAGGAAGCCAGCTTAGAAGAAGAGCAGCGTCTCACCCGGGGTCTACGGGCGCTGGCCACCATTGCGCAGATTGCTCCCCTTTTAGGTCTTCTAGGAACGGTCACCGGCATGATCATTGCCTTTGCCGAGATTTCCCAGCAGGGTACTGGTGATCCGGCGGCTTTGGCCGATGGCATCGGTCAGGCGCTGGTCACTACGGCAGCCGGTCTTATCGTTGCCATTCCCACCCTTATTGGTCACAACTATCTTGCTAACCGCGTCGATCACATCCTCTTAGAAATTGACCGCCGCCGCGAAGAATTGATGGGTAACGTAGTGCAGGTAGTAGCGGCGCGGCGCGATGGCAAAGAGCGAGTAGAAGAGAATTATGCCCCAGCCAAGGCGTCTTAGCCGTTACCGCGCCAGGGGTCAGGGTCTGGCGCTTGATCTGACCCCAATGGTCGATGTGGTCTTTTTGCTCATCATCTTTTTTATGGTTTCGACCACCTTTATCACTCTAGAATCGGGTCTGCCGGTGGATTTACCCCAGGCTCAGACCAGTCAGCTTCAGGCTTCCGACTTGCCCACCGTGACCATCACCCGGGATCAGCAAATTTTCCTTTCCGGCGCCGCCATTGCCGAGGGTGACTTGGTCGTGGCCTTGCGCAGCGTTCTTAGTAGCAGTGCTTCGGGTACGGTGGTGCTGCGTGCCGATCAGACGGTTCCGCACGGAACAACAGTGAAGGTCATGGACTTGATCAAGCAGGCCGGAGCGCAGCGTATTGCTATTGCCACCGGTGGCGGCTAGGCCGGGCGCGGCAGCAAAAGGATAACACTGTGATCTCGAAGCTTGACCTCTGGCAGGATAAGGACAAACGGCGTGCGCTGTTGCTTTCTCTTGTTGTCCACTTGAGCAGCTTGCTGCTGCTGGCCTGGTTTCTCACTTCGCCCAAGCCTGCTCCCAAAGAAACTTTTATTGTCATTGACATAGGCACGCCTGCTTTAGCGGAAGTCGCTGTCGAGGCGCCGGCGGCGGCAGAGCCTGCGCCACAAGCGGCTACGCCTCAGGTAGCCGCCGTTGAAACCGGTGAACCCCAAAACCCCGAGGGTGTAGCTAACACGCCCAGCCAGATTCCAGAAGCACCCCCCGCCGTGGCGCAAACTCCAGAACCCCCACAGCCCCAGATAGCTGCCCCAGTTGCCGTGCCGACGCCACAAGTGCGCGTCCCCGAGGCAGCTGCCGCAGCATCGGCAGTGAACTTGCCAAGCACGGAAGCGCCAACAAGCAGTGTGCTACCCGAAATTGACGAGGTAGTGCTCGAGCCCAAACCGTTAGCCCAGGCTATCCGTATTCCTACCCCAAGCGTCTCAACCGAGGTTCCCCAGGCGCGTATTATCACCGCCACGCCAAATGTCCAGCTTGCTCCTGTGCAGAGCATTCCCCAGCCAAGTGTGCAGGCCTCTGTGGCGATTCCCCAGCCTATTGCACAACCGCAGCCACAGCTAGCCGTGGCCACCCCACAAAACTTGCCGCAACCACAGGCCCAGGTCACCGTGGCCACAGCCCGCCCACTGGACATTACGCCAAATGTCAACGTCAGCACGGCGCAGACCATCCCGGCACCGCAAATCGCCGTGGCGGTTGCACAACCGCAGCCACAAGCAGAACCCAACCCCGTCTCGGCAGGTGACGCCGAAGCCAGCACGACCAGCGCCGTAGCCAGCCCTCAGCAAACGAATCGCCCGGCTGGTGCCAATGCCGATCAAGCCGGACAGACAAGCGCTCAGGAAGGGGCCAGTACCACCGCTACAGGCGCGGCAGCCAGCCCGGAAGGTGCAGAAGTCGCCAGCGGTGCGCCCGCCGGGCAGTCGTCAAGCCCCTATCGCGACGAACGCAATCGTCCAATTGCCGTGCTGCTGGACAATGTCAGTGGTTATCCCCAAACCGGTCTTTTAGAAGCTTCGGCCATTTATGAAATGCCCGTCGAAGGTGGACTTACCCGCCTGATGACGATTTATGACCGCATCGACCCCAGCGCGGTTGGTCCAGTGCGCAGCGCCAGAGATTATTTTCTTGAGGCCGCCCGCAATCTAAACGGCATCCTCGTTCATGACGGCGGCTCTCCTTCGGCCATCGCCGCTATAGAACGGGGCGAAGCCACTACCCTAAATGCCTTTAACCGTGGTGACCTGTTCTCGCGAGACAACAGCCGCAATGCGCCTTATAATCTCTATTCCAGTGGTAACGCTCTGCGTCAGGCCATCAATCGCCTGAATCTCAATTTCAACCGGGTCATTCGCTCTCAGGTTTATCGCCCCGCCGAAGAACTAAGCAATACCAATCGGCTGGAAGTGGCGTACTCGGGCAGTTATAACAGCGGGTTTCGCTATATTTCGGAAGTAAATCTTTATCGCTGGCAACGCCAGGGTCAAGATGCTTCGGACGCTTATGGTGAGGCGGTGATGGTCGATGCGGTGGTGGTAGCCGCTATTAGTGAGGCTCGAGCCATCCCCGATGACCCTGAGGGCAGATTGTATATTCCGCTACGTGGCGGCGAAGCTACACTCTATTTGCGTGGCAAGATTATCCCAGGTCGCTGGTCACCAGATAATGGCTTTAGCTTTATCAGCAATGAGGGCATAGCCATTGACCTGCGTCCCTTTAAATACTGGGTCATGTTTGCACCACCCTGGTCAACTGTGCAAGTGCAGTAAGTTAAGCGTCAGCAAAAGCTCCCATTAAGGCTAGGTTTAAAGCTGTTCACCCAGAATTTGATAACCCCTCACGCCTTACCCCTTGCGCTTTGTAGGGATGCTTGCCAAAATTTAGATGCGCGATAAAAAAGGGCTTAAATCGCTTTTAGAAACTCCGAACTCAAGTTAGTTAAGAATCTCTGGGTTGCTTGTCAAAAGTCTCAATCCCACGTCTGATAAGCGCATGAGTCTCGTCCATGCCTCGCCAACCGTCAACCGTGACGTGCTTGCTTTCTAATTCTTTGTAAATATCAAAGAAGTGCTCTATCTCGCGCAGGCGATGGCGCGAAATCGTATCCAGGTGACGGTTCATATCATAACGCGGGTCACCCGTGGGCACCGCCAGCACCTTTTGATCGCCACCCTTTTCGTCACTCATCTCCAAAAACCCCAGTGGGCGCACCTGCAACACGGCACCGGGAAAAGTCGGGGCATTGGTCAGTACCAAGACATCGACAGGGTCACCATCATCGGCTAAAGTGCTGGGAATAAAACCATAGTCACCCGGGTAATGCATGGGGCTGTAAAGCACACGGTCAAGCCGAAAAAGGTTGTTCTCCGGGTCGTATTCGTATTTGTTGGTGCTGCCCATCGGCACTTCGATAACCGCCTGAACGATATCGGGTGCTTTGTCACCGGCGGAAAGATGAAATAAGTTCTGCACAGTTCTCCTTAACTTGGCCTCCGAAAGTGGCTCTGCCTATAAACCCGTAGCTGCAAATCTGGGTTAAACGTGTCATTTTATACGAAATTGCTTTGTCAATGTCATGAATGCGGTTGCATAGGTTTATATCCTTGCTGCTGGCTTAAATTGGGCAAGCAACTGTTATGGTGATACCAGCTTGTTTGCGCTTGCTTTGGCCGCGCTATGGCAATGTGGAGGTTATATGGTTTTTGCTGTCATGATCGGCGGCGCACTGGGAGCCCTGAGCCGGTATGCGGTAACGCTCTGGTTGCAAGGCTGGCTGACTGTTACCCCTTACAGTTCGTTTCCTTTGGCCACACTCAGTGTCAATGTCTTAGGGTCGTTTTTACTCGGTTTCTTGAGCGAACTTGGCTTAGAAGGGCTGGTATCCCCTACGACCAGGGTCGCTATAGGCACGGGTTTTATCGGTGCGCTAACCACTTTTTCCACCTTCGAGCTCGACAGTGAATTACTCTTGCGTGAAGGCCAGTGGTTACAAGCTTTTATCTATGTATTCGGCAATCTTTTTTTGGGTTTTATAGCGGTCATGCTGGGGCGTTTTTTGGCTACCCGCTTAGGAGGTCGCAGGTGAGTGTAGAGATAGAATTTGGCGAAATTGTTTCCGGGGAAATGCTGCGTATTTATCTGGGCGAGCGCGATCACACGGGTACAAAAAGCAGTTATCAGGCGGTGGTTGAAGCGGCGCGTAAAGCCGGTTTGGCCGGTGCCACGGTACTGCGTGGCAGTTTGGGTTACGGCGCAAATTCGATTATTTCCAAGCGGGGATTTTGGAGCCTGTCCGAAGATTTGCCCCTGGTGATTGAAATTGTTGATAGCGCCGCAAAAATTGCTGAGTTTTTGCCGCTATTAGAAAAGCTTCTTAGCGGCGGTGGACTCATCACCCTGGAAAAAGTGCAGATTATTCGCTATGCCGGGGATAAAACGTGAACATCCTAAGACGGGCCAACATAGACGAGGCCAGCTTGCTGCGTGTCTATACTTTGGCCGGTGATCGTAGCGGCAAGAAAAACCTGGCTGAGGCCATTGTCGAGGCTGCCAGGCACGAAGGTTTAAGCGGCGCGACTGTTTTGCGCGGCATCACCGGTTTTGGCAGGCATGGTTATGATCCGCTGCTGTTAATCGAACAACTAGCTCTGCAACGCCAGCCGCTCATTGTCGAGATAATTGACAGTCCTGATAAGCTTAAAAGTTTTTTGCCTATCCTGTTTGCGCTCAATCAGGCCAAGCGATTGGTAACGCTCGAGCCCATCCGCATCCACTCTTACCACGCTGGCAACTTAGCTTAAAACCTTTGAGTCAAACTCTTTGATACTACCTTTTCAAGAAAATAACGGTGAACCCGGTCATCTCCGCTTAACTCCGGGTGAAAGACCGTCGCCATCAATCTGCCCTGCGTGACCATCACCGGGTCAGCGGCAAAGCGTGAGATAACCCTAATCCCGGGGCCAATCCGCGCAATGCGCGGCGCCCGAATAAAAATTGCGTGAAAAGGGCGCTTTAGGCCTTCTATTTGCAAGTCAGCTTCAAAAGAAGCCACCTGACGGCCATAGGCGTTGCGTTCGACGCTTATATCCAGCAAGTTCAGGCGCGGCTGCTCCGGGTAACCAACAATCTCTACTGACACCGCAATGGCCCCGGCACAAGTACCCCACAGGGCCCCACCGGCGGCATAAAAATCACCAAGGGCGGTATCTAATCCGTAAGCGCTCATGAGTTTAGCCATGGTGGTCGATTCGCCCCCCGGAATAATCACGCCCTGAAGACCTTTTAGATGGCTCGGAAGCCGCACTTCCGTGACCTCGGCCCCAAGGCGAAGAAAAGCTTGTTTGTGTTCGCGAAACGCGCCCTGTAAGGCGAGAACTCCTATCTTCATATGGCTATCATGTCACACTGGTTCTAATTTGCTTCATTGATTGGAGGCTCGAGCCGCACTTAGAATCGCCTCGGCCACTACCTCCTGCGTAGCTACCGTAAGCAACGATAAATCAACCTTGGGCCCTGTTCCGGTGCTCAGAGTAAAACTGGTATCGCCGTCAAAAAGCGTATGCGAGGGCTGCGTCACCCGGGCAATACCCGTATGAGCACTGGCAGCTAAAACCCTGGCCTCGGTTTTCGTCAATGGTGCATCAGTAGCTACAACCACCAGGGTGGTATTGGTTCCTGGCTGGGCGGCAAAAAAATTGATTAAATCCCGACGTTCCGGGCGCGAACCATCGGCCAAACGCGCCCCGGCAACAACCTGTCCGGTCTTATAGTCAACAATATCCCCTACCGGATTAGCTACTGCCAAAGCCGCCAAGGTCGCTCCCTTAACTTCTGTGGCGGCATTGCCCAAGCCCCCATATTCTGCCTTATCAAACCCCAGATACTTACCACAGCTTGCCCCTGCACCAGCACCCAGACGGCCATTTTTTACTGCTGCCGCTGAAGCTTCCTGAGCCGCTTGATAACCCGCTTCGGCACCGGGTCTAATGTCTGCACGGCCCACACCCAGGTCATAAATTACCGCCGCTGGCACAATAGGCACTTTGGCAAAGGGTGTAGGCAGGCCAAGCCCGCGTTGCTCGAGCCATTCCATCACACCTTGGGCCGCCGCCAAACCAAAGGCACTACCGCCGGATAAGACCAGGGCATGAATCCGGTCAACGCTTTTTTCCGGGGCTAACAGTGCTGTTTCCCGAGTACCCGGTGCAGCACCCCGCACCTCTGCCGAAGCAATGCAACCTTCGGGCGGACAAAGCACCACCGTACAACCCGTGGCCGCGTCTTGCTCGGTCCAATGTCCCACCTTTAGCGGTGCTACCGCTGTCAATGACAGGTTAGCCATTAATTGTTGTAATCAGCAATCTCTTCTGGATGTATCTCGGTCCATTCGATAAACTCCCGAGGCGTATCGGCTGTTGCCCGGGTATTGCTGCGCCGATCAAGCGGAATGGTGATAGTGAGTCTTTGCAAGGCGGCCTGTCCGTCTACAGCAGACTCGGTGCCACTAACAAAGGCCATGCTGGTGCCACTGGGGTCTGCTTCTCCAGTCAAACGGTTGACCGTTCTAAAGGTGATGCCTTCCGGTCTGGCGAACTCGAGCCCGGTTGGTTTGCCACGCAAGGAATTTTCCACAAAATCCCGCCAGATGTAAATTGGCTGTCTTGAACTGGTTATCCGCTCTCCCCCAGGGTTGGTGATAGTCGTAAAATCATCGTTGCCCACCCAGACCGCCGCCACAAGGCCAGGCGTCACACCAACAAACCAGAGATCACGCTCTTCGTTACTGGTACCGGTCTTGCCGCCTACCCAACGTCCGTCGATAGCGGCACGCCAGCTGAGTGCCGTGGGATTTCTGTCAACCACCGTGCCCCGCAACATATCGAGAATTACGTAGGCGGTCTGTTCGCTCCATACGCGGGTGGCGCGATGTTGCGCCTGCCACAGCACATTGCCATCGGCGTCTTCAATGCGGTCAATTAAATGCGGCGTCATACGCACCCCACCGTTTGCAAAGGCGGTAAAAGCACTGGCATGTTGCACCGGGGTCACTTCAAACGAACCAAGACCCAGCGAGTAGTAGGGCTTGATATTTTCATAGCCGAGTTCTCGAGCCCTGGACGCCACTGCCTCGGGAGTAAGCGCTTCTAAGACCTTGATGGTAGGTATGTTCCGCGATTGGTCAAGTTGTTCACGAATCGTTCTTGGGCCTATAAAACTATCGTCATAGTTCCTCGGCTCCCAATCGGGTTGTCCGGCCTGTTTGAAAACGGCAGGTTCATCCACCACGACCTGCGCCTGGGTATAACCACCTTGCTCAATCGCGGTAGCATAAACAATGGGCTTAAAAGAACTGCCTGGTTGACGCTTGGCTGCCATGGCCCGGTTGAATTCACCTACCCGGCGTCCTTCCACCAGTCGTTCACCCACCATGGCCAGGATACCCCCCGTTTGTGGGTCGATGCCGACAATAGCCGTCTGGGTACCGGCGGGAAGATCGGCACGCAATGAAGCCTCATTAGCGGCGTTCTGGGCTTGCACGTCGATGGTGGTGTACACTCGCAAACCGCCTGAACCAAAGACTACATTTTCGTCATAGCGTTCTAAGAGTTCGTTTCTGACCGCAAAGGTGACGTGAGGCGCCAAATTCGAGCTGACACTGGCAGTGAGCAAAATATCCTCACCGGTAGGTTGCGGTTCGCCCACAATATTGCCCTCGGCATCATATTGCACACTCCAGCCGGTGGGCTGCAAGGGTTCGCGCCAGGCACGATCCGCCACTTCCTGACTGATGACGCCTTGCTTGACCATATTGTCAAGCACTACTTTCATACTCTTGCGAGTGCCGACAAAATCCCGATGATTACCGTTGGGATAAGGAATCAACCTGGCGAGATAAAGTCCTTCGGCCAGGCTTAGCTCTATGGGGTCTTTGTTAAAATAAGCCTTAGCGGCAGCCCTAATGCCATAAATGTTGCCGCCCCAAAACGACACGTTAATATAACGCTGTAATATTTCCGCTTTGGTCAGCCGCCGCTCGAGCTCGATGGCCAACATGACCTCTTTAACTTTGCGCTCGAGCGAACGCTCGGTGGAAATGTCGCTCAGTACGGTGTTTTTTATCACCTGCGTGGTGATGGTAGAACCGCCGCGACCTCCTTCACCCGAAAACTCTAAATAAGTGGCCTTGATGATACCGGGAATATCGAAACCGTAATGCCGATAAAACTGATCGTCCTCGGAGGCCACAATGGCTGCTAATGCCGCTGGTGAAACCTCGTTTAAGCTGACCGGCAGGCGATTTGTCGGTGCGCCGTCCCCGCCCAGCGGCACCAATTCGCCAATCAATTCGCCGTTAGAAGCAAAAATTTGCGTGGTGGCGGTAAATTCGAGCGCATCCAGCGGACTTAAGTCGGGGAGTTCCCCGGCCCACTTAAAAGCCGAAGCGGCCAGCAGTGACACCACCGCCAAGACCGCCGTCAAAAAAATAAGAAAAAGACCCTGCAATACTTTCACAGGGTCACTATAGCAAAGGCTTTATGAGTAGTAATACCTACCTCCCCCTAACTCCTCTACCAACCTCGGGTAGCCAAAAGCTCCTCTTCAGGCAAAGTATCGATGTTAATGCCCACCATAGGCTCGCCCAGATTACGCGAGACTTCGGCCAAAATATCCGGGTTGTCATAGTGCGTCACGGCTTTCACAATCGCCTGGGCGCGTTTGGACGGATCACCTGATTTGAAGATACCCGAGCCGACAAAAACCCCATCAAGACCCAGCTGCATCATCATAGCGGCGTCCGCCGGAGTAGCCACCCCGCCTGCGGCAAAGTTGACCACGGGCAGCTTGCCGTTCTCGTGAACATAAAGCACCAGCTCATAAGGGGCTTTTAGGTCACGGGCGGCAGTCATCAGTTCGTCACGGGACATGGCCTGTAAAGCGCGGATACCGCCCAAGACGCTACGAGCATGACGCACGGCTTCAACTACATTGCCCGTACCCGCTTCGCCCTTGGTACGAATCATGCTGGCACCCTCGCCAATGCGACGCAGCGCCTCGCCTAACTCTCTAGCCCCACAGACAAAGGGAACCGTAAAAGCGTGTTTGTCCACATGAAAGTTTTCGTCCGCCGGGGTGAGCACTTCCGACTCGTCAACAAAATCCACACCCAGCGCCTGCAAAATCTGCGCTTCGACAAAATGACCGATACGCACCTTGGCCATCACCGGAATCGACACGGCAGCCATGATCTTCTCGATCATATCGGGGTCACTCATGCGCGAAACGCCACCTTGCGCCCGAATATCCGCCGGAACCCGCTCGAGCGCCATCACCGCCGTAGCACCGGCATCCTCGGCGATGCGCGCCTGTTCCGCGTTCACGACGTCCATAATTACGCCGCCTTTGAACATTTCGGCAAAACCCGTCTTTACACGCAAACTACCAATTATTGTTTGTTCTGACATGACAATCCTCCCGTTCACTTAATTAAGTTGTGAACGCTAGCTCCTTTTTTATTCTGACGTATTTAGCGACGTTTTACCAGAACTGCAACGACAGTTTAAGCTAATGGCGGCTAAAGTCGATGTATTCGTCTAGCTTGCGTGCCGTCTCACCGTTGTCTATCAGTGTGGCCGCCAGCGTAACACCCTCTTCAATCGTCGCGGCTTTATCGGCCAGATAGAGCGCCGCTCCGGCATTAAAAAGCACCACATCGCGCTTAGCTCCGTGGATATTGGCCTGCAAAATACCTTTTATTAAGACGGCGTTTTCCTCCGGGCTACCGCCATAAAGCTCTTCAAGCGAATAGCGGCCCAAACCAACGTCTTCCGGATCAAGCGTATAGCTTAATACCGATGAGTCGACCTTTAGCTCGCTGACCTTGGTCGTACCGCTCACGGTAAATTCGTCGATGCCGTCCCCATGAACCACCAACGCCCGCTCAGTTCCCAAACCGGCCAGGGCTCGAGCCAGCGGCCCGGTTAAGTCGGGGCTGAATACACCCAAAAGCTGACGGCTGGCTCCCGCCGGGTTGGTAAGCGGCCCCAAAGAGTTAAAAATCGTGCGGGCCTTTAAGTCTGCGCGAACCGGGGCGACAAACTTCATAGCCGGATGATGAGACCTGGCAAAAATAAAAGCCAATCCCACTTCGCGGATGCTCTGGGCTAAACGCTCGGGGCTTTGCTCGAGCCTTACCCCTAGTGCCTCGAGCACATCGGCAGCCCCCGACTTGCGAGTAACGCCCCGGTTACCATGTTTGGCAACTTTTACCCCGGCAGCTGCCAAGATAAAAAGACTGGCAGTGCTGATGTTGATAGTGCTTATGCCTGTGCCGCCCGTGCCACAAGTGTCCAGCAAGGGCCCCTCAACCTCCACCGGCACCTTTATGGCCCGCTCACGCATAGCCTGGGCAAAACCAATGATTTCTTCTATGGTCTCGCCCCGAGTGCGCAAAGCAGCCAACAATGCAGCGGCCTGCATCTGGCTCAAGTTACCGTCCATAAGCTGACCCATTACCTCGCGGGCGCGGTCTTGCGTCAGGGTTTCACCTTCAAAAACTTCAGATAACAGATCAGCAACATCAAAAGATGGTTGCTGCGGTTCTTTATTGCTCATAAACTCCCTCTTTTAGCCGTATCTTTAACGTTTAGTTAAACATCACAGCGCCGACACAAGCAAATTTCATTGTCTTCTTGGAAATAAAGATACTGCTCGAACAGATAGCTTCTTAGATAAGATTAAATCTGTTTCAATAAACCCGAGCTTTTTATACATCTTTCGGGCAAGCTGATTATGACCAAAAACATGCAACGAAATCTCAGCCAAGCCTAACTTACGCACTACATCTTCCAGTAACTTAAAGGTTTTCAACCCGTACCCTTGTCGGCGATACTCCTCAAATATGACTATGTCATAGACAAAAACCCTCTTTCCTCGACCCTGATCATCGATTGCGTACCAGAGAATACCTACTTTGGTTTGATCACTATCATCTTCAATTGAATTGAAAAAATGACCTTCGGTTGAAAAACCATCTGGCAAAATGCGCTCTAGTTGTTTTTGAGCTTGCTCTAAAGCAGTTTCTGGTTTGAAGTTTCCTGCCTTTACATGTTCCTGAGCATATTCCCTAATGCTGACCTCCAGGTATGCTTCAAACTCGCTTTCTGTCAAAGGAACCAAACTAACCATATGCGAATCCTCCTGACACCTTCTATGATTTTGGCCCTAGAACTAGCCCCTATAGCTCACCTTTTCGTTAAGCGCACCCTTTAAATAAGCATATTCGTATTGATAGCGAGGCTGCTTGAATAAGCGTGACAGCGCTCGGTTAAACAGCAAGCGTTTGAGGGCCAATATCCACGGGTGTACCCCTAAGAGCAAACCGACTTCAAGGCTGGGGAATTTCTGATAAACCCGCCACTGAGCCTGCCCCGCAGCATAGGCCTTTTTTAGATAGTTGTCCGCTAGTTGCCTCTCAGCATGATAAGCCAGCGCCTTCGGTGCAAAGCGAAATTGCATTCCTTGATTTTTTAACCGCAAGGCAAGGTCGGGGTCTTCCCCACCATAATTAACAAAGCTTTCGTCATAACCACCCACCGCCCTAAAAGCCTCTGCCGGAAAGCTGGTGTTGGCTCCAGTAGCGTTTATCCATAATACCCTCGACCCCCAGTGAGTCGCTTGCTCAAATGGTTCACGCGTTCGGCCATGGCGCAGTACTCCCGGTAGTTTAAGCGCCCCTATTACCGCCACATTTGCAAAACGTTCCTGCCTTGTCAGATGCGCTTGTAATGCTTCTGGCGCCAAGATGCAGTCGTCATCACTCATCAGCAAGACATTGCCTTGGGCCTTACTTACACAGACGTTGCGGGCGCGTGCAATCGGCTCGTTGTCTTCAAAAAACAACAGTTTGAGATTAAAGGAAGTCTGGGTGTTATCAAGCATCTCCCGGGTACCATCGCTGCAACCGTTGACACATAGCACCAGTTCGAACAGTTCAGGTTTAAGAGTCTGCTGTTCCAAGGAGTGCAATTTCTGCGTTAGCAACTCTCGGCGATTGTGCGTAACGGTAATTACGCTTAGCTCTGGGGTAGACATGAGGGATCAACACCCTGGCTGTTTAGCCAAGCAAAAAGATCATAGTAGTTTTCAGCGAGGCCATTTAGCGTTTCATGGGTTTTATTTAGGGCGTACTGAGCCTCATCGGTAGTCAAAAGATTGCCTTCAACGGCGTGCAGATATTCTTCGGTGTCAATTACCCACGCGGCTTTATCGTTACTAACGATGATGTCTAGGTAGTAGTCTCGGCTAATCCAGTTTTGCTTGCTCACCGCAAAAGACATGATGTCAATATAATAGTCGTACTGGTCATAGGCATCTGGGGCATGGTAAATAAAGCAGTTGACTTGCACACCCAGTTTGGGAATGAGCAAAGCGTGCATATAGGCTATGCGCGGATGCCCTAGCAATGGTCGCGCCATATACAGGCTATCCCTGTGCAGCTGGTAACTGTCTACAGGATAAGGGCCTTTAGTAACGGTATGAGTCATAGCCGCCAAATCGTGATGTGCTACTTTAACTTCGTGCACAGCTCAGCAGATATCGATGAAATTCTGTAGCATCTTATGACCCGTTTCGGTCAGGATGCTCTCGGGGTGGAATTGCACTCCCCAGACCGGATGCTCGGCGTGACGCAAACCCATGATTACATCTTGCCCCTCGTCATTTACCCAGGCATTGGGGATAAGCTCGGCGGGCAAATCCTCAACGATTAGCGAATGATAGCGGGTCGCTGTTATCTCGGCGGGTAAATCCTTAAAGACCGCCGTGCCATCATGCCGGATTTGGCTGGTTTTACCGTGCATGATTTTTGGCGCCCGCACGACCTTGGCACCGTAGGCCGCACCAATACTCTGATGTCCTAAGCAAACACCAAAAATCGGGTGGTTCGGGGCATAAGCCCTGATAAGCTCTACTGACAGCCCTGCCTCATTGGGCGTACAGGGCCCAGGGGAAATAACAATACCGTCGGGTTTAAGCTCAGCTACGTCAGCAAGCTCAAATTGATCATTGCGCCACACTATGGTTTCTACCCCCAATTCACCAAGATATTGTACCAGGTTGTAGGTAAACGAATCGTAGTTGTCGATAAGAAGGATTTGCTTTATAGAAGATTGGTAGGTGGTAGGTGGTAGGTGGTTAGTGGATGGTGAGTTCATCGTTTTGATTCCTGATAGCGGATAAAGCTCGATATACGTTTGGTCAGCATATGTAGCTCTGTTTGCAAAGGTTCAATAGTTTTAATAGAAGATATACCCACCTCGGTAGCAATGGTTAAAAGTGTTTCCAATCCATAAGCAGAGCCTAAGGCAATTTGAGAAAATCGTAGGGGATTTACTCAATTTTGTGTATGCAACCTCTCCAGCAGTCTATCACCAAAGAGCTGGGCAAACCAGTTGAGGGCTTTTTTCCAATCTCTGATTGGCATGGTCCATTTTTTAGAAGCCTTGGCAATGGCAAGGTAAAGGATTTTCAGTAGCGCGTCTTCGCTGGGA
>JASBUK010000069.1 GCA_030147925.1 Trueperaceae bacterium
CAAAGCTTTCCTCAAACAGCTTAGACCCTCACTTATTCCTGAGCTCATGCTCGCCTTCTCTGACGCTGTCCTTGCTGTTACCCCGCTTGATGTTCAGCAGACCTTTCATCACTGTGGGTATATTTGATGCAAATGCTATTAGTAGTTGGTGGTAAGTGGGAAAACATTTCTAGAAAGTCCCTCACCGAGTTCTTTTTGGACGCTAGCGCTTAACTGACAAATTCCCGTTGCCTGAATGCCACCGCTGGAAAACCCCTGGCTTCTACCTCCTACCAACTACTTCCCACTTACTTTTTACTTTTCACTTTCCCCTCATAAATATTGACGCGATTGCAATTATCTGTGATACATTAACCCCTAACACAAGCTTTGGCATATACGATTATTACGTCTATTACGTCACACGGATTATTACGTCTATTACGTCACACGTGTCAAAACCATCCGGCGAGGAGGAGGATGTGTCTATCGTAAAATGGTCTAGGCGAGCTATTGGCCTTGCCCTTTTAGCTGCTTTGCTAGGGGGCTGTGCTTTTAACGGCCCGCAATCAACGTTTTCTACCGCCGGACCGGTGGCCAAAACCCAGCTTGATCTGTTCATGCTCACCTTCTGGCTGGCGGTAGTCGTCTTTGTCATCGTAGCCGGTGCACTCATTTATATTCTGCGGCGCTACCGGCGCAAAGCAAGCGACGGTGACAGCCTACCCCCACAAACACATGGCAACCTGGTGCTGGAAATCGCCTGGACCATCATCCCTGTCATCTTTCTGGTGATTATTGCCGTACCCACAGTGCGCGTTATCTTCCAACTGGAAGGACGGGATAGCAGCAATACCGAAGCACTGGAGGTCGTGGTCACAGCCTATCAGTGGTGGTGGGAGTTTGAATACCCGGAACTGGGCATTACCACCGCCAACGAACTGCGTATTCCGGTAGGTGAGCGCATAAGACTCAAACTGCGCTCGGGCGATGTCATTCACTCGTTCTGGGTGCCACAGCTAGGAGGCAAAAACGACAATATCCCGGGTCAGGAAAACGAAATGTGGCTCTTGGCCGATGAGCCGGGTATTTATTATGGTCAGTGCGCCGAACTTTGCCTAACCGCACATGCCTATATGCGTTTTCGGGTAGTTGCCGAGGACGCTGCAGGCTTTGAAGGCTGGGTATCCGCGTTCCAGAATGCCGCGACCCAAGAGCTTGCCTCGGAGCCACTGGTCAACCAGGGTGCGCAGCTCTTTCAGCAAAAAGGTTGCGCCGGTTGCCACGGCGTCGCGGGCGTTTCGGTGGGTAACAGCAAGATGCCCAACCTCACAAATTTTGGCCTACGCACCTCGCTTGCTGCCGGAGTGCTAGAAAACACTCCAGAAAACTTAGCTGACTGGCTAAGAGATCCTCAAGCGATAAAGCCCGGTAATTACATGCCCAATCTCGGTCTGAGCAACGAAGAAATTGCGGCGCTTGTAGCTTATCTGCAAAGCCTCGGCAAACCAGATGTACAGGCACAGGCTTATCTAGGAGGTTTGGATGGCACTCGGTAAGCAAGCAGCAGAGCAGCCCGGCGGGCTACTCACCCGGCCCACGGCTGCTCGCGGCATCTGGAGCTGGCTCACCACCGTCGATCACA
This sequence comes from Trueperaceae bacterium, assembly GCA_030147925.1. Lineage (GTDB taxonomy): Bacteria > Deinococcota > Deinococci > Deinococcales > Trueperaceae > JASBUK01. The sequence continues at coordinate 1,625 of JASBUK010000069.1, forward strand.
AACGCATTGGCATTCTGTATTTTGTGGCGGGCTTTTTCTTTTTCCTAATCGGCGGGCTCGAGGCCTTAGTAATACGCCTGCAACTAGCCAGGCCCAATCAAGCACTGGTCGATCCTGATTTTTACAATCAGCTCTTTACCATGCACGGCACTACCATGGTCTTTTTGGGAATTATGCCTCTATCGGCGGCCTTCTTTAACTTTTTAGTACCGCTGATGATCGGCGCGCGTGACGTGGCCTTTCCGCGCCTAAACGCCTTTAGCTTCTGGACCTTTTTAGCCGGTGGCATCATCCTTAATTCCAGCTTCTTTTTAGGTGGCGCCCCCGACGCCGGCTGGTTTGGCTATGCGCCGATGACCAATACTCAGTTCAGCCCCGGCACGGGTATTGACTTCTGGATCGTGGGTTTGCAGATTTTAGGCGTTGCCTCGTTGATGGCCGCCTTTAACTTTATCGCCACAATTATCAACATGCGCGCTCCGGGCATGACGCTTATGCGCATGCCACTCTTTGTCTGGATGACACTGGTAGTGCAATTCTTGGTCATGCTGGCCTTCCCGGCTATTACCATTGCCCTCATTGAACTGCTCTTTGACCGCCAGGTGGGTACTAATTTCTTTAACGTAGTTAACGGCGGCTTGCCTATTATGTGGCAGCATCTTTTCTGGATTTTTGGCCACCCGGAAGTCTACATTTTAATCTTGCCAGCTATGGGCATCGTCTCGGAGGTGCTGCCGACCTTTTCACGCAAGCCGCTTTTTGGTTATCCGGTGGTAGTGTTCTCGGGCGTGTTTATCGGCTTTATGGGCTTTGCGGTCTGGAGCCATCATATGTTTACCACTGGCTTGGGACCGGTTGCCAATGCCGCTTTTGCCCTGACCACCATGACTATCGCCATTCCTACAGGGGTAAAAATCTTTAACTGGTTGGCCACTCTCTGGGGTGGTCAGATACGCTTTAGTACGCCCATGCTGTTTTCATTGGCCTTTATCGCCATGTTCACCATTGGCGGCATCAGCGGCGTAATGCTGGCCGTACCCCCTGTTGACGCCCAGGTGCAGGACAGCTACTTTGTGGTGGCGCACATCCACTATGTACTTATCGGCGGCAGTCTCTTTGGGCTTTTCTCGGGATTTTACTACTGGTTTCCCAAGGTCACGGGGCACATGCTTGACGAGCGCACCGGCAAGTGGGTGTTTTGGCTAATGTTTGCCGGGGCCAATATCACTTTCTTCCCACAACACTTTTTAGGGCTTATCGGCATGCCCCGGCGCATTCAAACCTACGCTACAGGGCTGGGCTTTGACCTGTGGAATCTCATCTCGACCCTTGGCGTCTTTGTGTTATCGGCGGGCATTCTGCTCTTTATCTATCAGGTCTTACGCGATATCCGTTTGGGTGAGCGCGCCGCTGCCGACCCCTGGGACGGACGCACGCTCGAATGGAGCATACCCTCGCCACCGCCTGTTTACAATTTTGCCGAGCTGCCCGAAGTACGTGATCGCGATCAGCTCTGGTATCAAAAACATGGGCCTAAACATCATGGTGGCGGTTTGCCTGAGAAACCGGCAGAGACCGATCAGGGCATTCACATGCCCGGCCAATCCTGGTATCCCCTGATGACCGCGCTGGGTTTGTTGATCTTTGCTTATGGTCTGGTCTACAACCTGCTGCTCGCCGGTCTTGGCCTTGTGGCGGTGATTATCTGCATTTATAGCTGGGCCTTTGAGGGTGTGGGCGGCTATCATATTCACCCCAAAACAGAGGAGCAGTCATGAACCATACGGCAGCGCATGGTGTAGCAGAGCCGCTCGAGCACCGCAGCACCAATATTCCTGACCGCAAAATACTGATGTGGGCCTTTTTAGGCTCGGATGTAATGTTCTTTGGGGCGCTGATAGCCAGCTATGTAGTTTATAAGGGCCGTAGCCTCACTGGCCCCTATCCGGCTGAGATTCTCGATATCCCGCTTACCACCATCAGCACTTTTGTGTTGCTGATGAGCAGCTTTTTAATGGTTTTAGCTCTTCACGCCCTGCGTGAAAACGACATCCCCAGATTTAGGCTCTGGACTTTTGGTGTCTGCTTGTTCGGCGCCATCTTTTTGGGCTTTCAGGTCTATGAGTTCAGGGCCTTTTTTCAAGAAGGTCTGAGTCTACAAGGTAACCTCTTTGGCAGCACTTTCTTCTTACTCACCGGCACGCACGGCGTTCATGTAAGCATCGGGGTACTCTGGCTCATGTCGCTACTAATTGGCTCTTATCTGCGCCCGATAATCAGAAAAGACGCTCTTAATCTAGAAATTGCCGGTCTTTACTGGCACTTTGTCGATATCGTCTGGATCGTCATCTTTACCGTCGTCTATCTAGTGGAGTTTGTGTGAGGATAGTATGAAACCAAGTCATGAAGCCGGCGGTAGCGTCCACAGCTATATTGTGGTGGCGCTCGTTTTGGCGGTCATCACCTATATGGAATTTGCCTTAGTCGAATACGATTTTAATTTCTTGAGTCCCCAAGCCGTCATCTTCTGGCTGGTCTTGCTCTCAGTAATCAAGTTTGCCCTCGTGGTATTGTTTTTTATGCATCTTCGCTATGACAGTCGTATCCTCAGCGGTCTTTTTGGTAGTGGTTTAGTCATTGGTGTTGGCATGGTTTTGGCGCTTTCGCTAATCTTTGCGGCCTTTCAGGGTCTATCGCTAGCCCAGGAAAGCGCCGGTGGCGAAGCCGAAGCTGCTGCCGAGGAGTTAATAGCCGAACGCTCGCTGCTCGAGCGCTTCCTTTACCCAGCACCCAAAGACTTCGGTTTAGACGTCAGCCCCACGCTCCCACCGCCGGAAATCGTCGGCATAAAAGGCGAGCTTAATCTGGCACTGACCCTCCCCGCCGAAGAAGCGGTAGGCTCGGAGGCAGCACCACCTAGTGAGATAAGCGCCGTGGCCGCCTTTGACTGGCAGGAGCTTGGCGCCAGCACCTATGGCAATTGCGCTGCTTGCCATCAACCCACCGGCCAGGGCATCCCGGCGGCCTTTCCGCCCCTGGCTCAGAATCTGCCGCTGCTCTATAACGCTGAGGGCGGCCGTGCTTACCTAATCAGCGTGCTGCTCTATGGCCTCCAGGGACAAATTGACGTTCTGGGGCAGAGTTATAGCAGTGTCATGCCGGCCTGGCAGCAACTGAGCGATGAACAGATTGCCGCCGTGCTCAATCACAGCTTAACCAGCTGGGGCAACGACGACCTGTTAGCAGATTTTAACGCCATCGAACCGGCTGAGGTAGCGGCGCTGCGCGGTCAGGATTTAGGCCCCCAACAGGTACTGGAGTTACGTCAGCAGTTAGTACTCGAATAAACAGGCAGCAAACACGCAGTAAACACATAGCTAAAAACATCTGTATTACAATCAAAAACATCGAAGGTGTCCCAAATTGTGTGTACTGAAACTGCCAGCTAGCGTTCCCGACATAGTTTACAAACCAAAATACACAATTTGTGGTACACCGCCAAAACATCTCTGTGCCCTTAACGGGCACCTTCTTTTTTAGGAGAAAACATGCCCAAGACACCAGCAGGCATTCGCGCCATCGCCTTTGACTGGGGTGGAATTTTTACCGAGGGGACCTTTGACAGCAGCGCCGTTAAAAACTTAGCCGTCTTATGCGGCTTATCCGAAGAAGAACTGGCCGAGATTTACTATCCGCTCATGGCCGAGTTTGAGGTAGGGGCTTTTGATTTCGATGGTTTTTACCGTCGTTTTGCTAAGCATTTGAGTGGTGAGCTCGAGCCGGGCGTCTTTCGCAAGACCTTTTTAGGCTCGGTCCGTGAGCGCTCGGCAATGTTTGAGGTGCTAAAAGCCATTCCTGCAAACTACCGGGTGGCTATGCTGTCAAATAACGTCCCGGTGCTCTGTGACCGCGTTCGTGATGATGAGCGTATGCAACGCATCGAGACCTTCTTGTTTTCCAATGAAATCGGCGTGCGCAAACCCAAGCCCGAAGCTTTTGCCCGCCTAAGCGAGGCCTTAGGCGTTGCGCCAAATGAAATCGTCTTTATCGATGACAGCCCAAAAAATATTGCCGCCTGCGAAGAATATGGCCTCCACGGCCTTTATCTGGACAACTTTGAGGGCTTTAAGAAACGCTGGCAAGAACTATTGCCGGATTTACCTCTGGTTAGCTGAGATGGTCGATAACGACAAAGACCTCAAGCTCTTACAGGGTTATATCTGGTATCCGCGTGGCGAAGACATTAACTTAGGCGACTATCTACCGGAAAAGCTCGAGCCCGGCATTCACATCCTCTGGGACGAAATCACGCCACCTTTCACCTTTTTTGATGACGGCACCCTAGCCGCCAGCCAACACTTTTTTCAGTTCACAGCCATCAAGCTTGGTGACAGCGAACAAGAAGCCAAGTCTATTATTCCCTGGCTGGCCGAAACCTTACAGCAAAACTTAAATCAAAGTCCAGAATCGGTAGGTTGGCAAATTTTCGAGGACTTGCGTGACATCTTTCCCCGCCACGGCGAAACGTAATGCCTGCTCCTTGTGGAGTGAGCTAAAAACCCCTCACCACTCTTGAATTTTTGTTTATTGCCAGGAGTTGATTATTGATATTGTTGGTAAGCTAGCCGAATTAACTCGGCTTTTGGGGCAAGCAAAGCGAGAAAATTGAGGTTAATGAGTGTTTAAGTACATAGTAACTCGGCTGCTACAGGCCATCCCAACGCTTATTGCGGTATCGGTGCTGGTCTTTATACTCATCAACTGGACGCCCGGTGACCCCATAGATCAGTTAGGGCTTAATAACCCCAACTTTACTCAAGAAGACTATCAGCGTCTGCGTGAGGCCTACGGCCTGGACAAACCCTGGCTCGAGCGCTACAGCCGCTGGGTCTGGGGCGTGCTTACCCGCTTTGACTTAGGCTTTAGCCGCCGCTATGGCATCCCGGCGGCTACGGTGATCTTTCAGCAACGCTTGCCCAATACTCTGCTGCTCTCCGGAGCGGCGCTGTTCATTGCGCTGGCCGTAGCCATACCGGTTGGTGTGCTCTCGGCCACCCGGCAATATAGTTTTTTTGACTATCTCTTCACCTTTATTAACTTCGCCGGTATCAGCGTGCCGGTATTCTGGCTGGGCATGTTGCTCATCTATCTGTTTAGCGTGCAGATTCCGGGCATCTTCCCGGCGGGGGGCTTATCCTCACCCGAAATCACTTATCCGGCCTGGAGCGAGGCTGGCTTCTGGTCTGATTGGTGGCGCTGGCTCTTTGACCGTCTGCGCTATCTGATCTTGCCCGCCATCACTTTAGCCAGCATTCAGATGGCTGCCTGGACACGCTTTATGCGTTCATCGATGCTGGAGGTCATGAATTTGGACTATGTGCGCACCGCCAGGGCCAAGGGGCTTTCGGAGCAGCGGGTAACCTATAAACACAGTCTGCGCAATGCCTTGCTACCCATTGTCACGCTGGTAGGTCTGGCTATTCCCCAGGTAGTCAACGGCGCCGTGTTGACAGAAACCGTCTTTGCCTGGCCGGGGATGGGCCGGGCCATCGTTGAGGCGATCTTAAACAAAGACTTTCCGGTTGCCATGGCGGCAATCCTTCTCTCGGCCGTCCTGATCGTGGTTTTTAATATCATCACCGATCTTATCTATGCCCTGGTCGACCCGAGGATCAGCTATTCATGATAAGTACAACTGCCGCCAGCACTGCTCAGCAACGGCGTGGCCTCAAACGCTTTTTGCGTCACCGTTTGGCCTCGCTTTCTATAGTCGTCATAGTATTGCTAGTGCTAAGTGCTATCTTTGCGGCACAGTTAGTCCCCTTTGACTATAGACAGCCGAACTTGCTCGAGCTTTTTCTTCCCCCCAGCATCACCCACTGGTTTGGTAGCGACGACTTAGGCCGCGACGTGCTTTCACGCGTGCTTTACGGCGGGCGCGTTTCCTTACTGGTGGGTATTTTGGCTGCGCTGGTCAGCACCACGGTTGGCACGGCACTTGGTGTGATCTCTGGTTATTTTGGCGGTTGGGTCGATAACCTGATCATGCGCTTTACCGACATCATGCTTTCGGTACCAACCCTGCCGATATTGATTGTGGTGGGGGCGCTGCTAAAAGAAAGCGGCACACCCTTAGCCGAGTTTTTTGCTCGTTTTGGCGCCGCTAAAAATATCCTGGCCATCATCAGCATCATCGTGCTGTTTTCCTGGATGAGCACCGCCCGTTTAATCAGGGCGGAAATCTTAAGCTTAAAAGAACGCGATTTTGCCCAGGCTGCCTTGGCGCTGGGGGCTCGAGCCCCACGTATTATGTTCAGCCATCTCGTTCCTAATGCCTTAGCGATTATTATCGTGCAGGCCACTCTTGGCGTGGGCCGAGCCATCCTGATCGAATCGGGTTTGAGCTTTCTGGGTTTTGGCATTCAAAGCCCGGACGTCTCCTGGGGTACTATGCTCTCGCGCGCCCAGCAATACTTTCTTATTGCCCCCTGGTTGGCCTTTTTCCCCGGTTTGATGATTTTTTTAACCGTGCTGTCATTTAACTATATCGGTGATGGCCTGCGCGACGCGCTTGATCCGCGTTCTCGTGCATAATGACCCCACGTCGTCAGATAGAACACGCTGGCCATAAGAGTAAGTGATTAAACTCATCAAGTACTCTGTATCATTTCAGGGTAGCCATCTCCGGGAGGTCATCTCATAAAGCGACTTTACGCCCTAAGCATTGCCCTAATTCTAGCGCTGGCCTGGGCCGGGCCGGAAAATAACACGCTTGTTATCGGCACCAGTCAGGAACCAGAATTTTTTAACGTCTGGACCAATCCGCAGATCACCACCACCAATATCGTCAAGATGATTTTTGTGGGCTTGGTTTATTTTGACGATGAAGGCAATCTCAAACCCGGGCTGGCCACCGAAGTGCCCAACGAGGAAAATGGCCGCGTCGAATTCCTTGATGATGATAATGACGGCACGGTAGACCGAACTCGGGTGCGCTGGACCATCCACCCCGAGGCCGTCTGGCAAGACGGTGTGCCGGTGACCTCGGCGGATTACGAATTTACCTACCGGGTCAATGTTCATCCGCTCATCCCCACCTCAAAAAATCTGGCCGAGCGCATCAGCAGTTTTGAGGTTATCGATGATAAAAACTTCGTGATTGAATATAGCGGCATCTATGCCTTTGCCACCCAGCCAGGCCAAACCGGTCTTATTCAAAATGTCGAGGCGCAGCCAAAACACGTCTGGGAACCGCTATTTGAAGCCGCCATTGCCGCAGCCGAACGGCTCGACGACCCGGAAGCTCAAGCCGAAGTTATCCGGCAAAAATTTATTGCCGCGGCACCGGCCACTTCCGAGTTGGGGCCGGTAGTGGGCAACGGCGCTTTTATCTTCAAGGAATGGCAACCCGGTAACTTTGTGCGTCTAAAGCGCAACCCGCAGTTCTTCCGCAATCCTGAAAACGTGGCTGATTACGTACAGGAAATCATCATCCGTTTTATCGCCAATACCCCGACTTTGCAAGTCAACGTCATCAATGGCGAAGTGAACGCCACCACCAGCCCGGGCTTGGGTCTGGACGAAGGCGTGGTGCTCGAGCGCTTTGCCGAAGCCGCTGGTTTTGTGGTGGCAGTGCCCCCGGGCGATAAGTGGGAACGTCTGCACTTAAACCTCTTTGATGATTTGCAAGTCGTAGAGGACCTGCAACTAAACGACCCCCGAACCCGCCAGGCCATTGCTTATGCTCTGGATCGTCAAGGGCTGGTCGATACCCTCTTTGGTGGTTTGGTCAAGGTTGCCAACTCCTTTATCCTCTCGGGTGACGAAAATTACAATCCGGACATCACCATCTATGAGTACAACCCCGAAAAAGCTCGAGCCCTGCTTGCCGAACTGGGCTGGTCAGCCGGTGCCGATGGTATTTTGCGGCGCAGCAGCGCCGATGGCCGAGAAATCCGCTTTGATTTGCAGTACAAGACCACCGCCGGCAACGCTACCCGCGAACGCATTCAGGAGTTCTTTCAATCCAATTTACGCGAAGTGGGCATAAATGCCGTAATAGACAATCTGCCCAGCGGCTCGTTTTTCTCCCGCGAACACTTCCGGGGTGCTTCGGAAGGCGCCTGGACCGGCATGATCCAGTTTTTTAGCACTCTGGTGCCGGTACGCAACGATGGCTTGTGGCTCAATTCGGACAACAACAACACGCCCACGGTAGACAATGGCCGCTCCGGACGCAACTTAGGCGGCTGGAATAACGAAGAATTCAATACCCTGCAAGCCCAGGTTGTTAACACCCCACCTGGCGAAAAACGCCAGGAACTGCTAGCCCGCATGCAGGAAATTTATGCCGCAGAATTGCCCATAATTGGCATTTACGAACGCGCCGATCCCTATACCTACAAAGACGGCCTGCTTAACTATAATTTCAGCATCTTTGAAAACAGCTTGAGCATCGAACCCTGGAACTGGGGCTGGTCGCAAAACGGCGCAACTGATTTGGGTCAATAAAGACAGCTGGCACAAAACGCCCTCAGGATCAGTCGTCTGGAGCCAGTACTCAGCCACCACTCGTGTTCCTTCGGGATATTGATATTTTACCCGGCGGGCTGTCCTTTCCTTGATAGTGCTTGCTTTTTCTTTAGCCAATGCTACGAACAACATGGTTTGCCCCCTTCAATAGAAAGTCTTGACATTGGGAAAGCACGACACGTTCAGGGTCTACCCTAATCTTGATAATTCGAGCGGTAAACCCCCTCCTTTCCGCGAAACTTCACCCTAATCACTGCACTGCCAGCCGTCCAACGACAATGATCAAACCCCAAAAGTTCTGTAAATTCCGCCAAGAGTCCTCTTTTGTTATTTGTTACGCGACTGGGCAACAGCAGCCAAAGGCAAAACTCATGGATAGCACCTGGCCCATGCTCAGGATGCCTCGGTCTATTTCTTGCGTTACGGTATCAAACGAGGATTCCCACGATAACAGCCATGGCCAGCTTAAAAACCATGCTTTTCATAGGGTAACTTCCTCTCGAATCAAGCGTTTACTACAGTTGCGAAAGCTGTTCAAAAGAAATCACCCCCTCATTTGTTTTAGTCGCCTTCATTTTCGCTCTTTCCCCGATGTCCAACAAGAGCCAAATGTCCTCGAAACGCTGTCGCTGTTGCGAGTATGGGCATCGAGGGGTGGTTTCCCCCGGAATGCCACAAGTAAAATATTCGAAGCTCGAGCCGTTTAGCACAACCTTGGGAGCACTATTGAACCTGTTAAGCTAAACCCCTATGCACCGGCGCTCTGTAATCTTCTTAGTCTTTGTAGTCGCTTATTTCCTGTCTTATTTTTATCGCTCTACCAACGCTGTCATCGCTGGTGATTTAACCCGCGATCTTTCGCTTAGCGCCAGTCAGCTTGGCCTCATGACCAGCCTGTTCTTTGCCGCCTTTGCGCTAGCGCAGTTGCCTTTAGGAGTGGCCCTTGACCGTTTTGGCTCCCGCTGGACAACGCCTATTCTGATGCTGGCCGGAGTCTTGGGCAGTCTGATATTTGCCGCTGCTGACTCTTTTGGGCTGCTAGCGTTGGGGCGGGCGCTCATTGGCTTGGGCATGGCCGGTATTCTGATGGGCGCACTCAAAGCCTTTAGCGGCTGGTTTTCACCACAGCGTTTTGCCACGATTTCCGGGGTTTTTCTGGCGCTGGGGGCTTCTGGCGCACTGCTGGCTACCACACCCCTCGCCTGGTTAAACGGGTTATTTGGTTGGCGCTTGGTCTTTGTGATTGCCGCTGTGATTACGCTAATAAGCGCCCTGGCTATCATGATATTTAGCCGCAACGCGCCTGAAAGAGACCCAAACCCCACAAGTCAGGGCGGTTTTTTGGAAATCTTTAGCAAATTGCAGTTCTGGCGTATCGCCCTGCTAAATTTTGCCTTAGTAGGCAGCATGTTTGCTTATCAGAGCCTCTGGGCCGGCCCCTTTTTGACAGAAGCTTTAGGCTTAGCCGAAATTGCTGCTGCCAATCTGTTGCTGGTTTTAAGCACGGGCGTGGTGGGCGGTTATCTTATTGCCGGTTGGCTGGCCGACCGCTTTGGCTTGGCGCTAACTTTGAGCATAAACACCGCAGTTTTTATCCTGGTGCAGGTGTTGTTAGCACTCTTTCGCAGTACTTGGCCCACCTGGTTGCTGCTACCGCTCTTTGCCAGTTTTGGCTTATTCGGTGCTTTTGCAGTGCTTTGTTTGGCACAGGCTCGAGCTGTCTTTCCGCTCAGCATGACCGGGCGAGCGGTAACCGCCGTCAACCTACTTGGCATCGGCGGCAGTGCCCTTATGCAATGGGGACTGGGCCTGCTCATCAGCAGCTTTGCCGTTAGCGAAGCCGGTATTTATCCCCCCGTGGCCTATAGCAGTGCATTTTGGCTCACGTCCGGCCTAACCACGCTCGCTTTAGTGTTTTATCTACCGATGCTCAGGGCTAAAGCCTAGAGAAAATCCGCCGCTTGCCCAAAACGCCCGCTAAACACTATGTCCTCGAGCGGCTTGCGGTTACGCTTGGCTCGCTCCCGCTCCGCTAAATCGTCGGGCAAATTCTCAGGGTCACCCAGATAGCCCAGGGCAATCACAGTGGCTGGTTCATAGCCTGTAGGAACAGTAAAGGCTTCGCGGGCTTTATCCGGGTAAAAGCCTGCCATCTGGTGGGCATAAAGGCCCAACTCACTCGCCTGAATCAGCAAATTACCCACCGCTAAACCAAGGTCGTGAAAGGCGTAGCGGTTTTCGCGTGCTGGTTTGTCGGCTCGAGCCTCAAACATCGTTTTTGCCAGCGTTAGCACCAATACCGGGGCATGCTGCGCCCAAAGCGCATTGCCTTCTCTAAGACAAGCAACTAAGCGCTCAAAGGCTGTTTCGCCCTTTTGAGTCACGACAAAGCGCCAGGGTTGTTGGTTGTTGCTAGAGGCGGCCCAGCGAGCGGCTTCTAATATGGTTAAGAGCTTTTCGGTCTCGACGGCTTTAGCAGCAAAAGCGCGAGGACTCCAGCGGTTTTTAATGGGAGTTAGCAGCGGATAGCTGCTGTCTGCGGTTTTGTCAATCGTCAACATAAAGATTATTTTGACCAAGAACTGGTGAAACCACCGTCAGCCAGCTTGCTTATAAAGTGGTGAGTAGTTTGTGGTAGGTGGTTAGTAGTTTGTAGTGAGTGGTTAGTGGTGGGTGGAAAAAACCTTTTTAGAAGGTCTTTCCAACGGAGTTCTTTTTGGACGCTAGCGCTTAACTGACAAATTCCCGTTGCCTGAATGCCACCGCTGGAAAACTCCAGGCTTCTACCTTCTACCAACCACTTTCTACTTACCTCTGTTTACTTTCCTCTTTTTACTTTTCACTGCCCCTCCAATTTGGAACGGTTTCAAAAAAAACAAAGCCACAGTAGAGGGGATACTGTGGCTAAGAGAGGGAGGAACCAAGGGTTAGGGTGATGCAGCAACTGTCTAACTACAACTTCTTAGGTCGCGCTGCTGACCATATTAAAGCGCATAGGCATCACCAAAACGGTCAAATAAACGACAAGCTTATTCCGGCGTCACATAGGCCGCAGTAATACCGCCATCGACTACAAAGGTCGCTCCGTTTACATAGCTAGATTCATCGCTCGCTAAAAACACCACGGCATTGGCAATCTCTTGGCCTTCTGCCAAGCGGCCCATAGGGATGTGCACCATACGCCGCGCTCTTGCCTTCGACTCACTCAATAGCTCCTCTAACAGGGGCGTACGTACCGGGCCTGGGCACAAAGCATTGGCGCGAATCCCCTGACGAGCAAATTCCACAGCAATCTCCCGCGTCATGCTCAGTACTCCCCCCTTTGATGCGGTATAGGCAATCTGCGGGGTGGCCGCGCCCATGAGAGCCACAAAGGAAGCGACGTTGATGATGCTGCCGCCCCCAGACTTAAGCATTGTCGGTATGCCGTACTGACAGCCCAAAAACACCCCTTTGAGATTGACGTTTATAACCAAGTCCCAGACATCTTCACTGGTATGAATGACGCTGCTGTCAGCATCAGGCATGATACCGGCGTTATTAAACATCACATCCAGGCGGCCAAAACGCGTCTCGGCATGCTCAACCATTGCTCTGACCTCGGCGGCTTTGGATACGTCCACCGCTACAAATTCAGCCTCTGTCCCAGCGACTAATTGCTCGATGGTTTCCCTGACTCCATTTTTGTTAAGGTCGGCCAAAATCAACTTGGCGCCTTCCTCGGCAAAACGGATTGCACTCTGGCGACCAATACCGCTGCCCGCCCCGGTGATGATGGCAACCTTGTCTTTAAGTCTCATGGCTCTCCTTATAGCTGGTTTCTACTGAGATTTATGTTGATTCCTAAAAGCTAAACTCTACTCCGTTTTTAACTGTAAGCAAATCCGAGTCACGAACTACTGTGCTGTCACTAGCCAAAACTAAACCATACCGCAGGCATAACTCCAGCACCTCTTTAACTGGTTACGAGAACGAATGGCTGAGAAGAATTGGATTTATGCCTTTCATAACGCTTAAGGAATTAATCGGATTCAGTATTAGATGCGCTCGAAATATCGCGCCCGCTCCCAGGTGGTCACCGCGCGGTCAAAATAAGCCTGTTCGCTTTTGAAAAAGTGTAGGTAATGGGCAAATACGTCCTCACCTAGCGCCTCGCGGGCCAGCTCACTCTGGGCAAATAAGCGGTTTGCCTCGCGCAGTGACTTTGGCACTAAGGGCAATTCTTTATCGGCATAAGCGTCACCGACAAAGGAGCTAGGCGGCTTAAGCTCTTCTTTAATCCCACGCAGCCCTGCAGCCAGCGCGGCGGCAATGCAAAGATAGGGGTTGGCATCGGCTCCGGGCATGCGAAACTCTATGCGCAAACTGTCCCCATGACCAGCAATGCGAAAAGCGGTGGTGCGATTATCAATCCCCCAGACGATGTGGGTAGGTGCAAAGGTCGCCGCCTGAAAACGCTTATAAGAGTTGATATTCGGCGCGTAAAACGTTGCAAATTCTGTGGCGTATTTAAGCCAGCCAGCCAGAAAATGTCGGAAAGTCTGGCTGCATTTAATGTCGTCGAGATTGGTTTCTCCAGGAAAAACGGCCTTGCCCTCCTCATCCCAGAGGCTCAGATGAATATGCATGCTCGAGCCCGCCGCATTTTCGTCATATTTGGCCATAAAGCTGAGCCCTAAATCATGAGCAAAAGCAATTTCCTTAGCGGCATGTTTGTAAAGCACGGCCCGATCAGCCTGCTCGAGCGCCTCGGAGTAAAGCAAGTTCACCTCTTGTTGCCCCGCGCCCCACTCGCCCTTGCTGGATTCGACGGTGATACCGCTGGCGTTAATTTTGTTCCTGAGGTCACGCAAGATGGGTTCGGCCTTGCTGCCCTGCAAGATGTGATAGTCTTCGATATAGTCCCCAAAGGGCGTTAAGTTCGTATAGTGCTTAGCCTGGGCCGTTTCGTAGCTGTCCTTAAACAGATAAAACTCCAGTTCGCAGGCGGCCTTGGCCTTAAAACCCAGCTCGGCCAAACGCTGTAACTGCCGCCGCAAAATCTGCCTTGGGGACACTTCAATAGGACTGCCATCCTCGTTGTCAACGTCGCAGAGGATAATGGCGCTGTGCTCGAGCCAGCTAGCGAGTCGCAAAGTTTTCAGGTCGGGCCGCAGATGAAAGTCACCATAGCCTTTTTCCCAACTGGCAAAATCATATCCCGGCGTCGGGTCCATCTCGATATCTGCCGCTAATAAGTAATTACAGCCGTGAGTGCCGTGTTTAGCCACCGAGCGCAAAAAGTGATCGACGGTAAAGCGCTTGCCCATCAGCCGCCCGTACATATCCGGAAATACCGCCAAAACCGTGTCAACAGCGCCGCTGTCTGCCAGTTCGTTGAGTTGATTTAAGCTCAGCATACCCTTAGCCGCGTCCATCAAGATTTACCTCCATGAATCTGTGAAGTGGTTTGGTAATCTTATACACATCTGCGCATAATACTAACCCAAGCACTCGGCAAGATTATCGTTATGACCAGGTCAGAGCTTACCACCATGGCCATTTGAGCGGGCGTTGTCCCTTTGGGGGCTTATAACTCGTGTTTGTCACAGCGGGTGTCAAGACAAATGCTCTGTATACTTTGCTCATGACCACTCCCAATTTGCCCGTCTTTATCTCCACACCGCACAGTTCCGGCTTTGTCCCTTTTTATCTCTTGGCCGAAATGCTTGGCGACGCTGTCTTTAACAAAGAAGCCCGCGAAACGCGGCTAAGTCGGCTGTTTGCTGAGGGTGACCCCTATACCGACGCTATTTTTTATGCGCCGGGCGCAAACCACCTAAACGCCGTGGTGTCCCGCTTTGTCGTAGACGCCAACAGAGCACGCAATTTTGGCGGCCCCAACGGCGTTATCAAACTAACCGACTTTAGCGAACGTCTTTTGTATCCGGAGGGCTTTGCCCTAAGCGCAGCAGCAGCCGAGCAAAGACTGCGCCGCTATTGGGACAGCTATCATGCCGCCGTTGCCGAGAGTCTAAGCCGGAATAACATCCTCTTTTTTGTCGATGGCCACTCCATGACCCCCCACGGCCCCGCTATAAGTCCGGACAAAGATGAATTAAGACCCGCCATCAGCTTGGTTACGGGTGGCGACAAAGGCGGGCAGCCACAAGCCGACGGCGTTCATACCAGCATCAGCGCCTCGCTGGCGCAAAAGCTGCGAGACCTGCTAAAAAGACATTTTCACGACATCATCTGCCAAAGCCCCGGCGTACCAAACGAAATCACCTTAAACACACCTTTTGACCGTGGCGAGGTGATTATGCAGCACAGTAATCCTTTGCGACCCGGGCGCAAACCCGGCTTTGCCATTGAGTTTAACCGGGCACTCTATTTAGAACCGGCTGAGTCGGGTCGGCCCCTTGCCGGTCGGGTAGAGGCCTTGCAGCACAGTTTTGCAACCTTTTTAGAAGCGGCTGTCCCGGTGGTGGCAGCGGAGCTTCAGTCTATAAAGGGCTAAAAGTTTCGACGTGTTCACTTAAGTGCTTAAGCACATCGCGCCGCAAGCTAACCCCAATCCCTGGCCCGGCGGGAATCTGCTGCACTCCATCCACGGCGTCTAAGAGCGGGCTTACTATGTCTTCATCCCAGTAGCGGCTGGCGCTGGCGGTATCCCCCGGCAAGCTAAAGCCTGGCAAGGAGCTTAAATGCAGATTGTGCGCCCGGCCCACGCCCAGCTCGAGCATCCCCCCACACCATAGCGGCGCGGCAAAACTCAGCGCCACGTCATGGGCGCGTCTGGCCAGCAAATGTCCGCGCATCCGGCCTTCTTTGATGTTTATTATCCGCCCGGCGGCCAACTGCAAAGCTTTGCGGGCATCCTCGGGCGAGTGGATTGATTCGTCCAGACAGATAGGAGTTGCCAACATAGCCTGGAGTTGCGCGTGGTCAACTAAGTCATCGTGAGCCAAAGGCTGTTCGATGTAGTCAAGATTTAGCTCGTCAAGCTGCCGAAAGATTCTGGCATCGGTAAGCCGGTAGGCGCTGTTGGCGTCCACCGTAAGCGGCATCTCGGGCAGCGCCTCACGCACGGCGCGTAAAGGCTTAACATCCCAGGTCGGTTTTATCTTGAATTTAAGACGTTTATAACCAAGTTCGGCATGTTCCTGCGCCAGTTCAACCGTCTGCTCCACACTGGCCTGAATACCCAGCGAAGCCCCAACCGGATGCGCAGTGCGGCTGCCGCCCAACATGACCCAGAGGGGCAAACCGGTGGCCTTTGCCTGCACGTCCCAGAAGGCATTTTCCAGAGCCGCTACAGCCATGTTATGACCGCGAATATGTTCTAGGTCCTGCAAGAGTTGCGCCGGAGTGGCGTAGTCCCGGCCGATAACGCGCGGAATGACATGCTTTGTCAGCGTCGTCCAGGCGGTATCAACCGTTTCATAGCTGTAGCCGGGCACATTGCCCACCGTGGCCTCGCCATAACCTTCTAAGCCCTGGCTATGCACCGTGAGCAAGAGCTTGCTTAAATCCTGCTCGACACCAAAGCTGGTCTCAAAACGAAAGCGCAGATTCACACGCAAAATGCGCAACTCTATGCGTTCAATCTTCATCTCGCCTCCTGCCTTGTCCCCGGGTTAAGCCGCAAGCTAAAAAACATCGGGAAACTCGCCTGTTTTCACCTTGCTGCCTTCTTCAGGCGCAGTCAGGGTATCAAGACGCGCCCGCCGCTCAAAAGGCGTCAGTTTGGGAAATCTGGGCGCGATGATATAGTGGGTATTTTCCGGTTCCCATTCAAACAAAACCCGCAAACGATAGTACTTTTTTGCCGTATCGGCCACATAGAGATAAATGTGCAACTCCCCCTTATCGCCGCTGATCTCGGGCAAGGGTTGCCGTATTAAGACCGACAATTGCGGCGGGATAAGCTGCGCTAAATCCAGCGTCACGGGTTTTTTCATCAGCGGCGTCTTTAGCGCCAACTTAAACAACTGCACCGTATGTGGCGTAGGGTTTTCCAGCTTCATATCCAGTTGATAAGAAGCTTGACCGGCGGTGATCACCTGATCGCTGTCGCCAAGCATCAACCCGGCAAGATCGACTCTGATTTCTCCGGAAGGAATCAGCGGTTCCAAAGCTTCAGAGGGAGTTTTATAAGATTGCGACCTTTGTTCCCGCCGTAAAAGCCAGGTAATGATAAAAATCAAGCCAAAAAGTGCCAGTCCCGCTAAGAGCAAATATCCCAAGTTGAGAAAGCGTGAGTCAAGATTGCTCAACCACCCTAAAAAGGCAAACCAGGTGGATAAAATAGCCTCCCACATCATCTGCAAAACTCTGCCCATCAGCCCAGATTACCGCTCACGGGCGGCCAGATTGGGCTGCTTAAGCATTTTCAGAGCGTACAAACGGTGGTCATTGCCACAAATCCAGTTGATCACGGCGCTTTTCAATATCACGGCTCCTCGTTATTGACCTAACTATTACTCGTTACTACTCGGCTAAGTTTGCATCCTGCAAACTTACCATGGAGACAGTTAAAACTCCTCGGGAAATTCAAAGCTTTTTTCTTCACTCGACCCAGTGGCAGTCTCGGGGTTTGCACTATCCGAAATTGCAGCGCCAGCAGTTAAACTAGCGTCAAAGCTTTCCGACAGCTCTTGTTTACGCCGAGTCTCTTGTGCACGCCAGGCCTGCTCGAGCTGTTTTTTTTGCCCGGCGCTAGCCAAGCGCTTGCTGGAGCTGATTTTTTGATCCAGAGGCGAAATTTTGTAGCGGGCCTCCCAGGGTTCAAAGTTCAGCATGGCATCAAGACGAAAGTACTTTTTTGCCGTCGCCGCCGCATAAAAGTAAAGGCTTAGCTTTCCGCTGACCCCGTTTATCTCGGGCAGGTCTTGACTTAGGCGCGCAGAACTATTCGGGGCCAGCAGTTGGCTGAGCTCAAGACAGACAGGATCTTTTAGCACCTCCGTTTTTAGTGATAGCTCGAGCACTTGCACCGGATAAGGATTTAAGTTGCTCAAAGTCAAACGAAGCTCATAGGCCAGCGAGTTGGTCGTCTCTCTTTCAGCAATGTCCGCTTCGTAGGCGGTGATCTCACCCCGCGAAACCAGCAATTCCGGTCTGCCGACTAGCTGCCGTCGACTCTGCCGGAGTGCTATCAGCAACCACAGCACGACCAGCAGCGCCACGATGCTCCCCCAGGTCAGCGCATCCCAGTTAAGCGGGTTCCAGTCAATTGCCACTGCGGTGGAGCGCAAAGCGTCCCAGATCATCTGCAAAACTCTTATCATCAACTAAAGTATAAGGTCTGGCTGACAAAAAACGTTTAGCCGATCAGCTTTGGTTTATGGTATACCGATGTCTTAGTGAGTAGGTAGTTAGTAGTGAGTGGTTTGTAGTTAGTAGTCGGTGGTTGGTGGTGGGTAGAAAAAGCGTTTTTCTAAAGCCCTCACTTTCCTCTTTTTACTTTCCACTTTTTACTTAGTTATAAGCTTAAAAACGCCTAGACCCAGATAAGATCAATGCCAGACGACATCCAGCTACAAATCACCAGCGACGGTAGCGCCACGCTGCACAGTAAGCGCTATCAGCAGACCTTCCACTCACACAAGGGTGCGCTTAGTGAATCGCGACACGTATTTTTAGAGCATTCCGGCGTGGCCGCACGCTTAGCCGCAGGGAAAGAAACCCACCTGCTTGAGGTGGGTTTTGGTACCGGGCTGAACTTTTTTCTAAGCGCCGATCTTGCGCTTAGCAGCGGCTCGAGCCTGCACTATAGCGCCCTGGAACAAACGCTGCTTAGCAGCGACACCATCCGCAAACTCGGCTATCAGCAACACTTGCTAAACGAGTCGCTCATAGAAACATTTTTGCAAGCCTGCGACAAACTGGGCCAAAAGCCACAAGCAGGGCACTACCGGCTTGAGTTGTCTTCCCAAATTGAACTGACGCTGTTCTTGGGTGATGCCACCAAACAAGAACTTAAATCGGCAGCCTTTGACGCTATTTATCTTGACGCTTTTAGCCCTGAAGCCAACCCCGAACTCTGGAGCGAGGCATTTTTAGCCAAGCTCTTGGCGACCTTGACCGAGAAGGGGGTTTTGAGCAGCTATTGCGTCAAGGGTGAGGTGCGCCGTCGGCTTGCCGCCCTGGGTTTTGCAGTGCAAAAGCGCCCCGGGCCACCCGGCGGCAAACGCGAAATGCTACTTGCGGCTAAAGCTGCGCAGTATTTAGGCTAAGCCGGGAATCAGTGGCCGCCACCAGGGAATAGCAAAAACTATCAGCAGCGAGGCCAGGCTGTAACCGATAGCCGCACGCAAGAATTTAGCCGAATCGGTCTTGGCACGCTTGGCAAAGGTATAGGCCAACTGCGCCACCAGCACTGCCAAAATCATCAAACCAGCGTGTTCAACGGCAAAAAAGCGCAGCTGGCTGTTGGCCATGGCGGTGGCAAAGTCCTGAAAGGCACCTTTGGTCAGCGGACTGAGTACGTAAAGCACTAAGCCGACAACAAACTGCAAATTAAGCGACGAGGTGAAAATAAGACCGGCATTGCGTTCGGTTCTGGTCCAGACCGAACGTGCAAAGAGGCCCCAAAACGCCGTATAGACGGCAAAAAGCGCACTGAATACCACGACCCAGCGTAAGATGTTGTGTAGCCCCTTGATAAATTCGTACATCCGAAACTCCTTTGGCGTTATTATTACCGCCCCCACTTTATACTGACCGGCATGGAAGCGTTACAAGTCGATACACATTCTACGGACTCAAGGCCTCAAGCTGTTGATTGTCTGATAGTTGGGGGCGGCATCACCGGTTGTAGCCTGAGCTATGAACTCAGTAAGCAAGGCAAGCGTGTTGTCTTAGTGGAACAGCACCACATTGGCAAACCGGGTGCATCATCACTCCCGGTGGCACTACTAAATCCCTATCGGGGACGCAGCGCCAAAGCCAGTGAGCTTGATCTGGCCGGACTCAAGGCCATGTGGCACTTAACGGCTGAACTTTCGGCGCTAGAGCTCGAACCCGGTGTTTATAAAAGCGGCGTTTTGCGCATTGCCTCTAACCGCAAACAGGCTAAAAACTGGCAAAAACGGCAAGGTTTGCAGTGGTTAAATCCCCAGCAAGTGCCTGCAAGCTATCATGCTCCTTTTGGGGCGGCACTGTTTCTAACAGGAGGCTGGCTTAAGCCACAAAAGCTCTTGCGTGCGCTAAGCAACGGCGCTAAGCACTACGGCACTAAAGTCATAGAGCACTGCACCGTTACACAGGTCGAAACCGTGGGCAGCTTACACACGGCCTACACCAGCAGCGGTCCTATTACTGCACATAACATTATCTTCTGCACCGGGGCCAGCGTCAATCCGAGCTTGGATTTACCAGAGCTCGAGCTCATCGCCGGGGAAGTTATCGCCTTAAAAACGGATACAAAGCTACCTTACCCACTAGCCGGAGCTGTTTATGCCGCCGCAAACAAGGGCCAGGTCTTTGTCGGTGGCAATCATCGTCCTGTCGGCAGCCCGGACCCCAGCGCGGCAAGGCAGCTGCAGGCCTCAGCTGGCTGGTTTATCCCCGCGCTAAAAACCGCCGCTTTTACCAGCGTACATTCAGGTGTGCGGGCCAAGGCTGCTAACAATCTGCCTATTGTTAAACAAATTAAAACTGGAGTCTGGTTTTTTGGAGCCCTTTCCGGGCGTGGCTTTCTCTGCTCGAGCCATTTAAGCAGAGAACTTGCCCAGAGAATAAATTCTTAAGGTGGTGAGTGGTTAGTAGTTTGTAGTTGGTGGTTTGTGGTTAATGGTAGGTGGTGAGTAGTAGGTGGTAGGTAGGAAAGGCGTTTCTAGAAGGAGGGTATCAGGAATTTCGTGGGTCTAACCTCTCCAGCAGTCTATCACCAAAGAGCTGGGCAAACCAGTTGAGGGCTTTTTTCCAATCTCTGATTGGCATGGTCCATTTTTTAGAAGCCTTGGCAATGGCAAGGTAAAGGATTTTCAGTAGCGCGTCTTCGCTGGGA
>JASBUK010000073.1 GCA_030147925.1 Trueperaceae bacterium
GAGTAGATGCTGTTTGCTCCGTTCTATCCTTGGGTCGGGTAAAGCTGAAAAGTGTAGGACTGCTAAGCGTAGTTGCTCCGTTGCTGGGTCTTCTGTCATCCCTCAAGACTAGCGTCTTTGGTTTTGATGCGTCAGCCCTGGTTATCAATACCATCATCCGAGCGGTGCCGACTTAGTCGAGACTGGATTGGGAGTAGAAATAAAGGCAGTCAATCTACTGTCAACCAGAATGAAGTGAACTATAGTTGTTGTAAACCAAAATAAAAACCCGGAGTTTTGGAACTCCGGGTTATCTTTATTGTTAGCGCTGATTATTCAGCGTCTACCAGTTCAATTAACGCTTCTTGTGTGCCATCACCACGGCGCACACCCAGGCGATAAATACGAGTGTAACCCCCTGGACGATCAGCGAACTTTGGTGCAATATCGTCCATGAGCTTGCGCACAACTTCCTGATCGTGAATTTCTTTGATGACCAAACGGCGAGCGTGCAAGTCGCCACCCTTGGCGGTGGTGATTAGCTTTTCGACGTAGGGACGAAGATTTTTGGCCTTGGCCAGTGTCGTCTTGATGCGTCCGTGACGGAAAAGCTGTGTCGCCTGACTGCGAGCTAAGGCGATGCGGTGGCTGCTGTGGCGGTTTAGTTTGCGTCCTTGTGATAAGTGTCTCATGATTTACTCCTTTAGCTTCAGGCCACGGGCCCCAAGCCGCTCCTTAATCTCTTCAAGAGACTTATCGCCTACACCGCCCACTTTCTTTAAGTCGCGCTCGGAAAGTGCCAAAAGCGCATCAACGGAGTCAATGCCTTCTTCTTGTAAAGAATGCAGGACCCGGCTGGAAAGATCAAGGCTATCAAGGCTCATGCGGGTGGCCTCGGCCTTTTCGGTTGTCGGCTCTTCGCTCACCGGTGTTGGAATGGTCATTACCGGCACTTCTTCGCTGACTAAGGCATTTTCGCCATTAAAGACCGCCAGTTGGCTCCGCAGGGTGTCCACGGCAGTGTTTAAAGCCTCAGCGGGATCAACGCTGCCATCGGTCCAGATGCGCAGGACCAGGCGGTCAAGGTCGGTTCTTTGCCCGACACGGGTATCTTCAACACGATAGGCAACCCGGCGCACCGGGGTAAAAACCGCGTCTACTGGAATCGAGTTGATGCGATCCTTAGTGCCGTGAATCTCGGCGGGTACATAGCCTTGGCCAGCTTCAACACGAACTTCCATGACCAGCTTGCCACCTTTGGTAAGGGTGGCAATGTGCAAATCACTATTTATAATCTCGGCATTAGCCGGCACTTCAAAGTCCTTGGCGCTCACTTCACCTTCGCTCTCGGCACGCAGCATAAGCGTAACCGGCTCGTTATCGTGAAGCTTAACAACCAGTTCCTTGAGGTTGAGGATGATCTGCATGACATCCTCTTTGACCCCTTCAATAGTCGAATATTCGTGTAATACGTCTTCAATATAAACGCTGGTAACAGCCGTTCCCGGGACAGACGAAAGCAGGATGCGGCGCAGCGGGTTACCCAAGGTCTGGCCGTAACCACGCATTAGCGGCTCGAGCACAAACTCGCCATACTGATCCGTAACGTTTGTTTTTAGTTCAGGTGTAATCTGCACCTTAATCTCCTAAACCTCGACCGGCTTATCTCGAGTAATACTCGATAACCTGCAGTTCATTTACCGGAACAACCAGGTCTTCACGAGCAGGTTGGCGTAAAAAAGTACCTTTGAGATTATCCGCATCAAATTCGAGCCAGGGGCCTACTTTGCGACGGCGGCTGGCCTCGACATTCTGTCGGATTATTCCGAGTTTTGTAGAGCTGGGATGAACCGAAACTTCACTACCTGGTTTTACCCGGTAGCTGGCAACATCTAAGCGCTTGCCCTCAACGGCAATATGCCCCTGGTTTATAAGCTGCCGGGCCTGAGCACGGCTGCTGGCAACACCCAGCCGATAAACTACGCTGTCCAAGCGGCTTTCGAGCAGGGCTAAAAACACCTGTCCCGTCGCGCCTTCTTGTCCTACTGCTTGGTCAAAGAGGTTTCTGAATTGCTTTTCGCTCATGCCGTAGATGCGGCGCAACTTTTGCTTCTCACGTAAACGAATGCCAAAATCGCTCAGCTTGCGGCCACGACGCTGACCGTGCTGACCGGGAGGATAGGGACGCTTTTCGATGGCGCACTTAGCGCTGTAGCAGCGATCTCCTTTTAGATAAAGCTTTGTACCCTCGCGGCGGCAAAGCTTACAAACTGGTCCTGTGTAACGTGCCATTGGTCTCCTTCAAAAATTTCTTAAAAAGCTTAGTTAATACCTTACATCCGCTTGCGCTTGCGCAAGCGGCAACCATTATGTGGTACGGGGGTGTCGTCAATAATGGTGCGCACATTCACACCCGTGGCCTGGATAGAGCGAATTGCCTGCTCACGACCCGAGCCAGTGCCCCGAATTATGATGTCAAGCTGACTTAAGCCCATATTCTGAGCCTTGCGGGTCGCGTCGGCAGCGGCCAATTGAGCGGCGTAGGGCGTACCCTTTTTAGAACCTTTGTAGCCGATACTGCCAGAGCTGGACCAGGCCACGGTATTACCATCCATATCGGTAATGGTGACAATGGTGTTGTTGTAACTCGCGTGGATAAAGGCCTTGCCTTCGGCAAGATTGCGTTTGACGCGCTTTTTGGTTTTGGATTTAGCAGGTGCTTTTGCCATAGATTACTCCTACTTCTTCGTCGCTTTCTTCTTACCTGCCACCGTGCGGCGTGGGCCTTTACGGGTTCTGGCATTTGTCTTGGTCGATTGGCCCCGTACCGGCAGACCGCGGCGATGACGCAAGCCTCGGTAACAACCAATGTCCATCAAACGTTTGATGTTGAGCTGCACTTCGCGGCGCAAGTCGCCTTCGACTTTGTATTCTTTTTCGACGGCCTCGCGGAGTTTAAGCACTTCGTCTTCCGCTAGGTCCTTAACCCGGGTATCGGGATCGACTCCAGTTTTGCTAAGAATTTCCTGCGAGCGGCTTAGGCCGATGCCGTAAATATACGGCAGGGCGTGTTCGACACGCTTTTCCCGAGGAAGATCAACGCCTGCTATTCTTGCCATTTTAACCTTGCCTTTGCTTATGCTTCGGATTGACCGAGCAGATGACGAAAACCTTACCGTGCCGGCGAATCACCTTGCACTTGTCGCAGATGGGTTTTACAGATGCGCGAACCTTCATAATTCTCCTATTTACGATAAACGATGCGACCCTTTTCGGGGTCATAGGTGCTGATTTCCAGCACCACTCTGTCACCGGGAAGGATGCGAATATAATGCCGCCGCATCTTGCCACCGACATGGGCAAGAATCTCCGGGCCAGCATCAAGCTGTACCAAAAAAGTAGTGTTTGGTCGAGCCTCCAAAACGACACCTTCGGTTCGAATGGTGTCTTGGGTAGTCTCTTCCGGGCGCTCCCTTTCGGTTCTGGGTGGGCGTTTTCTGCCACCCGATTTCTTACGCGCCATCAACGCCTCCTTTGATGACAGCTCGCTCCCTGGGTCTTTGGTCGCGAGCGGTGAGAATACGTGGACCGTCTTCACTGATGGCGACGGTATGCTCAAAATGCGCAGCCAGACTCCCGTCTGCGGTGGGTGCCGTCCAGCCATCGCCCAAAACTACGACCTGAGTGCGACCTTGGGTCACCATCGGTTCAATAGCCAAGACGAGACCGGGACGGAGAACAGGGCCTGTCCCCGCGCGACCGTAATTGGGCACTTCGGGAGCTTCGTGAAATTCACGGCCAATGCCATGACCCACAAATTCCCGCACGACCCAAAAGCCTTCCTTCTCGACGACGTTTTGAATTGCCGCGGAAACGTCACCGAGTCGGTTACCAGCTCGAGCCACTTCGATGCCTACGTACAGCGCACGCTCGGTGACATCGAGCAAACGTTGTGCCTCTACCGAAATCTTGCCCACTGCATAGGTCTTGGCCATATCAGCGGCATAGCCCCGGTAAAAGGTACCAATATCAACCGACACAATATCGCCCTCAGCCAAGGGCTGGTCATCGGGAAAACCGTGGACCACCACTTCATTGACGGAGGTGCATAGTGTCGCTGGGAAACCGCGGTAGCCCTTAAAAGCGGGCTTACCACCGCGTGAAAGAATAGCATTTTCAGCGATTTCATTCAACTCGGCGGTAGTGATTCCGGGTTTAATCGTCGGCTCAATCGCTTCCAACGCTTCCCGGTTGATCACCGCCGCCTCGGCCATGATCTCTAGCTCGCTTTTACTCTTAAGGATCAAGGCAAGACCTCAGCTATGCGAACTAAAACCTCATCGACAGGGCCGAGCCCGTTGACATGGCGTAGTTGACCGCTGCGTTGGTAGTAGTCGATCAGAGGCTTTGTCTGTCTCTGATAGACCTGCATTCTGTTGCGGATGGTCGTTTCGTTGTCATCGCTGCGGCCCTCTCGTTCGGCCCGACTCAAAAGACGCTTTACCAACTCGTCTTCCTGAACTTCAAGCAGCACTACAGCCGTTATCGAGACCTGCAATTCCGATAAAAGTCTGTCGAGTGCTTCAGCTTGTGCAGCAGTGCGCGGAAAACCATCCAAGAGCACTCGCACCGGAGTTTGTTTTTCAAGTTCGGCACGCACCATGGCAATAATCAGCTCGTCCGGTACCAGTTCTCCGGCATCCATAATGCTCTTGGCTTGTCGGCCCAAGTCGGTACCACGTTTTACATGGTCACGCAACATATCACCAGTTGAGAGCTTATGCAGCCCACGAGCTTGCGCCAGTTTAAGCGCCTGCGTGCCCTTACCGGCACCAGGAGGCCCCATCAGCAACAGGACTTCAGTTTGCGCAACGCTGGAGTCAGTCACTAGAAACGTCTCCCACGACCGCGAATGCGTCCCTTGCTGACAAAACCCTCGTAGTGACGCATCGTAAGTTGCGATTCAAGCTGTTTTAAGGTGTCTAAGGCCACACCAACGACAATCAGCAAACCAGTTCCGGAAAACGCAAAAGGTAGCTGACCCGTGTTGGTGATCCAGCCAAAAATCTGCGGCAGGGCATTGACCAAGCCTAAGAACAGTGCGCCCCAGAAGGTGATGCGCACGGTAATTTTGGTCAAATGCTCGGTGGTGGGCTGTCCAGGACGAACGCCGGGCACAAAGCCGCCGTACTCGCGCAGGTTTTCGCTAATGCGGCGTGGGTCAAAAGAAATCTGCGTGTAAAAATAGGTAAAGAGCATGATCAAGATCGTACTGGTTAACAGACCCTGCCACACCGAGGGGTTGAACCAAGCACCAAGCCGCTGAATCCACAGCACATCCGGGAAAGCCCCGATAAAGGTGCTCGGCAGGATGATGACTGAAACGGCGAAGATGATGGGAATAACCCCGGCAGCATTTAAGCGTAAGGGGATGTAGGTCGTTTGACCACCCATGACCTTGCGCCCAACCACCTTGCGGGCATACTGCACCGGGATGCGCCTTTCAGCCTGCTGCACCAGCACCATACCGGCAATGGCAAAGATCAGCAAAACGATGAAGATGATCAGGCCAAAGATATTACCCTCGCCACTACCAATAAGTGCAAACTGCTGCCCGATAGCGCTGGGGTAGGCCGCCACAATTCCAGCATAGATAATCAGGGAGATTCCGTTACCGATACCAAACTCAGTTATCTTTTCACCCAGCCACATCACCAGGGTAATGCCTGCCACCTGAGTAACCAGCACCGTAAACCAGAAAAACGGACCGTTGCTCCAGCCAATACGCAAAGCGCTTGGCCCTAACAGGGCTATTGCTAAAAACAGTGACTGAATGGCCCCTAGTGCTGTGGCACTTAAACGGGTGTACTGGGTAATTTTCCGGCGGCCTTCCTCGCCTTCTTTAGAGAGTTTCTCTAAGGGCGGGTAGACTGAGGTGAGCAACTGGATAATGATGCTGGCGGTAATGTAGGGGATTACCCCCAGCGCAGCAATCGAAAAGACCTCAAAGTTACCACCAGAAATAAAATTGAGCAGGCCAAAGATGTCGCTTTGACCAAAGGCTCCCGATCTTAGTGCATTGATGTCTACACCCGGCGTGGGGATAAAGACCATCAAGCGATAAATCGCCAGCAAACCAATGGTGACAATGAGTTTCGCGCGCAGGTCAGGAATAAGCAGAGCGTTGCGAAACGCCGCTAACATTATTCGGACTCCCCGCTTGCCTCTTCAGCAGTTGCCCCTTTAACAGTGCCACCACTAGCTTGGATTGCAGCGATAGCGCTTTTACTGTAAGCATCAAGCTCGAGCTTTAATTTTTTCACTGTCAGCTCACCGTCACCCAAAAGTTTGACGGGGCGGTTCAAATGACGAAGCAGACCAACCTGGCGCAGCAGTTCAACAGTAACAGTAGTTCCTTCTTCAAAACCGTTGAGGTCTTTTAGGTTAACCAGCTGAAAGCTCTCACTCGGGTGGTTAAACCCGCGCTTGGGTAAACGGGCAACTAGGGGTGAACGTCCACCTTCCCAGCCTGCACCCTGACTGAAACCACTGCGGCTCTTTTGACCTTTTTGACCCCGTCCAGCGGTCTTACCACGACCGCTACCGAGACCCCGGCCAACGCGTCGCCGCACTTTTTTTGCTCCTGGTGCAGGCTTTAAGTCATTAAGTTTCACTTACTTGCCTCCTGCTTTTCAATTTCCAATAAATAGCTAACCTTATTGACCATACCGCGCACATCAGGCGTATCAAGGACTTCTCGCGAGTCACCGGTCTTTTTCAGGCCAAGTGCTCTAATGGTAGCGCGGTGGTCTTTTTTTGTGCCGATGAGGCTGCATTTTAGGGTGATTTTCACTCTGCAACCTCCTTTTCACGCTGAATTTCTTCATAGGTCTTAAGTTGCTTAAGCCCATCAATAACCGCGTAAGCAACATTAGTTTGATTGCGTGAACCCAGTTCTTTGGTCAAGAGGTTACGGTAACCGGCAAGCTCGACAATCGCCCGGGGCACACTTCCGGCAATAACACCGGTACCGGCGCCAGCAGGCTTTAGCATCACTTTACTAGTGCCGTGTTCACCTAAAACCCTGTGGGGAACAGTTCCCGGTTCCTCAATAGGCACTTCAACAAGATTGCGCCGAGCCACCGCCTGACCTTTTTGCACGGCCACAGGTATCTCTTTGGCTTTCCCCAAGCCCACGCCCACACGGCCATTGCGATCACCAACAACTACCATGGCACCGAAGCGGAAACGGCGTCCGCCTTTATAGGTCTTGGCGGTACGGCGGATAAATATCACCTTATCTTCAAATTCGGTATCTGCCATTAGAAGTCCAGGCCTCCCTCGCGTGCGCCTTCGGCCAAGGCCTTGACGCGACCATGATAACGATACGATCCGCGATCAAAAATCACGGTTTTTACGCCGGCGACCAGCGCCCGCTCGGCCAGCATTTTGCCCACCTCGCGCGCCTGCTCCGTTTTCTTACCAGCTAGGCCTAGGCTCTTGCTATTGGCCTCGACTACCGTGCGTCCTTCGTTTTGGTTAATGATCTGAGCGTAAATATGCTTAGCACTGCGAAACACACTCAGACGCAGACGTCCGCTGTCCACCGGACGTTGCAGACGGCGTCTGGTACGCAATTGACGACGCTCTTTTGTGCTTAATGCTTTCATCAATTCACCTAATCCTTAATTACCTGGCGGCAGCTTTACCGGCCTTGAGCCTGATTTGCTCACCTTCGTAACGAACGCCTTTACCGTGATAGGAATCAGGCGGACGAACGGCTCGGATATTAGCGGCAACCTGTCCTACCAACTGCTTGTTAATACCACTGACGGTGATCTTGGTTGGTTCTGGAGCATTTATAGTGACGCCTTCGGGAGGATCGATAACTACCGGGTGAGAAAAACCTAAGCTGAGCTCGAGCTGCTTGCCTTTCATAGCACAACGGAAACCCACACCACGGATTTCAAGGTTGCGCACAAAACCCTGAGTCACGCCAAGTATGGCGTTGTTTAGCAGGCTGCGGGCTAAACCGTGCTGGGCACGATCACTACGATTGTCACTCAGGCGCTCGATAAAAACCGTGCCACCTTCGTTTTTAACCGTCAGACGCGGGCTGATAAATACCACCAACTGGCCCTTTGGCCCCTTAACTACAAGCTCACCTGCCTTGATGTTTAGATCGACACCGCTGGGCAGATCGATGGGCGCTCTACCAATCCGCGACATTACCAAACCTCACAAATTACTTCGCCACCAACGTTCTTGCGACGAGCATCACGGTCAGCCAGCAATCCAGCCGGGGTGGAAATCACGGCAATCCCGAGTCCCCCACGAACCACCGGTACGGCCTTGGCCTTGCTGTAAGCACGGCGGCCCGGCTTGGAAACCCGCTTGATCTCATTGATGATAGATTTGCGGCGCGGACCGTATTTTAGGCCAATGCGCAGCAGCGCCTTACCTTCTTCACTTACCTCTTCGACGGACTTCAAATAGCCCTCGCTAACTAGCAATTCCGCAAGCGCTTTTTTGAATTTACTGGCCGGCACGTCAACGTCTGATGAAGCAATAGCCACCGCATTACGAATGCGCGTCAACATGTCAGCAACTGGATCTGTCTGCATTTATCGTCCCTTCTGCGAGATTGGTATCAGTGCAAACACACTGACCATCATCTCTAGAACCGTTAATCTTTCTTATCGCTGCTAACCCTAATTACCAGCTGGACTTAGTCACACCCGGTAGATAACCCTTGTGGGCCATTTCCCGCATGCAGATACGACACAGGCCAAAAGCACGAAGATAGCCTTTTGCACGGCCACAGCGCTGGCAACGATTGACTTGCCGGGTCTTAAACTTAGGCGTACGTTTCGATTTTGCAATATGAGCCTTAGTAGCCATCTTGCCTCCTTATTTACCAAAAGGCATGCCGAGCAGCTCTAAAAGGCTCCTGGCTTCCTCGTCTGTTTGTGCCGATGTAACAATGGCAATATCCATACCGCGAATGCCATCGATCTGGTCATAGCTAATTTCCGGAAAGACCAACTGCTCACGCAGACCCAAGCTGTAATTGCCGCGGCCATCAAAAGCAGCACTACTCACACCGCGAAAATCACGTACGCGAGGCAGAGCCACGCTAATAAGCTTGTCCAAGAAAAACCACATGCGCTCACCACGCAACGTTACCTTAAGACCAATAGGCATGCCTGTGCGCACTTTAAAGTTCGACACCGACTTTTTAGCCTTGGTGATCACCGGGCGCTGCAAAGCTATCTGCGCTAGTTCTTTTGCAGCCCGCTCGAGCACCTTGGAGTCCTCCCGGGCCTCGCCCAGCCCCATGTTAATAACGATTTTCTCGACATTGGGGATGGCCATGACGTTGTCATAGCTGTGGCGCTCTTTAAGAGCCGGCTTGACCGCGTCAAGATATTTTTGTCTTAGGGGAGCATTTACCGTCGTACTCATATATCAGTCACCAACTTATTCGTCTAGGTTAGCGCCGGTCTTTACGCTGATGCGTACCTTTTCGCCGCCGTCTAAAACCTTGTAGCCAACCCGGGTCGGCTCGCCGCTTTGCGGATCGAGAATACGCACGTTGCTGGCGTTAATGGGAGCTTCACGTTCGCTGTAGCCACCCCGCGGATTTTCCTGCGTAGGACGCTGCGCTTTTTTGATTACGTTGACGTTTTCCACAATGATGCGGTTTTGCTGCGGAAAAACGGCCATGACCTTACCTTCGGCGCCCTTGAACTTACCGGTCATAACGCGAACAGTATCGCCACGCTTAACAAACAGGGGCTTGACCTTTGCCATTTAGAGAACCTCCGGAGCCAGCGACACAATGCGCATAAACTTCTTGTCACGCAGCTCGCGTGCAACCGGGCCAAAGACACGTGTGCCACGAGGCTCATTCTGGTTATTAAGAATCACTGCCGCATTGGAATCAAAGCGGATGCTGCTACCATCAGGCCGGTTGATCTCTTTTTTGGTGCGCACGATCACCGCTTTGACCACATCACCTTTTTTAACGGCAGCATGAGGAATGGCATCTTTGACAGCAGCCACGATGATATCTCCGACACCACCGAAAAACTGCGTCCCTGTTCCTAAAACACGGATGCACTGAATCTGGCGCGCGCCGGAGTTATCGGCGACATCGAGATAACTCTCTTGCTGAATCATTTAGCCCCTCGCCTTCTCAATAAGTCGAGTGACCGCAAAACGCTTGGTCTTGCTAATTGGACGGCGCGCAGTGATCTCAACGAAGTCACCTACCCCGTATTCGTTGTCTTCGTCGTGTGCCAGGTATTTTTTAGACACGGCCACGACCTTGCCATAGAGCGGATGCTTAAAGCGGCGCTCGACATTAACCGTCACGGTCTTATCGGCTTTATCGCTCACCACCCGGCCCTGTAAGACCTTTTTCATCGCGACTCTCCTAGTTCTTTAGCTACGGTGAGCAAGCGGGCGATTTCACGTTTGGCAGTGCGGATGCGCTTGGGGTTACTGGCCTGACCGACCGCAGCCTGAAAACGCAAATCCAGCAGCTCCTCACGCCGCTTGGCCACCTCTTCGTTGATCTCATCTATATCTAGGTTACGAATCTCATTGGGCTTCATCGTATACCTCCCGCTTGACCATCCTGGTCTTAATAGGCAGCTTGTGGCTGGCTAAGCGGAATGCCTCTTTGGCCTGCGCTTCGCTGACGTTAGCGACTTCGAAAATCACGCGACCAGGCTTGACTACCGCCACCCAGTATTCCACTGCACCTTTACCCTTACCCATGCGAACTTCAGCCGGTTTTTTGGTAACGGGTTTATCTGGGAAAATACGAATGTAGATTTTACCGCCACGTTTAAAATAACGGCTCATGGTAATGCGGCAAGCCTCGATCTGGTTCGACTTGATCCAGGCGGGTTCCATCGCTACTAGGGCGTAGTCGCCAAAGGCAACATAGTCGCCGCCTTTAGCGGCACCACTCATGCGGCCACGCATCTGCTTACGGTATTTAACACGCTTTGGTAACAGCATTACTTTCTCTCCCTGTCAACACGCGAACGATCAGGGCGGCGGCGAGCCTGCGGACGACGACGACGACGCTTATCTTCATCCTGACGCGGACGTGGCAAAACTGCGGCGCGGCGGGTCTTGTCACCGACAATTTCGCCGTTAAACACCCAGGCCTTGACACCGATGATGCCATAGGTAGTCTTGGCCTCGGCAGTACCGTAGTCAATGTCGGCACGCAAAGTCTGCAACGGCACCCGGCCATCGCTATACCAATCGGGGCGAGCCTGTTCTGCTCCACCCAAACGCCCTGAACAACGAACTTTAACGCCCTTGGCGCCGGACTCCATGGTACGTTGCACAGCCTGTTTCATGGCCCGACGGAAAGCAAAACGGCGCTCGAGCTGTTCGGCAATACGCTGGGCAATCAGCGCAGCATTGGTGTTGGGGTTGCTAATCTCCTGAACATTGACTGCCACGGTGCCGCCATCGACAACTTCATCTAGCTTGCTGCGCAAGAGCTTGATTGACTCACCACCACGACCAATCACCACGCCGGGCTTGGCCGTGTGAATGGTGACGTTCACATTGTGAGCAGCACGCTCAATGTCGATGCGAGCCACACCACTACGGCCAACATCAGCCATAACCACTTGACGAATCCGCTCGTCTTCACCCAAGAGTTTGGGGTAGCTTTTGCTATTGGCATACCAACGCGCAGACGGCGTTTTGTTTACACCTAAGCGAAAGCCTACGGGATTGATTTTATTACCCACGTCTCTCCTCCAGAACAACAGTGATGTGGCAGCTACGCTTGCGCAGCAAGTCGGCGCGGCCACGAGCACGGGGGAGGTAACGCTTCAGCGTTGGACCTTCGTCTACCATGATCTTGGACACGAACAGGCTGTCTTCAAACATATCGTGATTGTTAACAGCATTGGCTTTGGCACTCTGTAGCAGCTTAAGCATTGGCTTGGCCGCACCTCTGGGGGTAAAGCGCAAGATGTCTTCAGCCTCCTTGACATCCTTACCACGAATTAAGTTGGCCACCAAACGCGTCTTTTGTGGGGTCGCGCGAAGCATGGTGAGCTTGGCTTTTGCTTCCATTATTTCTTCCCTGCCCCGTGACCACGGTAGGTACGTGTCGGTGAAAATTCACCAAGCTTGTGGCCGACCATATTTTCCTGAACAAAGACGGGCACGTGCTGCTTACCGTTATAAACACCGATAGTATGGCCTACCATTTCGGGCACGATAGTGCTGCGGCGGCTCCAGGTACGGATAACCTTGCGGTCACCCGATTCATTGGCGGCGTCAATTTTGTCAAGCAGATGCTCGTCAACAAAAGGACCCTTTTTCATACTGCGGGCCATTAGCGACTTCCCTTCCGGCGACGAACAATAAACTTAGAACTGTTCTTGCGCTTGTTACGAGTTTTGTAACCTTTAGCAGGCTGACCCCAGGGGCTGACTGGCGGACGACCACTGGTCGAGCGACCTTCACCACCGCCATGGGGGTGATCTACCGGGTTCATGGCGCGGCCGCGCTGGTGCGGCTTGCGGCCCATCCAGCGCTTGCGTCCGGCTTTACCCAACACGATGTTCTTGTGTTCGGCGTTGCCTACCACTCCTATAGTGGCATAGCACTCGCCGTGAACGCGGCGCAGTTCGCCACTGGGCAACCGCAAGGTGACGTAGTTACCGTCACGACCTTGAATCTGAATGCTAACTCCGGCGCTGCGAGCGAGCTGAGCACCCTTGTCCGGAATCAGTTCTACGTTGTGCACCACCGTCCCGATGGGGATAAAGCGCAGCGGCAGGGCGTTGCCCAAGACCGGCTCGGCGTCCGGCCCGGCCACGATGCGGCTGCCGATGCTGAGTTTATCCGGAGCCAGGATGTAACGCTTTTCACCGTCTAAGTAGTGCAGCAAAGCGATATTGGCACTGCGGTTGGGATCGTATTCGACACCGGCGACCTTAGCGGGCACGCCTTCTTTGTCCCGGCGGCGAAAGTCGATCACACGATAGCGGCGCTTGTGTCCACCCCCACGAAAACGCGAGGTGATACGGCCACGATTGTTCCTGCCGCCGCTCTTCTTTTGCGGCTTAAGCAAGGACTTTTCCGGCTGGCTTTTGGTAAGCTCCGCAAAATCCGAGGTGGTCATAAAGCGACGGGAGGGAGTATAGGGACGATATTTCTTAGTAGGCATCTAGTCCTCCCTTAGGTTAGACCTTCGAGCTGCTGAATACGCTGGCCCGGTTTGAGTGTGACGATGGCTTTCTTGCGAGCAGGACGACAACCGGAATAGCGACCCAGCGACTTGACCTTGCCACGCAAGTTGACCAGATTGATCTTTACGACATCCACATCGAAAACAGTTTCGACGGCATCTTTGATTTGGCTGCGGTTGGCCTTGGGGTGGACGTAAAAAGCATATTTGCTTTCCTCGACCCCCGCTACGGCCTTTTCACTGAGAACCGGCGCGAAAATGACATCATGAGCGGTCACTGGGCCACCTCCTCGGCGGCGTCATCACCGACAAAGATGTCGGCATCGGCAATCAGATGATCATAGCGCAGGATGTCATAGACGTTTATACCCTTGCGCGGCAGCACACCCACCCAGGGAAGATTGCGCGCGGCGCGACGGGCATACTCGTCATCGGTGACAAGCAAGACGCGCTCTTGGCCCTCGAAACCGTGGTCCTTGGCCCAGGCGACAAACTCTTTGGTCTTACCGCCAACATTAAACGACTCAACCAAGGTCAGCTTACCGTCACCGGCTCGAGCCGCCAAGGCCATCTCCAGACCCAAACGGCGAACCTTTTTGGGTAAAGAGTAACTATAGTCTCGCGGTTGCGGCCCAAAGGTAGTACCTCCACCGACAAAAATAGGAGCCTTGCGATCGCCGTGACGCGCCCGCCCTGTTCCTTTCTGCGGATAGATTTTTGCCGTCGAACCGGTCTTCATGCCCCGCGTCTTGGTCGCGGCAGTACCCCGGCGGCGTTTAGAAAGCTGCCAGGCCACCACTTCGTGCAACACAGCCTCTTTGGGTTCCGGCAAGTCCACGGTGACCTTACGCCCGCTACCAACTACATCTAACGTAATAGGCATTAGCTCACCTTCCTTTTTGAATCTTTAACGATGACCAAGCCGCCATTGGGACCAGGAATCGACCCTTTGATAAGCAGCAGGTTGTCGTCAGTACGAATTTCGAGCAGCTCGAGCCCGACGGTGGTAACTCGTTCGCCACCATAATGTCCGGCCATTTTCTTACCTTTATAAACACGACCCGGAGACTTACGCTGGCCAATAGAACCGGGGTGACGGTGCTTTTTCTTCACACCGTGCGAAGCCCCCATGCCGCTGAAGTTCCAGCGTTTCATAACGCCGGTGGTACCACGCCCTTTGGAGGTGCCGGTCACGTCAACATTTTGACCAGCCTCAAAAATGTCTACAGTTACCGCATCGTCTTCCGGGCTGTAGTCGCGAAACTCCACCAGATGGCGTTGGGCGGACACACCGGCTTTCTTGGCGTGGCCCAGTTGTGGCTTGCTTGCCACTTTGTCGCGCTTGTCAACCCAGCCAAGCTGCACGGCACTGTAGCCGTCACTGTCATTAGTCTTTCGTTGCACCACTGGACAGGGCCCAGCCAGTACTACGGTAACCGGGATGAGCCGGTCGCCGCGCCACACTTGGGTCATGCCAATTTTGGTGCCTAGAATCCCTTTCACGCTTAACGTCCTCCGACCGTCTTAATCTCGATGTCAACCCCTGTGGGGAGGTCTAAATGCATGAGGCTATCGATGGTGTTTTTGGTCGGCGCCTTGATGTCAATGAGGCGGTTGTGGGTACGGATTTCAAAGTGTTCGCGGCTGTCCTTGTCTACAAAAGGGCTGCGCAAGACACAGAAACGCCGGGTCCGGGTGGGCAGCGGAACTGGTCCTGCTACCTTAGCGCCCGTGCGCCGAACCGTCTCGACGATCTTGGTCGCCGAGGAGTCGAGGCTACGGTGATCAAAGCCTCGTAATTTAATGCGAATAAGCGGAGCTGATGCCATCAAAAACCTACTTCGTAACCGCAGTCACAACGCCAGCACCAACCGTCCGGCCACCCTCGCGTATCGCAAAGCGCAAGCCCTCTTCCATGGCTATCGGTTTGATCAGCGACACGTTCAGTTCCACGTTATCCCCGGGCATCACCATCTCTACTTCTGCTGGCAGTGTCACTACCCCGGTTACGTCTGTCGTCCGAAAGTAAAACTGCGGGCGGTAACCGCTGAAAAACGCGCTATGTCTACCCCCTTCGTCTTTCTTAAGCACGTAGACCGAGCCTCTGAATTCCGTATGGGGGGTGATAGAGCCTGGTTTCGCCAGCACTTGGCCCCGTTCGATATCATCGCGCGACACGCCCCGCAACAGTACCCCCACATTATCCCCCGCCAGGCCCTGATCCAGGGTCTTACGGTGCATCTCTACGCCGGTCACAACTGTCTTGCGGGTTTCGCTCAAACCCACGATTTCCACTTCCTCGCCCGTCTTAACCACACCACGTTCCACCCGGCCGGTCGCCACGGTACCGCGTCCGGTAATGGTAAAGACGTCTTCAACCGGCATCAAGAAGGGTTTATCCACGTCGCGTTCGGGAGTGGGAATA
The DNA here is from genome assembly GCA_030147925.1 of Trueperaceae bacterium. GTDB lineage: Bacteria > Deinococcota > Deinococci > Deinococcales > Trueperaceae > JASBUK01. Next base: position 15,642 of record JASBUK010000073.1, read on the forward strand.
TAGGAGTCGATTGCGTCTAGGAGTTCCCAGATTTTATCCACCCACTCGTTTTCACCACGTTGGGTATTAGGGTTGGCTTGCAGGGCTTCCAGGGCTTTGAGAGCTGAGCCGGTCACCACGGGAATATCATCTCCCGGAAATTCGTAGCTAGAAAGCAGTTCCCGCACCTCCATATCCACCAGTTCCAGCAGTTCTTCATCGTCCACCATATCGGTCTTATTCAAAAACACCACGATATATGGCACCCCCACTTGGCGAGCCAGC
>JASBUK010000074.1 GCA_030147925.1 Trueperaceae bacterium
CAGTTTGCTCTGAGCCTGCTCAGACAAGATGCCTCCAAAGGCTCGCTCAAAGGTAAGCGCAAAAGGGCGGCCTGGGATGACGACTTTCGTGCGCGTATCCTCAAGGGGCTTATCCCAAGTTAAGATGCGTCAGCCCTGTTGCAGCCTATTTTACAGTGAGTGGTAGGCTAAGACTGATGTTATTGGCTTTTGACTTAGACAGCACCATCGTAACCGAGGACTATGAACTGAACGAACGCACGCTCTCAGCCATTAAAGCAGTACAGCGCCGGGGCCATGCCATCACGGTGCTCACCGGTCGCTCGCAGACAACGGCACAATCCTATCTTGAGCTTTTGGGTTTAAAAGGCCTTTATGCTACCAACCACGGCGCCACCATTACCGACGCTAGAGGCGGCATCTTGCATCAGGCCAAAATTGGCGGCCAAATCATCCAAGACCTGCTCAAACTCTACGGAGACAACGGCGCCGAACTGTCTTTTGCCGTACGTGAAACCATCTATGTCAAAGACCCTGAGTCCGCCAGCTGGGACTGGGCGCGCAGGTTCAAGCACCATCTGGCAAACTATGACGCTTATACCGGCGAGTCTGCCAACAAAGTGGTGCTTAAGTCTCCACAAAAAGCCCAGGAGCTTTATCAAAAACTCAGCCCGTTTTATCCTGAGCTCACCTATTATTGCTGGGATCATTTTGGTCTGGAGATTACCGGCGAAGACGGACACAAAGGCGCGGCGCTAAAACGCATCGCCGAGGAAATTGAAGTCCCTCAATCAAAAACCATTGCCTTTGGCGACGGTCTAAACGACATCAGCATGATGCAGTGGGCAGGCCACAGCATCGCCGTGGGCCACAATGCCCACCCGGATGTTCTTCGTTTGGCCGCCGAGCACGTGGCGGCGCCGGAAAAATACGGCGTGGCCAAGTGGCTCGAGCGCAATCTTCTTTAGGGCCATACACCAAAGAAAAAGGCTGGAAAACTCCCAGCCTTTTTCTTTATCTTTGCGTATTCCCGGCTCGGCGTCAGAAAGCGCCTACTTCTTGCAAGAGCTCGAGCGTACCCTCTAAATCCTGCAAGTCCGAGAGGTCTAGGTTCGGCGTTTGTAACTCTGACAGGGGTAAAAGCAGCGGATTAGTGACAATGCCCTTGACCAGCGGATATTCAAAAACCGTATCGGTAAAGTGCTGCTGAGCCTCGGGGCTTAACAAAAAGTCAATAAATTGCTCAGCGGCTTCGGTTTGCTCACTGGTGGCCAAAATACCCGCGCCCGCCACGTTCACCAGCGAGCCGATATCAGCGTCGGAAAGATACTGGTTACGTGCCGGGAAGTTTTCGCCTTGCTCGGCTAAAAAGCGGAACAGATAGTAGTGGTTGACCAGACCCAGGTCGATCTCACCCCGGGCCACGGCCTCGACTTGCGAGCTGTTATTGGGATATTCCTGTACACCGTTAGCCAGCATATCTGTAAGCCACTGGCGCGTGCGCTCTTCACCCTCGACCACGCGCATGGCCGTCACAAAGGCCTGAAAAGAACCATTGCCAGGCGCCCAGCCCACGCGGCCTCGCCACTTGGGGTCGGTTAGCTCAAAAACGCTCTTGGGCAAATCCTCGGCGCTGACATTATTGCTGTTATAGACCAGGACACGTGCCCTACCGGTCACTCCCACCCAAAGCCCCTCGGGGCTCCTAAAACGCGGTTCGACCTTTGCCAGTATGTCTTCTGGCAATGTCTGAAATAAGCCAGCAGCAGCCAAAGCGCCCAAGGCTCCAGCGTCTTGCGCCAGATAGACATCAGCAGGGCTATTTCTGCCTTCTTCTAAGATAGTGGCTGCTAGCTCAGCAGTGTTACCATAACGCACTTTGACATCAATACCAGTGGCGGCCTCAAAGCTGGCGACCACCGGGCCGATAAAGGCTTCGTTACGGCCCGAATAGACCGTTAGTGTTGTTTGAGCCAGAGCACCTGCTCCTAAAGCTATTAACAAAGCGAATCCTAGTATTTGTGCAAATCGTTTCGACATAAGCTGAAACCTTTCTAAGCAAGGAATCTCGTTTTAACGCGCGCGCTTTTTAATTCCGAGCACCCTTGTCGGGATTATCATCCGAGCGATATCTTACCCAACTTATCCCGGGGCTGTCAATACCCGAGTTTTTTACTCGGAATTGAGAAAGGTTTAAAAGTTGGTGGTCGGTGGTTTGTGGTTAGTGGTGGGTGGAAAAACCTTTTAGAAGGTCTTTCTAACGGAGTTCTTTGGAGGCGTTAGGCGTTAGTACTTAACAATTGACAAGTCCCAATTGCCTGAATGCTTCTTACAATTGCTAGAAAACCCCTAGTTTCCCCACCTCCTACCAACTACTTTCTACTTTCCGCTTTTCACTTTTTACTGTCGCCATTTAACTGTTAGAACTGTGGTTTTAGACCCAGCGCCACCCAAAGCAGCAACAGATTTTGCTCAGCGAATGGCCTCTAAAAATTCCTGGCGGGTACGGGCATCGTCTTTAAAGGCACCACGCATGGCGCTGGTGCGCGTGCTCGAGCCCTGTTTTTCCACCCCGCGCATCATCATGCACAAATGGCTCGCCTCAGTCACCACGGCCAGGCCTTTGGGTTTAAGAACTTCTTCCAAAGCATCGGCAATCTGCGAAGTCATGCGTTCTTGAACCTGCATGCGACGTGCAAAGACATCGGCGACACGGGCGAATTTACTCAAGCCGAGAATGAGCTTATCAGGGATATAGGCAATGTGCGCAGTGCCAAAAAAAGGTAACATGTGGTGTTCACAAAGCGAGTAAAACTCAATGTCTTTGACTACCACCATCTCGGAGCCTTCAGCCTCGAACAAGGCACCATTGATGACGTCCTCAACGTTCGCCTGATAACCACTGGTCAAAAAACGCAGTGACCTTTCAACACGTTGCGGGGTCTTAAGTAAGCCTTCACGGCTGACATCCTCGCCTAGCCCGGTAATAAGGTCTGTAATAAGATAGTCGAGGCTGCACTCGCCTATTTCGTCAAAATCGGGGTCGGCTGGGTTGAGCAAATGAGCTGTATCGCGCACGGAAGCCTCCTGTGTCAGTCTAGCGTCTCCGTGTTCAAACTGTGAATCATGTCTTACAGATCTAATGCGGCCCACCAGACAACCCTTCTCGCGCTAACGTTAGCGCTCAAGCGCCAGTTTAGGGGCAGATGGGGCTATAAACCGTATCTTGCACAGCATTTGCATAACATCAGGACAAATTTCTTGGCTCGGAGTAATAACTAAAAAACTTTCCGTCTTCTATTTAACCGCAAGGCTTCTAACTTGCCGTCATAGTAGAGCAAAATTCCGTGAGAGGGAGTTGATAATTATGCTCAGGCGCCATCTGGGTGTTGTCTTTGTCGTGATTCTTAGTGCTGCAATGGTGGTTTTGGCCGCCGGTCTTAACTTACCCGAGGAAGTCAGCGACTATATAAGCTGGCAGCGCGGTAACCTCAATAAATCCTTTGAGCAATCCGCTCACCCCAATGCCAAAGATATTTACTTTAACGATATCGCCGCGCAGAGCATAGGCGACACTCTGGTTAACAGCAGCTTTCCCTTTGCCGAGGGCAGCGTTGTCCTAAAAGAACGCACCGATCCCGAAACGCTAAACGTTGTCACTCTTTACACCATGCGCAAAGTCGCCGGTTTTAATCCCGAGGGTGGTGACTGGCAATACGGTGTCTTTGAGCGTCAGGAAGACGGCAGTTTTGGTGGTGGCTGGCGAAGCATAGAACAAGCGCAGGGCTGCGCCGCCTGTCATAGTCTGGTGGCCGATAAGGACTTTACTTATCTGAGTTATTTAGGCCGTTAAAGAAGCTTGAATATGCTGGCAAGCGGGACTAAAAACCCGCTTGTTTTTTTGTGCCGGGGCTCGAGCTAAACTTAGCTGTGTCCACACTTCGCCTCTATCAGACCGACAGCTATGAACAAAGCTTTGAGAGTCAGGTGCTTAGAGTCATTCCCGCTAAAGAAGAGCAAAGCTGGCTACTGTTAAAAGAAACGCTGTTTTACCCTAGCGCCGGTGGGCAACCTCATGACACGGGGCAGTTGGCCGGTGCAGTGGTGCTTGAGGTTAAGAACCAGGCAGATGAAGTCTGGCACCGACTTAAAGGCAGTCCCCCCAAGGTGGGTGAACGAGTAAAGGGAATCATTGACTGGCAGCGGCGCTACCGGCACATGCAGCGCCACAGCGCTCAACACTTGCTGTCACAGGCCTTTTTACGAGTCAATGAAGCTTATGAAACAAAGTCTGTGGGCCTAAACAGCCCTGTGTGTACCATCGACTTTGCCGGTGAGCCGGACGAGGACAGCCTGCAAAGGGCCGAATTCTTGGCCAACGAAGCGGTCTATGCCAACTACCAGATTTACGCCTTTGAAGTCTGTGAGGAAGAACTGTCGCAATACCAACTGCGGCGACCACCAAAAGTTTCCGGCAAGATTCGCTTAGTACAGATGGGTGACTGGGAATTAGCCGCCTGTGGTGGCACGCATTTGCGTTCCAGCGCCGAAGCCGGGCCGATAAAACTGTTAAGGCTCGAGCGCGTCCGAACCCAGCTGAGCAGGGTTTATTTTGTGGCCGGCTGGGAAGCCCTGAAAGATTATGGGCTTAAACACCGGGTCAGCTATGATCTGGCGCTGCAGTTCAGCAGCCAAATAGCCAAGCTGCCAAAGCGGGTTAAGGCCTTAGAAAATGAGCTTTCTCATACCAAAAGACAATTGCACGCTCTAGAAGAAACGCTGGCAACCGCCTTGGCTCAGAACCTAGTAGAACAGGCCGAGACAACGACGCATGGTCGCTTAGTCACATATCGGCTCGAGCCCGGAAAAACGGCTCTTTTACGCCCTCTGGCACAAGCACTCACTCAATACGATGATGTGCTGGCACTGCTGGGAACTACACGAGAAGACAGCGCCCAACTTCTTTTCTGTCGGGGACAAAATGTCTCTTTAGACGTTGCCGCATTGCTTAAAGACGCCCTGCCGCTTATCGCGGGTCGAGGCGGGGGCAAACCCGATATGGCCCAGGGTGGCGGCAAGCAAACAGAGGGTCTAAGCAAAGCCCTGCTCAGGGCGGCGGATGTCGCAAAAAAAGCCCCTTGATTTACCGCCCAACCTGAAAACTCAGTTACAAAGAGCATTTCGGTGGTATTGAACTATCAATACCATCCGAGCGATGCCGAGTAGTCGAGACTGATTCCGAGTAGAAAATTAGGTGGTCAGCCTACTGTCAGAGAGAAGGAACCGAACTATAAAACGCCCTGCGGGTCTTATTGGAAGTTGAGGAAAAAGTAAAAAGTGGAAAGTAAAGGGTTTTCCCACAAACTACCGACTACTAGCCACTCACTTCTTTAAACAATTTGTGGTACACCGTCAATCAAGTAGTTTTTTGATGCGCTCGAGCGCCTTGTGAATGTTCTCTAAACTGGTGGCGTAACTAAGCCGTGCTTGTCCCGGTGCGTTAAAGTCCGTGCCGGGCACCACACCCACATGAGCTTTTTCTAAAAGCAGCAAAGCGGCTTCGGTCTCGTCTTCGTGCAGCCGAGTCAGATCGGCCATCACGTAAAACGCACCCTGGGGCCTGGGTGTCTTTAACCCCAAACTGTTAAGCCCCGTCACCAGCACGTCACGGCGCTCAAGATAGGCTTTCTTGGTCATTTCGATAAAGGCTCGGGTCTTTTCCACTTCATTAAGGGCTGCTATCACTGCGTATTGCGCCAACGAGTTAGCCCCGCTGGTAGCTTGCCCTTGCAAGCGCGTCATGGCTTTTATCAGCTCTTTAGGCCCGGCACCATAGCCAATACGCCAACCAGTTAGGGCATAAGCTTTGCTGGCGCCGTGGATTATCAGAGTTTTATCCTGAGCGTACTGAGCCGCCGGAGTAAATTCCCCTTCATAAATGAGATGCTCGTAAAGGTCATCGCTAAAAATCCAGATATCGCGCTCGGCTGCCATTTCGACAATGGCTTTGACCACTTCGCGTGGATACACCGCCCCGGTCGGGTTGCTGGGCGAATTTATTAGAATTACCCGCGTTCTGTCGGTTATCGCCGTACGAATCGCCTCTGGCTCGGGCACAAAGCCATCCTCGGGACGAGTCATCACCGGCACCGGTACCCCGCCGGCCAATTGTATCTGTGCCGGATAAGACACCCAGTAGGGCGCGGGAATAATCACCTCGTCGCCAGGATTGAGCACCGCCATAAAGGCGTTGTAAAGCACCTGTTTGCCCCCGGTGGAGACGATGATCTGCTCGGGGCTGTAACTCAGCTTATTTTCGCGTTCAAACTTGCCACAGACTGCCTCGCGCAATTCAAACATGCCCTCGGCTGGCGTGTATTTGGTCAAACCTTTGGCAATGGCTTCTTGTGCCGCAGCAAAAACATGTGCGGGCGGCTGGAAGTCTGGCTCGCCTGCGGTCATGGCCACCACATCGACACCGCTCCGCTTTAGTTCATTAGCCTTGGTGTTAAAAGCAACTGTACTCGAAGCCTTGAGTTTTTTAATTGACTCGGATAGCTGGGGCATGACTCACCTCTCTTAAGAGTTTATAGCCTGGAAGATAAAAAGGTTGGAAAGTCAACACCTTCCAACCTTAAAGCCAAATATAGTCCGTTTCATTCTTGTTGATTTTGAATATCTGCCTAATTTTCTTCTCGGAATCAGTCTTGACTACCTCAGCAGCCACCCGGATGTTTATGGACAGTTGTCAATAACACTGAAACGCTTTTTAACCTGGCAATAATTTCTTATCCGGAATCTGCGCCTTAGGTTTTACAACAACTCCTCCGGCTCAAAGAAAATGTCAATTTCGCGCTCGGCGGTCGCCGGAGCATCGGAGCCGTGTGCCACGTTCTCATCAATCGTGCTGGCATAGTCGCCACGAATCGTGCCCGGAGCAGCATCGGCAGGATTGGTGGAACCCATCATCTTGCGCCACTCGGCAATAGCATTTTCCCCTTCGACCACCATAGCAACCACCGGACCGCTGGTGATAAAGGAAACCAAAGCTTCAAAAAACGGTTTGCCCTTGTGTTCGCCATAGTGACGCTCGGCAGTCTCACGAGGAATCTGCATGAGCTTCATGCCCACAATCTTAAAGCCCTTGTTCTCAATACGAGAAACCACTTCGCCGACCAGACCACGTTTCACGCCGTCTGGCTTAACCATTGCATAGGTACGTTCAATCGCCATAACTGCAGGAGCATAACATAAAGCAATCTGCGCTATGCTGGGCAAGGTCAGCTTGAGGAAGGGGGATAAGAGGATAGAGATTTCTCGCTCCACTTTCCTCCCTAGGCGTTATTGCTCAAGGATTTGTTCGAGCTGCAACAAGTGGTTAAGATCATGCCCCGCCAAAAAGCGCACCATTAAGTCAATGCTCTCTTTACCCCGCTTGGGGTGAACGGCCTCTTTTAACCAGTCTTCTAAAGAAAAACCGGCAAAGAGCGTCAGATTCCAAGAGCGCAAGGCGCGAAAGGTCTCCAGCGCTAAACTGGGCTCGAGTCTGGCGTAGCGCCGCGCCCAGGCGTCTTGGTCAAAGGCTTGAATGTGATGCTTGGCTTCGGCTAAAGTCTGCCGGATGCGAAAACCCATGCCCAGCTCGACATCGGCAAGCTGGGCCAGAATGGTTCTGGCGCTCCACTTGCCAGGAGCGTAGCTCTTGTCTAAGCCGTTGCTACCCAACTGTGAGACTAAGAGCTCGAGCTTTCCGGGGCTGTTTTCTAACACGGTGATAGGGTCTTGCTCGCCGAGATAACCGATAATCCGCTCAAGATAGGGGTGCATGCCTAATGGCCCTGCGGCATTGTCTGTGAAATCCATAGCTTTAGATTACACAACGGCCCCTTCAAACAACCAGACCGTGTTGACATTTAACGCCCTCCCTTCCACTTAGCAAGATGAAACCCCGGCTGAGTTTTGGCAATGACAGTTTAACTACAGCTTTCACGGCCCGGCCAAACTATAGTAGGGCATGGATATTCCGGAAATCGATGTTTTGGAAGCGCAGCAGCGGATTGAAAACGGCGCCCTGCTGCTGGATGTAAGAGAGCGAATCGAATACGCCGAGGCGCATATTGCCGCTCAGCAAATCTTGCTGCCCATGTCCGAGTATTTGGGTCGTTATGCGCAAGAACTCCCCAAAGATCAAGAAATCCTGGTCTACTGCCGCAGCGGTCGGCGTAGTGGAAAGGTGGTCAAAGGGCTTAATGAGCTAGGTTTTAACTGTCTGAACCTTGCCGGCGGCATCCTGGCCTGGAGCGAGGCTGACTTGCCCACTAAAAGCGGTAACGACTAGGCCAAAGTTTCCGGTGTGATCACCAGCTCACCCTGTTCATAAAGTTTTAGAAAGGCCTCCACCACCCGGGGGTCAAATTGCTTGCCGCTTTGCACGCTAATTTCGCTTACTGCTTCGCTTAGGGTCCAGGCTTTTTGGTGTACGCGGTCATGAGTAAGGGCGTCAAGGGTGTCAGCCACGGCAAGAATGCGGCTCTCTAAAGGAATCTGTTGACCTTGCAAACCCTGAGGGTAACCTCCGCCATCCCAGCGTTCGTGGTGGGTCAGGGCGATGAGTTCAGCCATCTTTATCAACTCTGACTGCCCCCCGGAAAGCAACTGTGCTCCTACTGTAGTGTGCGTTTTCACCACCTCGAACTCCTGTGACGTAAGCTTGGCCGGTTTAAGCAAAATACCGTCGGGGATGCCAATCTTGCCCACGTCATGCAAGCGGGCCGCCCGCAACAGCAATTCGACACGTTCGGCGGCCAAACCCAGTTCCTGGGCCAGTAGCGCCGAGGTCCGCGAAACCCGCCAGACATGTTCCCCGCTTTCATCATCGCGGTACTCAGCGGCTCGAGCTAAACGCACCAACATTTCAATTTGCGTGTTTTCGAGCTGTCGAGTTCGCTTTAGTACCTGCTGTTCCAGGTCTTCGTTTTGTCGTTGAAGCTGCTGATAAAAAAACCTGGCCTCAAGCAAGTTTTCTATGCGCAGCTTTACTTCAAGCGCGTCAAGGGGTTTGGTTAGAAAGTCCTTGGCGCCACCGGCTAGAGCGCGTTTTTTAACTTCGGGTCGCAGGTCGGCAGTTAAAAACAAAATCGGGAAATAGTTATTCTCAGGAATATGCGGCTTCAGTGCTTGCATCACCCCAAAACCGTCTATGTGCGGCATGTGCAAATCAAGCAGCAGCAAATCGGGCTCGAGCTCTGTAAACAGCCCTACTGCCTGCCGGGAATCCGACGTGGTTGTTATCTGGCTATAATCCGCCCGCTGTAAAATCCCCTGCAAAATAACCAGCTGAGCCTCTTCGTCGTCAACAATCAGAATTTTGGCAAGCTTGAGCTCTCTCATATTGCTATTCTAGGCAAAGTCGGGTAGCTATAAAGAGAGCTTTTTCTCGCCTCCTCATATTCTGCATTTTTCAATTTGTCAAAACTAGGGGAAAGTGAAACAGGGATTGAGGACTGTGGAACAAGAAATCTCCATCCTCTTATCCTCGTTTCTCGATCCTGCTTTTGTAGGGAACGAAGAGAGTGGAAAGTGCGAAGTAGAGATTTTTCTACTGGCCATCAACTACTAGTACCAACCAAATAGATTTAACAGTGTCGTAGTTCTAATCATCTTAAGGATACGCTCACGCTACGCGGTACTTCGTGAACACGAGCGGTTTTAATGTCACAAGGTGACATTAAAACGTCACTTTGGTATTACTCGGCCTATCGTTCTCGGTTCGGGTCAGCGAAGCGCCGAAGTTCTGTCTGATTTATAGTTCAGTCTCGAATAGCGTCGGCGCATTTACATGAATCGGACTTAATTGGCAAATGTAAAAAATCTTCATTATTGCTTTTGGGGTCTAGGCAAAAGGGGTCTATTTTTGCTAGAATACAAGGCGTGATCGTGCTCTTATTACACAGCAAATCCAGTAGAGCACAGCAAAAAAAGCCAAACTACAAGTCACCCTAGTTGACACCATCCACTTCTTAGGTTGGTTAAGTAGTTTGTGTCTGCGCGTTGTCATCCCGAAGGGAGCATATGTTGAAAGAATCCTCAAGAGGTTATAAAAACGGCGACCAGGTTGTCTTACCCCCTTATGGTGTGGGGGTGGTATCAGGCACCACCACTCGCACCATTGCCGGTTCCGCTCATCAGTATTATGAGGTCGAGTTTCCTAACGGCACCTCACGCGCCTTTGTACCGGTAGCGTCACCTCAAGCCGCCGGCCTGCGTCCGGCACTCACCAAAGAAGAAGTGCAGGGTGTGCTCGAGCGCCTTAACAATGGCCGCATCAACTTGCCTAAACAATGGGCCGCCCGTCACCGCCGCGTCACGGAAATCCTCTCCAGCGGCGATCCCTATCAGATTGCCACTTTGGCCAGCGAACTGCGCCGCTGGGACTTAGAGCGGGGTCTGCCCGATCTTGACCGCCAGGCCTACCGCCGTGCCCTGCGTCTTTTGGCCGGTGAAGTCAGCGCCGTACTTGACATCAGCCAAAAAGAGGCTCGAGCCATGATAGACGCGGGCGAAGACGACGAACTAAATTAAAGTCCATCTCAACCAAAAAGAAGCCGGGTTTAGCCCGGCTTTTTCTTTTGGTAACGCAGAACAATGGCGTAGGCCGCATAGTCATCGACAGGACGGGGTGGCCAGCGCAGACCTGGGGGCAGCAAACGCAGCAAACCCCGGGGTGGATTCGCCCAGAAGTATAGCCGTCTGGCTTCTATGCTGGTCGCAGTTTCGTCAACAACTACAAATTCCAGACCCCGACCAAGCAAAACCTTCTGAACTTCAGCAGAACCGGTGCCATCACCAACAATAATTTTGGCAGCGCCAAATTCCATTGTGCGCAACTTATTAAGCTCAGTAATCTCTGCTTGCTTAAGCCTGCCATCTTCGTCAACAAAGGCAACGCCAAGGTTTTTGCCCGGATCAATACCAACAAACATCTATCCACCAATAATTAAAGAGAGTGGAAAGTAGGAAGTAGCAAATTCCTCACTCCCCCATCCTAACTTCTCCGTGCAACTTACTAAAAATGCATTGTGAAATGCGAAATGCATTGTGGGGGCGCCTTAGGCGCCCCCACAATGCAAACATCCTACGAGTTTATTTATTTAGACCTCGGGACGCTGCTCCGGCTCGGCTGCCGGGCGTGCCGGAGTAACTACTTCTGCTGAGGGAGCCACCTCGCGACGCTTAAGCATCCGCTCATCGGCTACACGAGTATCACGAATGGCCTGTAAACCAGTGCCAGCCGGTATCAGGCGGCCTAAGATGACATTCTCCTTAAGACCGACTAAGTCATCCGCTTTGCCACTAACTGCGGCTTCGGTCAGCACATGAGTGGTGTGCTGGAAGCTCGCCGCCGAAAGCCAGGACTTGGTCGAAAGGCTGGCTTTGGTGATGCCCAGCAAAATGGGTTTCCAGCTAGCCGGGGTTTTACCCTCGTCGAGAAGTCTGTCGTTGGTTTCCTCTACATCGAACTTCTCGATTATTTGACCTTCTAGGAAATTCGAGTCACCCGATTCGAGAATCTCCACGAATTTGAGCATCTGACGCACGATTACCTCAATGTGCTTATCGTGCACGCTCACACCTTGTCCGCGATAAACACGCTGAATCTCATCGACCAGGTATTTCTGCACCGCATCCGGTCCGCGTGATTCCAAGAGATCGTGAGGATTGATCGCGCCACGGGTCAACTGATCGCCGGCTTCCACGACATCACTGTCTTTGACCAAGAGGCGAACGTTCTTGGCTATCTTATAAGTCCGGCTAAAGTCACCCGATTCGCTACTGACGTGTACGCGGAAGATATCCTCATCTTCATCGATGCTAACCACGCCATCTAAATCAGAGATGACCGCCTTAACCTTTGGCTTACGCGCCTCGACCAGTTCGATAACACGCGGCAGACCTTGGGTAATATCACCACCAGTAGCAATCCCCCCGGTGTGGAAGGTACGCATAGTGAGCTGCGTTCCCGGTTCACCAATAGACTCGGCAGCAATAACGCCGACCGCTTCACCCTGCGAAACCGGGCGCATCAGTGACATGTCTAAGCCATAGCAAGTGCGGCAGACACCCGCGCGAGTCTGACAGACCAGCGGACTGCGCAAAGCAATGTCTCGCACTTCAGGATGATCCGCCAGACGCTGATAAATATCCCTGACGTCTTCGTTCATCAGCACAGTACCCTGCTTCAGTTTGTAATCGCCAAGTTCAAAATCCAGTGCCAAATAACGGCCATAAATCGCCATGGCGATCTGATTGCGGTTACGCAAGCGGCCTTCGGTATTGTAGAAAGAGATCTCGTGGAAGTCTGCGGTGCCGCAGTCATCTTCACGTACTACGATTTCGTGTGCCACGTCAACCAGTTTGCGAGTCAGATAACCCGAGTCGGCGGTACGAAGCGCCGTATCGGCACCACCTTTACGCGCGCCGTGAGTCGAGATGAAGTACTCGAGCACGTCTAGACCTTCGCGGAAGTTAGCGCGAATGGGCAGTTCGATAGTTTCACCCGAAGGTTTGGCCATCAACCCGCGCATACCGGCCAACTGGCGAATCTGTTGTGGATTACCACGGGCGCCGGACTGAGCCATTACATAAAGCGGATTAAATGGCATGTGGTCTTTAAAGTTATCAAAGACTGCCTGTTTAACTTCTTCGGTAGTATCGTTCCAGAGTTTAACCACCTGTTGCTTGCGCTCCTGGTCGGTAACAAAACCGCGTTCAAAGGCAGTGGTGATTTTTTCCAGCTTAGCCTGAGCATCGGCTAAGAGCTCTTGTTTCTTAGGTGGAATAGCTACGTCGTCGATACCAATGGTAATGCCCGAAGTGGTCGAGAGCTTAAAGCCGTAATCCTTAAGTGCATCCAAGAGCTTAGCGGTACGATCAATGCCGAGTAACTTAAACGAATCGGTCACCAGGTCGCGCAGTGCGTTCTTTTCATAGGCCACGTCATAGCGAATCATCGAGGTTGGCACTTCGCCACCGTCTTCAGACAGGGTTTCTTTGACAAAACGAGCGAAGAACATACGCCCCGGACTGGTTTCGATTTGTTCGCCATCGATCTTGACCGTCACCACGTCCTGCATATCAATTTCCCCACGCTCGGCTGCTAAGAGTGCTTCGTCAATATTGCTGAAATGGTATTTCAGGCGACCAACACTGGTTTCTTTACCGGCAACGGCAATGCGGGAGTTAAGGTCGAGTTTGTTTTGGCGATGTGCCTCTAAGGCCTCGTCGATACTGGCAAAGGTCTTGCCAACCCCTTTGCGTCCGGTATGAACCTGAGTCAGCACAAACAGACCCAAGATGATGTCACGACTGGCCTGCACATTGGGGTTGCCGTGGGCCGGTGAAAGCAGGTTATGCGAACTGAGCATCTGCAAGCGAGCCTCGGCCTGGGCATAGACTGACAGCGGCACGTGAATAGCCATCTGATCACCATCAAAGTCGGCGTTAAAGGCTTCGCAAACCAGTGGATGAAGCTGAATTGCCTGACCTTCGACCAGAACCGGTTCAAAGGCCTGAATCCCTAAACGGTGCAGCGTCGGAGCCCGGTTTAAGAGCACCACCCGGTCCTGAATGACCTCTTCTAAGGCATCCCAAATCTCATCGCGGGTATCACGATAACGCTCGAGCAACTTACGAGCGCTCTTGATGTTAGAAACGATGCCACGCTCTTCTAAGGTCTTAAAGAGGAAGGGCTTAAAGAGTTCTAAAGCCATGCGCTTGGGTACACCGCACTGGTGCAGCCTGAGCTGCGGGCCAACCACAATAACTGAGCGGCCCGAGTAGTCAACGCGCTTACCCAACAAATTCTGACGGAAGCGCCCCTGTTTACCACCCAGCAGATCGGTAAGCGAACGCAAAGGCCGATCACTGCCAGGGTGCACCACGGCGCTACCACGACGTCCGTTGTCAATAAGGGCATCCACCGCTTCTTGCAACATGCGCTTTTCGTTGCGCACGATCATTTCCGGGGCGCCTTGCTGCATCAGCTTCTTAAGGCGGTTGTTACGGTTAATCAGACGGCGATAGAGGTCGTTTAAATCGCTGGTCGCAAAACGGCCACCTTCGACCTGAACCATAGGACGCAATGCCGGGGGCATGATAGGAACCGCGTCAAGGATCATCCAGGCCGGGTTATTGCCCGACTCGATAAAATTACGCGTGATTTCCAGGCGCTTTCTGGCCTTGGCCCGTTTGTGACGGCTGGGGCTGCTCATCTCCTCTTCCAGCTCGGCTTCCAACTGCTTAAGGTCGATGCTGGACAGCAATTCACGAATAGCGTCGGCCCCCATCTTGGCTTCGAAGTCATAAGATTCGATAAGCCGCACCTGGCGACGAACCAAATCGATCTCCACACGACCGGAAATATCGGCCTTGACGCGCCCCTCATCCGCTAATTCGTCACCCGGTAGCACCCGATCGCCATTGACCACAATGGGCTCGTCTTTATAAGGGTAAATCTTGGCCCGTGAAACGATGATGCTGGCCGGTTCACTCAAGTGAACATAACCGTCGGCCTCAGCCACGATTTCCTGAGCTGCGTCAATCGCGCCCACGACTTTCTGACCTTCCGTGACCTGAGCGCCATCACCCACCAGCACGTGCATAGTGGGATTAATTTCGTGCTCGTCACGACGCGCCCAATTAAGCGACAAAGAAAGTTCTGTTTCCGGGCCACGTTTGCGGCCCTTAACCTGCCGCACTTCGGCTTCGCGTGGGACCAGCAATTGTGTTCCCTTAGTGGCCTTGGCCAGTTCGGTGCCGGCCTCGACAAATTCACCATCGCCGGTAGCTAGCTCCATCCCTACAGGAATAAAGTAGCTGGCAATGATCTCGTCTTCGTCGGGATCACGCAGATTGATCAGGCCACCCTCGGCCCCAATAGGCAGGAGTTCAACAATGGCTTCCTTTTCTGCCGTGATGACGACGTCGCCGCTTAACTCGGCCAAAGGCTGGCCACCTTTATAGCTATCTTCTTCGATCCAGGCCTTTGTCGGCACGGTAAGTGTTGCC
Organism: Trueperaceae bacterium; assembly: GCA_030147925.1. Classification (GTDB taxonomy): domain Bacteria; phylum Deinococcota; class Deinococci; order Deinococcales; family Trueperaceae; genus JASBUK01. The sequence continues at coordinate 15,046 of JASBUK010000074.1, forward strand.
TCGCGTGACTCCTGATAATCAAAGATGATCTTGCGTGGAAAGCGGTACTGAGCCAGACCGGCAATCTTGGACTTTACGCCCTTGGCTAGTTGTTGACCGGCTTCGACGTATTCGCCATCGGCAACCACGGCATCTTCGCCCATGGGCACAGAGTAAGTTTCCTGGTGACCATAGCGCAACTGGCGGTACTCTTCATCGGAGAGCAAATCTCCGCGGCGGAGCGGCTTACCTTCCTTTAGAGCACCCAAAGGATCAGTCACTATGTATTTAGCAAAGTAAAGAACCTGCTCGAGCTGGCTGGTGGAAAGATTTAGCAGCGCTCCGACCTTGCTGGGAATATCCTTGACATACCAAATGTGCGTAGCCGCGGTGGCCAGTTCGATATGCCCCATGCGGTAGCGGCGCACCGTCGATTTGGTGACCTCCACACCACAGCGCTCACAAATCTTACCCTCAAAACGCTGGCGTTTATACTTGCCACAGGCGCATTCATAGTCTTTTTCCGGCCCAAAGATACGCTCGTCAAACAGGCCTTCACGCTCCGGTTTGAGCGTCCGGTAGTTAATGGTTTCCGGTTTGGTAACTTCGCCATAGCTCCAGTTGCGGATCTGCTCTGGACTGGCAATTTTTATCTGAACCTTGTCAAACTCTCGCATTCATGTTCCCTTCGCCAACACTCAGGGGTTTTAAGCAGGTCTTATTTGCAAAGCGTTTAAAAAATCTCAAAGCTCAACACCTGCTAACTTTCCAACGGCCCTTAATTATTTGCCTCTACCCGATTCGTCAAAGATGCCTACGGATTTATCGTTCTTATCTAAAATCTGTACGTCCAAACCAAGCGAATGCAGTTCTTTGACCAAAACCTTAAACGACTCGGGGATGGTGGGCTCGAGCACGTCATTACCCTTGACAATAGCCTCATAAGCGGCATTTCGTCCGTCGATATCGTCAGATTTGATGGTGAGCATCTCCTGTAAGGTATAGGCGGCGCCGTGTGCCTGCAGTGCCCAGCACTCCATCTCACCCAAGCGTTGACCGCCAAACTGAGCCTTACCACCTAAAGGCTGTTGCGTAATCAATGAGTACGGCCCGGTCGAGCGTGCGTGCATCTTGTCTTCAACCATGTGATAGAGCTTCATGACATACATCACGCCAACCACAATCGGCGCGTCTATCGCTTCACCGGTGCGGCCATCAAAAAGCACCGACTTGCCCGTGCGGGCGAGCTGCAGCTGCGCCTTTTCAGCACTTAAGTCGGTATCAATCACACCAAGCTTAGCGGCGCGACGCAAAACCTGAAGCTCGCGCTTATCCGAGTCAAAACCTGCGGCTTTATCCGCTGCTATATCCTGACGGGAAGCGCCCTCGAGCAAGTCTTTAATTTCTCCTTCGGTTGCCCCATCAAATACCGGAGTCACATAGGAAACGCCGTGCTTATAAGCAGCGAAGCCTAAGTGCGATTCTAAAATCTGCCCCAGATTCATACGCGAGGGAACACCCAAGGGGTTAAAGACCAGATCAACCGGGGTACCGTCCGCCAGATAGGGCATGTCTTCGGGAGGCAAAATCTTAGCTACCACACCCTTGTTACCGTGGCGATTAGCTAGCTTGTCGCCCTCGATAAGACGACGTTTTTGCGCAATATAGACGCGTACCGTTTCCTGTACACCCGGCTTGAGTTCCACACCCGGGTCGGAGCGCTTAAAGCGCACCGTTCTTAATACGATGCCACCGTCACCAGGAGGTACGCGCAAGGAAGTGTCCTTGACCTCATGCGCCTTCTCACCAAAGATGCTGCGTAACAAGCGCTCTTCAGGGGTGGGCTCGGTTTCTCCTTTGAAGCTGGTGTGGCCCACCAGAATATCCCCCTGCTTGACTTCGGCACCGATACGCACCACGCCGTCTTCATCAAGATCGCGTAGCGCCGCTTCGGATAAACCGGGAATGTCACGGGTGATCTTCTCGGGCCCTAGCTTGGTGTCGCGGGCATCTTTTTCAAACTTCTCGATGTGAACGCTGGTATAAGCATCATTACGCACCAGATTCTCAGAGAGTACGATGGCGTCCTCAAAGTTATAGCCGTCAAACGGCATGATGGCAATCAGAATATTTTTACCCAGCGCCAGACGGCCATTTTCCGAAGCGGGGCCATCGGCAATCACCTGGCCCGCCGTCACCTTGTCACCAACCTGAACCAGCGGGTGCTGGTCGAGGTTAGTGTTTTGGTTAGAGCGTTGAAAGCGCGTCAGCAGATATTCCTTTTCGACCTTCTTATCGTTTTCAATAACAATGCGCCTAGCGTCCACATGACTGACCGTGCCAGCTTCGGCAGCCGTGATTACCGTACCGGAATCACGTGAGACACGCTCCTCGACACCGGTACCGACAAATGGTGCAGTGGTCTTTATCAGCGGCACCGCCTGCGATTGCATGTTTGACCCCATCAGAGCGCGGTTAGCGTCGTCGTGCTCCAAAAAGGGAATGAGCGAGGTAGGTACCGAAATAATCTGTTTGGGAGACACGTCCACATAATCAACATCTTCAGGCTCTTCAAAGACCGGGTCGCCAAGTTTACGGGCCACCACGGTCTCATTTACGAAATGTCCCTTGTCATCGAGGATGGTATTGGCCTGCGCGATGATGTATTTATCCTCTTCATGAGCGGTCATGTAGTCGACTTTATTGGTGACCTGCTTACCTTTTACGCGGCGGTAGGGCGCCTCAATAAAGCCCAGTTCGTTGACGCGGGCATAGCTCGATAGTGAGGTAATCAGGCCGATGTTGGCGCCTTCCGGCGTTTCAATGGGGCAGATGCGGCCATAGTGAGTACGGTGTACGTCACGCACATCGAAACCCGCCCGCTCCCGGGTGAGGCCACCCGGACCAAGGGCAGAAATACGGCGTTTGTGACGCAGCTCTGAAAGCGGGTTTACCTGATCTTTAAACTGCGACAACTGGCTGCGACCATAAAACTCGCGCAGAGCGGCCACAATGGGACGGTTGTTGACGAGTTTTTGCGGGGTGGCGGCGTCGGGGTTGCCAAGCAGCATACGTTCACGCACGCCGCGGGCCATACGCCCCAAACCAACCCGAATCTGGTCGGCGACCAGTTCGCCGACCGTGCGGATGCGGCGGTTACCCAGGTGGTCGATATCGTCCTCGCTATAGCCTTCGGTACCTGCCTGCAACTTGATAAGGTACTGAATCGTGTCGACAAGCCCGTAATCGACAAAGTGGCCGTCTTCAAAGCCTAGTAGCGTGCTCTGCTCGTGCTCAAGACCGAGCTTGCTGTTCATCTTGTAACGTCCGGCATCACCCAGGTCATAACGGCGAGCGTCGGCCAAGAGGCTAAAAAGATAGCTGTTGGCCTTATCCACCTTGGGTGGGTCACCGGGTCGCAAGACGGTAAACAGCCTTAGCAGCGCCTCATCGGAGGTAATACCCGACGCCCCTTCTTCTTCGAAGGTGGCTTCTATTAAGTGTTCGTTGCCGGCAAAAAGCTTGCGAATCTCTTCGTCGCCTTTGTTAAGCACGCGCAAAATCAAGGTGAAGGGGAATTTTTTCTTGTTTATCTTCATCCACAACACATCGCTGTTGTCAAACTCAAGCTCAATCCAGGGACCGCGCTTGGGCATGGGGATGATGCTGGCCATATAGCTCTTGCTCGAGCCCTTATAGGTGCTGGTGAAGTAAACGCCGGGAGAGCGATGAATCTGCGAGACGATCACTCGATCGGCCCCGTTGATTACAAAAGAGCCATCATCGGTCATGAGGGGTAAATCCCCTAAAAAGACCTGATCCTCTTTAATCAGACCGGTATCCTTGTGCACAAGCTGCAACTTGGCAAAAAGACCCGAGTGATAGGTTAAGTCTTTTTCCCGACACTCTTCCGGGCTGAATTCCGGGGGCTCGAGCGTATATTCGAGAAAATCGAGCACCAAACCCGTTTGCCGTCCCCTTTCGGTTTCATCAATCGGGAATACTTCTTTAAAGGCACTCTGCAAACCAATGTTCTTACGCTGAGGAGCGGCTACCCCCCGTTGCAAAAACTTCTCGTATGACTTAATCTGGATGTCGGTGAGGTTCGGTAGTTCAATTACTTCTTTGATGCTTCCGAACTTTCTGATCTCGCGCATTTTCACCCCTTCTGGTGATGGTGTGCTGCTTAAGTGCAGCAACACGACAATGTCCTTAAGTCAGCGACAACGAAACGCAAACTACAAAATAAATATTCACCAAGGCACTTTTATCAGCCTCAGTATTAATAAATTGATTAATCGGACCAAAACGCTGCAAGTGATTCAAACCTAATTGCTGAGTCCACACTGGGTTTAGGCACACAAGCCGATATATTCTTTAAGAGCAAATGTCAATATACTTAAGACGAGAAGGCCGAAGCTCTTGATGATTTCACTACGCCCCGCAAAGAGCCAAAATAATTGCTAAGCTCTGTGTAGCGTACCGATGTTAACGCGCAAGAGCGACTCGCCATTTATCCTCCTAAAGTTCAATTTTGCCTAATATCTAATATTAAAAAAGGCGGCTGAACTCAAAAGTATAGCATACTAGAAAATAGGGATGGTCGGAGTAAGCCGGCTTACGGACTTACTTCCAACCACAGTGCATCCGGTGCGCTGACCTTACTTGACTTCGACGGTTGCGCCAGCTGCTTCGAGTTTGCCCTTGATCTCCTCGGCTTCGTCTTTGCTGATGCCTTCTTTCACGACACCGCCGGATTCAACCAATTCCTTGGCTTCTTTAAGACCCAGACCGGTAATGGCTCGAGCTTCTTTGATCACGTTGAGCTTCTTATCCCCAGCGCTCTTAATAGAAACTGTGAATTCGGTTTGTTCTTCGGCAGCAGCGGCAACTTCCCCGCCGGCACCCGCAGCGGCCACCATCATGCCAGCAGGCATCGCGGCAGCGGCTTCAACGCCCCACTTTTCCTTAAGACCTTCTACTAAGTCCACCAGTTCCAAAACAGTTAAACCACTTAGCTGTTCAATGATTGCGTCTTTATCAAATGCCATTAGCTTTCCTCCTTGAGTTTTTCTGAGTAGTTATTAAGTACGGATACCAGATTCCGTGGAGCTCCCTCGAGCACGCCAACAAGCTGCTGCATCGGGGCCTGAAGCACACCGATAAGCTCGCTTAAAAGCTGATCGCGCGGTGGGAGTTTTGCAATGCGCGCTAGTGAGGCCGCGTCAACTTGCGCACCCTGCAACAGACCACCCTTAGCAGTGGGTAAGTCTTTGCCATACTCCTTGGCAAAATCCGTTAAGGCTTTCGCCGGTGCAACCGGATCATCACCAACAAGAACAAGCGCTGTGGGACCCTGCAAAACTTCGTCAAAACCGTCAATACCCCGCTCTTTTAAAACAACGTTGATAAGGGTATTTTTGGCGACGAGAATGCGTCCACCTGCTTGGCGCATCTTGCGACGCAAAGCGCCTAACTCTCCAGCAGAAAGCCCCTGGTAATCGACCAAGAAGAAGGTCTTAGCGTCTGCAAGAAGCCCGCGAAGCGCTTCGACCGACTCAGTGTTTCTTGGATTTGCCATAGAAACCTTCCTAATCTTTTAAAAACTTCGTTCAACTTGAGTGCCGCAGCTTCTGCGTCACCTTTTGCGAACAACCGCGAAGCGTAGCTTTTACCCTAAGCAAACTCAAAAGCAACTAAATACCGTCTTGTTTGGCTCAGGCAAAACGCCTCGGCAGGATCTTTAAGCCCGGCAGGCCCCTGCTGTCTCCAACGCCAAATGGTGCTACGCACCGGGATGCCAAAAACAGTTAAAAGCAGACAAGTTATTAAATGAACCTGCCAAGCTTCAAACCTTCTGACGCGCTTGCTAGAGCGCTACACGCACACTCGGCCCCATCGTCGAACTTAGGAAAACGGTGCGGATAAAAACTCCCTTGGCCGTCTCGGGCTTGGCAGCTTCAAGTGCGGATTGCAATGCCGTAACGTTCTCCGTCAACTTATCGGCGGCAAAGCTCGCCTTGCCCACCGGGGCATGAACCACACCCGTCTTGTCATTACGGAATTCGATCCGGCCTGCTTTCAGCGCTTTAACAATATCGGCAATATTGGGCCCAACCGTACCCGACTTGGGATTGGGTAAAAGGCCACGTGGGCCAAGTACACGACCAAGTTTGCTGCCTACCGCCGCCATCATGTCAGGTGTGGCTACAACGGCATCAAACTCCAGCCAGCCGCCCAGAATTTTGGTGATGATTTCATCGCCACCAACAAAGTCGGCACCGGCTTCTTCCGCGACTTTAATGTTGTCGCCTTGCGTGATGGCCAATACCCTTATCGAACGTCCTGTACCGTGAGGCAGGGCAACCGTCCCCCGCACCGTCTGATCCGATTTGCGCGGATCAATGCCCAAACGAAAATGAACTTCAACAGTTTCATCGAACTTGGCTGTTGCCAATTCTTTAACTAGCTCAGCGGCTTCGCTTAAGGGGTAGAATTTCTTGCTATCAATTTTCTCCCGCAGACTGCGGTAACGCTTACCGTGTTTAGGCATCGGTTGGCATCCCTTCTACGGTAACCCCCATAGAACGGGCAGTTCCAGCGATAATCATGGCGGCCCCGGCCTCGTCATTGGCGTTGAGGTCAGGCATTTTGCTGCGTCCAATCTCAAGACACTGCTCCCAGCTGAGTTTGCCTACTTTGTTTTTATGCGGCTCACCAGAACCCTTGTCAATACCTGCCGCCTTGCGTATCAGATAGCTTGCCGGCGGGGTTTTGGTAACAAAGGTAAAAGAGCGATCGGCATAAATCGTTATTTCCACCGGAATAACGGCGCCTGACTGCGAAGCCGTTGCAGCGTTATAAGCCTTAACGAACTCCATAATATTGGCACCATACTGACCCAGCGCCGGCCCAACGGGTGGTGCGGGGGTCGCACCCCCGGCAGGCAGCTGGAGTTTTACAATACCTGCAACTTTTTTTGCCATTTTTTCCTCCTTAAGCTCCCCCGAACAGCATGGCTTGCCGTGGGGTGCTAACGCTTGCGGCAAAAACTAAGCGGTGAACTGCTATTTACTCGCCGCTTAAAGTTTGCTTTAAGTCTTAACTACTTGCGAAAAATCTAGTTCTACCGGAGTTTCCCGGCCAAAGATAGAGACCAACACCTTGACCTTACCCTTATCGGGATCAAGGTCGGAAACTACTCCTGTAAAGTCTGAGAAGGGTCCTGCCGTCACCTGAACCATATCACCCACATTGAAACTGACTTTTATCTTGGGTGTCTCTTTGGCGCCGGTAATCCCTAAGGTGCCGAGCATGCGCGCCTCTTCCTCACGGCTTAGAGGCACAGCACGGGTCGCAGTACCGACAAAACCGGTTACACCCGGGGTATTGCGCACTACTTCCCAGGCTTCATTAGGTTCATCGGGATTATCGCCCAAATCCATCTGCACGAAAACATAACCCGGAAACAGCTTGCGTTTGACAACTTCTTTTTTGCCCCCGTCACGGTGCTCTACGGTATCTTCGGTCGGCACAACGACCTGATAAATCCGGTCGGCAATACCAAGGGATCGAGCACGCTGCATGACATTTTCACGCACTTTCTCCTCATGGCCTACATAGGTATGAACAGCGTACCATTCTATACTCATTTGCCTTGACCCTGTTCTATTGTGTGCAGCTTTGACATCTCGGATCCTTGTCCTTAAGTAAACAAATCAACTTAATCTCTGCGTGATAAATCAAGTTTTAGGTGATCAAGCCGATCAGGTTTCCTAAGGTCGTGTCTGCAATAAGCAAAAAGAGCGCCGTTAACAACACAAACACCAAGGTCGCTTCGGTAGATTGCAAGACTTCGCTACGGGTCGGCCAGGTAACCCGGCGCAACTCGGCACGAGAATTCCTCAGATATCGCAAAATACGGTTCATCTTTAGACCTTGACTTCTTTATGCAAAGTGTGTTTGCGGTCCCAAGGGCAGTACTTGCGCAGCTCGAGCTTTGCCTGAGTGTTGCGCCGATTCTTATGAGTCGTATAGTTGCGGCGCTTGCACTCGGTGCATTCGAGCAGCAGCTTGATTCTTACATCGCTCGCCATGATTATCTCCTTACTAGGCCCTAAGCCTAGCAAATAACAGCGTGTTGCGGATTAAGATCACTTAATCCGCAACACAAAAACCTACTTCGTAACCGCAGTCACAACGCCTGCGCCAACCGTCCGACCACCTTCACGTATCGCAAAGCGCAAACCCTCTTCCATGGCGATGGGTTTGATCAGTGACACGTTAAGTTCCACGTTATCCCCAGGCATAACCATCTCTACTTCTGCTGGCAGTGTCACTACCCCTGTTACGTCTGTCGTCCGAAAGTAAAACTGGGGGCGATAGCCACTGAAAAATGCACTATGTCTACCCCCTTCGTCTTTCTTAAGCACGTAGACCGAGCCTTTGAATTCCGTATGGGGGGTGATAGAGCCTGGTTTCGCCAGCACTTGACCCCGTTCGATATCATCACGCGACACGCCCCGCAACAGCACGCCCACATTATCCCCCGCCAAGCCCTGATCCAGCGTCTTACGGTGCATCTCTACGCCCGTTACAACTGTCTTACGGGTTTCGCTCAAGCCCACGATCTCTACTTCTTCTCCGGTCTTAACGATCCCACGTTCGACCCGGCCTGTCGCCACGGTACCGCGTCCGGTGATGGTAAAGACGTCTTCGACTGGCATCAAGAAGGGTTTATCCACATCACGTTCGGGAGTAGGGATATAGGAGTCGATAGCGTCTAGCAGTTCCCAGACTTTATCCACCCACTCATTTTCACCACGTTGGGTATTAGGGTTAGCCTGCAGGGCTTCCAGGGCTTTGAGGGCCGAGCCGGTCACCACGGGGATATCATCTCCCGGAAATTCGTAGCTAGAAAGCAGTTCCCGCACCTCCATATCCACCAGTTCCAGCAGTTCTTCATCGTCCACCATATCGGTCTTATTCAAAAACACCACGATATATGGCACCCCCACTTGGCGAGCCAGC
>JASBUK010000078.1 GCA_030147925.1 Trueperaceae bacterium
TCATCCCTATGGATGGCAACTAGCAATTACGGTACCTTATCTGTTTGGGAAAAGGGGGTTACTTTTGAATATGTGACCGTGTTAGGTCAAATTCTCATTACTTTTCTTATCTCTATGCTGTGATAACACACTCATTTGGGGTGTTATATGAAAGAGTGCAATACAACCATAGTTAAGCTCCTCCGTGATTTCTTGCCAAAATAAGTTATGAAAACCGTGTCTGTAACCGCACACTTTGATAGCGAACACATTCAGCTTGATGAGCCTTTAGATTTCGCACTAGATACAAAACTTATGGTTACGGTCTTGTCGGGACAGGATACTGAGCGCGAATCGTGGCTTCAGTTTTTTCTTCAGGGCTTAGCTCGAGCCTATGCCGATGATGAAAAGCTATGACTTGAGTGACACTAAAGTGCCCAATCCCGCTTGTGAACGGAGGTGATATTGTTCTGGTTACCCTTGTCAATTAGACCGTACCAATCAGCTTATCGGCAATTTTGGCGCTGGAGAGCACCCCGGGTAAGCCTGCGCCGGGGTGAGTACCGGTGCCGACAAAATAGAGGTTGTCAAAATCTTCCGAACGGTTGTGGGGTCTAAACCAGGCAGATTGAGTCAGGATAGGCTCGAGGCTAAAAGCGGAACCTTGATAAGAATTAGAATTAAGGGTGTTCTGAAAATGCAGCGGGTCAATGTAGTGTTCACTCACAAGGTTTTCTTGTAAATCCGGCAAGTAATTGTCCTCCAAAAATTGTATGATGGCGTCGCGATAAGGTTTGGCGGCCTGTTGCCAGTCAGTACCCGAGGCCAGGTTGGGAACCGGTGAAAGCACATAAAACGATTCGTGCCCAGCCGGGGCAATGTCGGGGGCGGTCAGTGTGGGCATATGCAGATAAAGCGAAAAGTCTTTAGCCAGTGTTTTGGCCCTGAAAATATCGTCCAAAAGACCTTTGTAGCGTGGTCCTAAGATGATGTTGTGGTGCTTAAGACCGACATTACGGTAGAGTTTTTTGGCGCCAAAGTAAATAACAAAAAGTGACATGGAGTATTTCATGCTGGCAAGCTTTTGTTCGTATACTTTTTGCGATAGTTTTCAGGAATCATATTGCGATTAGGTAAAGGCGATATCGGCATTAGAGACAATCTCATCGGCCTGCTTTAAGTTATCGTCCGCTAGGCGAATGCCGCCCACGCGGTTTTTGCCCTGATACTCTTTTACCAGGATTTCCGTAACTTCGGCATTTAACTGTATTTTGCCGCCCAGCTCACAGATGAGTTTGCCCAAAGCCTCAACCAGCGCACCGGTGCCGCCCAGAGCGTACCAGACGCCCCACTGGCGTTCAAGATAGTGAATCATGGCGTAGATTGAAGTCGTGTCAAAGGGGTTGCCTCCCACCAATAATGGGTGAAACGAAAAACACTGCCGTAGAAAATCGTCCTGGATATATTGGCTTACATAACTATAAACGTTCTTATAAGATTGCAAACGCAGAAGGTCGGGAGCTACTTTAAGCATGTCCCAGATGCTTAAAAAGGGTTGGTCTGCCAGCTCGATAAAACCCTTGTTGAAAATGGCTTTGGTGCTGTGCAAAAAATTTAGATAGCCGCGCTTATCTGCCGGGTTGCGCTTTTCTATTTCGCTCAGGGTCAAAAGCTCGTCATCACTGTAGTCAAAGCTTTGTTTTTGTGCATTAAAGATGCGGTAAAAAGGATCGCAGTTCACAAAGCCTATATAATCTTCGCGGCGTTTGCCTGCTCTGGCCCAGATTTCGTCAAACATAAAGGGCGCGGTAATTATGGTTGGCCCACCGTCAAACTTAAAACCGTCTTGCTCATAGACATAGGCGCGGCCACCGAGCTTGTCACGCTTTTCAAAGATTTCCACTTCGTGACCAGCCGCCAGCAAACGAGCAGCGGTTGCCAAGCCGCCAAAACCGCTACCGATAATGATAATTTTCTTCTTCACAGTGCCACTATAAGCATGACCTAAGCCACAAAGGTGCACGCCTCGCCACAGTTTTAACGAGGCGGCATTACTTGTGCTGGAATTCCCCGGTTACAATCAGACTATGACTAGTCAAGCAAAGAAAGTGCTGATTATCGGTGGTGTGGCAGCAGGAATGAGTACTGCGGCCAAAGCCAAACGCGAAGACCCGAGTCTTGAGGTGGTCGTTTATGAACGCAATCCTTATATTTCATATGGTGCTTGTGGCATGCCTTACTACGTTGAAGGCATTATTCCTCGCTTGGAGTCACTCATTGCCCGCAGTCCTGAACGTATGGAGCGTGAGGGCGTTACGGTGAAGGTGCGGCATGAGGTTACGGCTATCAACCACGACCGCAAAAAGGTAAGTGTTAGCAACTTAGAGACCGGAGAAAATTTTGAGGACAACTACGATGTATTGGTTTTTGCCACTGGGGCTCGTCCAGTCATCCCACCCTTTCCCGGTAGAGAGCTAAAGGGCGTGCACAGCTTGCGATTGCTCGAGGACGCTAAGGCGCTTAGAGAGGCTACAAATTGGGCAAAAGATGCGCTTATTGTTGGCGGGGGCTACATCGGCCTGGAGATGGCGGAGGCGTTTAAAGTCGCTGGTCTGAATGTTCACATTGTCGAGATTTTAGACAGGCTGCTGTTTAATTGTGACGAGGAGTTCTCAGAGCTTGCCTTAGCGGAGCTTAAGAAGTATGACGTCAAAGTGCACTTAAGGAGCAAGGTTACGGCCTTTGCCGGTGCTGAACGCTTGTGCGGCGTGGAGACGGATAACGGGAAAATTGACGCTGACTTGGCCCTTATTTCGGTTGGGGTGCGGCCCAACAGCGAACTTGCCGCAAGTATCGGCGTAGAGCTTAACCCGCAACGGGTCATTGTCTGTAATGACAAGATGCAGACCAACCTTAAAGATATATATGCTGTTGGTGACGTGGCCACAAGCAGACACCTGCTGACTGGACAAGACGTGTGGATTCCGCTTGGAGATACGGCGAATAAACACGGGCGCGTGGCCGGCATGGTCATTGCCAATAAAGAAGCCAGCTTCCGGGGTGTTGTGGGTACAGTTATCAGCAAGGTTTTTGATCTTGCCTTTGCTCGCACCGGGCTCAGTAGCCAGGAAGCTAAGGACGCAGGTTATAGCTTTGCGAGCAAGATGATTCGTAGTTCTGATCATGCGGGTTACTATCCGGATAAGCGACCGCTGCATATCAAACTCATCTGGGAGCAAGGCTCACGGCGTCTTTTGGGTGCCCAGATTGCCGGTTATGGCGACGCTGCTAAGCGGATTGACGTAATAGCCACGCTGTTACACCAACAAGCAGGTTTACAAGACCTAGCTGATCTTGACTTAGCCTATGCACCGCCTTTTAGTAGTGCCTTAGATGCCTTGTTAGTGGCGGCTAATGTGGCTTTGGCACAGGCAACTGCAACTGTATAAGCTCAGTCGTAGCCTAAGAACTTGGTATAAGTAGGTATGAACAGACAAGTCCGTAGAGCTACGGAAAAAGCCGAAAAGAAAAAAGAAAAAGAAAAGGCTCAGCGCAAGCAAGCCCGCTTGGCGGCTCGAGCCACCAGAAGAGCCACACCTAAAAAAAGCAACAAACCTGCTTCCAAACCAGGACGAGGGCGTGACCCCGGTCGCTTCAGTGGTTGGATGACTCTGTTAACCATTGTTTTTATTGCCTTACAAGCCCTGCGTGCCGAAGCCGGACCAACTACAACTCAACTGGTGGTTGACATGCTCTTTTACCCGCTTTTGGGCTACTTTATGGGCATGTGGTTGCTGCGCCGGGGTGTGCAGCAGGCTCTGTGGTTGACAGTTTCCAGCGGTATTGTGCTTAGCTCTTTGGTTGAGTTGGCCAAGCTGTTAAGGCCGGGGATAAGTGCCGAACCACTGCTGGTCTTTTTGGCTGCGCCCGGTCTGCTGCTGGGTTTTTTGCTGGCGCGTTTTGTGCACCGGCAGTCGCCTGGTTAAAGCCGCTCACTGATTGGCTTGGTTTCATGATCGGAATTATCGGCGCCATGCCTGAGGAGCTGGCCACGCTTTTGGCTGACCTGGAAGATGCTGAGAAATTACCCAGCGGAGACTTTGTACTCTACCGGGGCGTGCTCGAGCAGCAGCCAGTACTGATTGCTCAGTGCGGCATAGGCAAGGTAAATGCCGCAGCGCTCACCCAGCTCATGTTGTTAAAGGGCGCAAGCAGCATCATCTTTACCGGCGTGGCCGGAGCGCTGGCGCCGGAGCTGGATGTCGGCGACATTGTTATTAGCACCGACGCCGTACAGCATGACTTAGACGTCACTGCGCTCGGCTACGAACCGGGGCAGATACCCGGCGAATCTTTTAGCTGGTCGGCAGATGAACAGATGCGCAATGTGGCCTTAGCGGCGGCCCAAGAACTAAATGAAGTCAAGGTTGTCTCGGGGCGGATTGCCTCGGGTGATCAGTTTATTGCCAGCCCAGCAAAGGTCGCAAACCTGCGCGAAACCTTTGCCGCGGCCTGTGCCGAGATGGAAGGGGCCAGTGTGGCCCAGGTTTGCGCCAAAAGCCGAGTGCCCTTTGTGATTATCCGCAGTATCAGCGACACCGCCGACCACGATGCTAGCGTTAACTTTCGTGAGTTTACGCCCTTAGCAGCCAAACGAGCTAAGCATGTAGTGAGAGCAATGCTGCGCCGTCTTAAGGCCGCCTAAAGACGCAGGAGATATAACAGAGCCGCAGCGTCCCAGGCTTGTGGACGGCAGGCCACCGGATAAGGCACCGGCGGGGCATCGCTGCGGTTATAGCCGGCGATAAGTTCAGGCAAACGTTTATCGGCCTGGCTGGCGGCCAGATCATAAAGCGCTTGGCGAATCTTAGCTGCCTCGTCATGAAAGCCGTAACGAACCAGTCCACCGGCAATGAGGGCCGTGTCATGGGGCCAGACCGAACCGTTGTGATAACTAACGGGGTTGTAGCGCGCTTCACTCTTGCCCAGCGTGCGGATGCCCCAGCCACTCCAGAGCTCTTCAGACATAAGCGTTTTTACCAGCTTAGCTGCAAATTCTTCAGGAACGATACCCGCCCAGAGCAGTTGTCCGGCATCGGAGTTGTGCACGGCCAGAGGTTTTTTCTTACCGTCTAAGGCCATGGCGTAAGTTTGTAGCTGCTTAAGCCAGTAGGCCTCATGGAACTTTGCTTTTAACTCGGCGGCAGACTCAAGCCACTGGGCTGCTTTGTCTGCTTCGTTTAGCGCCTGGTAAAAATCGGCGGTGGCTAAGTAGGCGGCATAGGCATAAGCCTGAACTTCACTCACGGCCAGCGCGCCCTGAGCCAGCTCACCGTTTGCGTGACTCATCGAGTCAGCGGAGTCTTTCCAGGACTGTATGACCAGCCCTTTGCCGGGCTCGGCCCCTTCAAATTCAATAAAGCCGTCACCGTCAATATCGCCATCGTTTTTTAGCCACTGTAGCGCCGCCTCCCAGTTGGGTTTGAGCTCAGAAACAAGGTCTAGCCTGCCGCTGTGCTTATACAGTTCATGCAAGACGATGATAAAAAGCGCGGTGGCGTCGACAGTACCGTAATAGGGACGGTGGGGGGTTTTACCCAAACGGCTTAACTCGCCAAAGCGTAGCTCGTGCATTATCTTGCCTGGAGCCTCGGTGCTAAAGGCGTCATATTTTTTCCCTTGCAAGGCAGCTAGATAGCGCAAAGTGCCCTCAGCCACTTGGCTTTGCCAGGGCAGCAGCATATAGGCTGTCAGCAGCGCATCACGGCCAAAGGCAGCCACAAACCAGGGAATGCCGGCAGCAGGTATAGGGCCATTTTCGGTAAAAAGCAAGAGGGCACGCAAGTCGTCAATGGCTCGGTTTAAGACTTGCTGCTTAGCGGCACTATCAAGCTTTAAGGCAAAACCTTCACGCCAGTTTTCATAGCTAGTGACAGTTGCCGGGCTATCCAAAGGGTTTTCAAGTAAAATTTCCACCTGCAAATCTTTATGTTCACCTGGGTTTAGCCGAAGTTCAAACAGGGCGCCATTATCAGACAATTTTTGTGGAGCCGGGCTAAACTTAGCTCGAGCTCCCATCACTAGGTTGTCCTGGCCGCGGTAGCTAAAGTTCAGGCTGTGCCGAGTGCTTTTAGTCTTTACTGCTTCGCGCTCTAACTCAAACCAACCCCGCACTGCAAACAGGTCCAGGAAATCTGCCGCTAGGGAAAGCTCGAGCTCAATAGTCCTTATCTCCTGGCTGCTGTTTTCCAAGACGAGCTTATCTGTTAGACGCTGCGGCGCAAGTTCTAACTCCCGCCGAATACCAATAGCCTGCGCGGGATCTTCGATGAGTGCATAGTGCGCCTGATAACGGTCCGGGCGCGGCGAATGGCTGAGCAGCGTTTGAAAGCCCGCGCCAAAATCCCAGGCATAACGGCTTAAGTGGCGTGTGTCCCGGCAGTAAAGGCCGTGTTCGCCGCATTGTATTTGCCCCGATTCATCGGCCACCAAAAACGTGTAATTTTCTTTTAGAACGAGATTCTTGCTAAAGTCCATGAGTTAACCTTTGCCAATAAGAGATAGAGCTGGCGGTGATTCTAGCCTTTTGTGCCGCCAAACGACACACCTTCTAGAAAGTATTTCTGGAAAACGATAAAGAGAATGACAATCGGCAGAGCGCTCATAACCGCCCCGGCTAAGATGATGCCCCAGTCACCGGTACCGCCATAGACGTTGCGAAAAGTCAACAGGCCGATGGGTAGGGTCTTGATGTCTTCGGGGGTGGTGAGCACCACAAAGGGCCAGAAAAAGTCGTTCCAGGCCCCCTGGAAGGTGAGAATGGTCAGCGCGCCCAGTGCTGGGCGGGCCATTGGCAAAACCACGTTCCAGTAGCGTTGCCACTGACTGGCCCCATCAATCATGGCGGCCTCTTCGATCTCCCGGGGGATTGACTCAAAAAATTGCTTCATGATAAAGACTGCACCTGCCCCTACCAGACCTGAGAGGATGACCCCCGTGAGGCTATTTAGGAGGGTAGTCTGGCCCCAGAGGCGTGAGAGGCTGAAGATGCCGTCACGCAGAACCAGATAGTTGGAGATAAAGATGACCTGCCCGGGGATCATTTGCGCAAAGAGAATCAGGATGAAGATGAGGTTTTTACCCGGGAAACTGAGCCGAGCCAGCGCATAACCGGCCATGGAGGCAAAGAGCAGGGTAGTCAGCACTTTGGCAAAGCCGATAATAAAAGAATTGCTGACCCAGTTAAGAAACAGACTGCGTTCGGTGGTGATGCTGCGGGCTTCGCTAAAGGTGCGTCGGTAGTTATACAAGACATAGCCAAGCACGCCGGGCGCCACATTGTCATACGAGGCTACGCGCCCACGCCGCTCGAGCCGACTTAGCGATAGCGTTGATCTTGCATAGCTCTGCCTGCGAGGAGCAGTGATGTCTAAGGGCAAACGGTTTATCTCAGGGCCATCACCTTCGTAGAGGATACGAAAGGCATAGGTCACAAACTGGCCGCTGAGCTCCTCGTCACGAACCACAAAACGACCAGTTTTACGCTCAATTTCTTTAACCGGAGTTATGGTGGCATAATCTGCGGCATAGTCAATTGCTAGTACCGAGCCAAGACCTGCTCCGGGACGGCGGCGTGGCACTACCGGCTCGGGCAATTCGGGCTCTTGACCCTCGGGCACGAAATAAATTATTTCAAAAGGAACATCGGCTCCGGGAGCAAATCCACCCCACCAGCGATTGTTAGCCCCGGCTCTGCCTAATCTGGCAGCGGCGGCCCAATTGCGCGGTGAAAGCTGCGGAATATTTAGCGTCGGTGGGTAGGCGGTGGGATCGGTTCTTACGCTGGAGATCGTGGCAAACAGAATTGGGCCTAAAAAGATGATGGCAAAAGCAAGCATGACTGCGTAGGTGAGGCCTGCTCTGGCCCAGAGGCGGCGGGCTTGCCAACGGTTGAATTGTTGCTGGCTGATCCAGTTGGGTTTGGCACTGCTGCTTAGGGCTCGAGCCATCACTGTGCCTCCGAGCGAATAAAGCGCCGCTGAATAAGCACCACCAGCAAGGTGAGTGCCGCTAAGAAGATAGCCGCAGCCGCAGCAAAGCCAACTTCTGGCGTTTGCGCCCCGGGAAACATGCGGTTGTAGACAAAAAAGGCCAGCGTGATAACCGACCTTAAGGGCACGGCACTGCCAAAAATTGCCACCTGGTCAAACATTTGTAAAGTGCCGATAAGACCCAGGGTGATTACCAAAAAGGTCACGGGCTGCACTGCCGGAATGGTGATGTAGAAAAATTGCTGCACAGGACTGGCACCATCCAGCGAAGCCGCCTCGTACTGCGATTTGGGTACATCTTGCAGGGCCGCTAGAAACATCAGCATAAAGGTGGGTATGGTGGTAAAGATATTTTGAATCATGATGGCAATAAGCGGCACAGCGGCGCGTAAAAAGGTGGGGAAGGCTGCGGGCACTTCCTGCCGCGTTTGCAGCCAGATAAAGTCAACCGGGACAATTTCACGAGGGACAATGACGCCACTGATATTGAGAAGCCAGGTACCGGCGAGCGCCAATAAAAACGAAACAACAAAGAGTGCCGGGTCAAACCAGCCTGCCGGTAGACCCCGGCGTCGTTCGATAAATACCTGTAACAGCTGAGCGATGAGCAATATGGCGAAAAATACAGCTATGAGCGGTAAATAACTGAGCAGTTGAGTGCTCAGATAGTTAAAGACACCACGGCGCTGGTACATCCACATAAAGATGAGCGTGATTACCACACTGCTGGTGATGCTGGGCATGTAATAGGCCGCGCGAAAGAAATCGAGGCCGCGAATTTTAGTGTTTAGGGCCGCGGCCATAACCAGCGCGCCAAAGGTCTGTACCGAAGTAACGATAAACGCAAAGATTATAGAGTTCCTTAAGGCAATCAAAAAAAGCTCTTCTTTGAACAGGTTGAGATAGTTTAGTAGGCCCACCCATCTAAAAGGGTCTTCGCCACTGTAGTTGGGGTCTAAGTTAAAAAGATTGTAATTGCTAAAGCTAAAGATAACGGCACGTACCGTGGCGTAGACAAAAAAGATAAGCAGCGTAATTAAAAAGGGCGCTAAGAAGAGATAGGCTGCAGTGATTTCTTGCCGTCTAATTCTCACCGTCACTACCTTTCTGCGATGGCTAAACGCAAATTGTGTGTACTGAAACATTGGATAAGTCCTGCTAAAAACATAAACTGCGACACACAATTTGGGGCACGACATTAAAGAGTGCCAAAAAGAGGGTGGTTAATTAACCACCCTCTTAATTGTTATTAGCGATTGGCGCGTTCGATCAGGGCGTCAATTTCGTTCTGAGCAGCGCTAAGCGCGGCATTTACATCCTGCTGACCGGTCATTACAGCGGTCAGGGCGTTGTTAATCGGCGCCATCCAATCGGTGCCTACCTTGCCAAACTGGAAGCCAATGACATTACCGCTGGCCGCACCCTCAAAGACAATACGGTTGGCTTCCGATTCGACCGTTCCCTCGGCAAAGAAGGGATTGTCAGCTAGGGCCGTGCGGCTGGGGATGGCCAGGCCGTTTTCAAGTACGAACTGCTGGGTATCCGTGCTGGTTAGCGCTTTCAATACAGCCACGGCGGCATCACGGTTGGCGGTGTCCGCGTTGATGCCCCAGGCAACGGTGTAGAGGAAGTTACCGCGCTCGCCAGAAGGCCCAATGGGCATAAAGGTCGTGCCGAATTGCAGATTGGGGGCGGCGTCGCGCAGGAAGCCCAGAATCCAGGCACCCTCTATGGCAACGCCGACATTATCGGTGGCAAAGCAGCCGCCGGTCCAGCCTTCACCAAGATCGCTTGGTTGTACGGCAACGCCTTCTTTGACCAGATCGGTGTAGTAGCTAAAGGCCTCGACAAAGCGCTCGTCAAGCAGATCGGTATTGCCAGCAGCGTCAAAGGGTTGCCAGCCGGCAGCGAAAGCAAAAGCGCCAAAGCGGGCAAACTCGGCGGGGAAGCAAGCGCCATAAACATCATCGTCCAAGGCGGCTACGCCGCGAAGCTTATTAGCAAAGCTGTCCCAGTCGTCGTTTTCATTGGGGTATTCGACAGCGGCTTCATCAAAGAGGTCCTTGTTGTAGTGGATGGCCAGGGTGTTAAAGTCCTTGGCAATGCCATAGAGCTGGTTATCGATGGTGTAAGTGTCTACCAGACTAGTGATGAAGGGACCGGAGTCGACAAGATCATCAAGCGGCAGCACTTTACCGCTGGCGATGATGCCGGGGGCGGTTTCGGCGGGGATATAGAAAAGATCGGCGGCGGTGCCTGCCGAGAGCGCATTGGTTAGTGCAGCGTTGTAGTCACCCTCTAAGGGTTCGTACTGCACGGTGATTCCTTGTTCGGCCAAATCATCGCCGATTACTTCATCTAAAAGACGAGCGACAATACGTGGGTCTTCGCCGCCATAACCCATGATGCGTACAGTGGTTTGGGCCAGGGCGGCGGTGACAAAGGCCAATACCAGGATACTGATAGCAAGCTTCTTCATATTTCCTCCCTAAAGGTTTCATGACATTTACTGGATAAAGAAAGTGGTGATTTATTGCCAGTGAGTCAAAAAGGCCCTCACCTCCTTTTGGCGGTAGTACCGCGAACGATTAACTGTACGGGAACGGTTTCATGCCTGATGGGTTTGCCACTGAGTCCTTCCTTAAGCAGGTCTACGGCCACGGCGGTGATTTGTTCTATGTCTTGTCTGATGGTGGTCAGGGTTTCGCCAATTTCTGGTAAATCGTCAAAGCCAACCACCGAGATATCCAGCGGCACACGCAAGCCAAGGTCTTCAAGAGCGGCAATTGCCCCTATCGCCATCTCATCGGAAGCAGCAAAGACAGCGCTAAAATTCAGGCCATCTTCAAGCGCCTTGCGTACAGCGCGATAGCCGCCTAATGAGCTGAAGTCGCCATCTAACAACAACTCGGGGTGAGGTTTAATACCGGCGTTGTTTAAAGCAGCGAGATGACCCTGATAGCGATCTTGAAAGGCCTGATTGTTCATAAGGCCACTTAAGTGGACGATGTCACGATGCCCCAAACGCAAGAGGTGCTCAACCGCCTGGCGTCCACCATCGTAATCGTCTGGTACTACCCAGCGAATACCTTCACCGTGTCCCACCAAAACAAAGGGAATATTGTGCTCTTGCAAATAATGAATCCGTGGGTCATCGTCGTGAGCGCCAAAAAGCACCATGCCGTCAGTCAGTTCTGTCGGCAGGCCCTGGCTGTCTGACTGAACCTCTTCAAATCGGAAACCTTCAGCTTGCAACTCACCCATTAAATATTCGAGAAATAGCGTAAAAAAAGGCGTTAAGCGGCGGCTTCCCGCAGCGATGCTGAGGCCGATGCGGGTCGGTTGGCGAAAAGACAATTCTCTGGCGGCAAGATCAGGCTGATAATTGAGGTGGATGATGGCTGCCTGTACGCGTGCTCGGGTTTGAGCCTTTACTCCGGCGCGATTATTGAGTACACGACTAACTGTACCGGTAGAAACGCCGGCCTCTTTAGCCACATCCTGGATGGTGGGCCGGGGTTTTTGGGGGCTCGAGCTTAGCGGTCTTGCCATCATACTTTTTAACCTCACCTTTTTGTAAGCGGTTACAAAACTTGATGTCGTTAGCTTAATCCCTTAGTATTTTATTGTCAAGAGGCAATGAATTATTGGAGGTCAACATGAGGCTCGAGCGACACCCCAACAACCCGCTGTTAAAACCCAATGTCCAGCACGATTGGGAGGCGTTAAATGTCTTTAATGCCGGCGTGGTTTATCACGAGGGGCTTTTTCATATGCACTACCGGGCGCAAGGCCTGGACTACATATCCCATATCGGCTATGCGGTCTCAGAAGATGGTGTAAATTGGAACCGCTTACAAAATCCCATCTTATCCCCAAGCTCTGAACAGGATGCTCGAGGAGTCGAGGACCCTCGAGTCACTTACTTAGGCGGTCGTTTTTATATGGCTTACACGGCCTATGGCCGACTTGGCCCCTACCCGGAAACGGGGGTGCCACCGACCGGCATCACGCCAATGTACGCAGTGAGTGATAACCTCATCAGCTGGGAGCCTTTAGGCCCAATGATCGTCGGTGAGGATAACAAAGATCACGCCCTCTTTCCGGCGAAGATTGACGGGCGCTACGTCAGCTTTCACAGGCGACCGCCCAGCATCTGGCTGGCCTTTAGTGTGGATATGAAAAATTGGGGAAAACACGTTGAGGTCATTAAGCCTCGCCCCGGCCTCTGGGACGGCAAGCGTGTAGGAGCGGGAGGGCCACCGCTTGAGACCGAAGCCGGCTGGCTGCTGATTTATCACGGCTATGACGAGAATCATGTTTATTGTTTGGGTACTGCATTGTTAGACAAGGATGACCCGCGCAAGCTGCTAAAGCGACCCACCCAGCCTATTCTCGTGCCCGAGGAACCCTGGGAGATAAAGGGCGACGTAGCCAATGTGGTCTTTAGCTGCGCCAACCCGGTGGTGGACGGCACTGTATACGTTTATTACGGTGGTGCCGACAGGGTGATTGCCTTGGCGACGATAGAGCTGGAGGATTTGCTGGCCTGGACTATTGGTGAAGGTTGATGTTACTTAAGATAAATTTATGGAAAACCAGGTAGAGTACTAGCTGTGAATTTGTAAGTTAGCTCGAGCCTGTGGCGGGAACCATTTTCTTAAGTAATGTGCAGATGTTTTGCTTAATGGTATGAGACTTTGGTCATTACACCCAAAATACTTAGATGCTAAGGGACTGGTGGCCTTGTGGCGTGAGGCTTTACTGGCGCAGAAGGTTTTATGCGGTGAAACTAAAGGCTATCACCAGCACCCGCAGATCGAGCGCTTTAAGGTTGTGGTGGAGCCAAGCGAGACTATAGCAGGCTATTTGCAAGAAGTTTTTAGCGAGTCGCTAAGGCGGAGTTACCGTTTTGATTGCAGCAAATTTCTCTGGGTAAAAGCAAAAGCGCCGCTTGTAGTTACAGATGGCCAGCTTAGCTATGAGTTTTCGCACCTAAAAGCCAAGCTAGCTCGGCGTGACCGGCAGCTATACGCAGAATTGCAAGAGGTCAAATCACCCGAGCCGTACCCGCTGTTCAAAGTCGTTCCGGGTCTGGTGGCTTCCTGGGAGAAAGTCTAAGCGAGTTTTTCTTGTACTAATTGCTGCACCAGTTGTGGTTTGGTCTTACCCTGGGTCTCGCGCATCACCTGGCCTACAAAAAAGCCCAAAAGACCAGTTTTGCCCGCCCTAAAGGCCGCGACCTTATCCGGATGAGCCGCCAGCAGCTTATCCACGATGGCTTCTAAAGCGGCAGTGTCGCTGACTTGCTCGAGCCCTTTTGCCGTAACAATGTCCTGGGGCTTGTCGCCGCTTTTAAGCATTTCAGCAAAAACGTCTTTGGCAATGCGGTTTGAGATAATACCGTCATCAATGAGCGCCACCAGTGCGGCAAGGTCGGCGGCGGCAAAGGGCAAGTCTGCTAAGCTTTTGTTCTTTAGTTCGCGCAGCAGGTCGTTGATTAACCAGTTGGCAAGGCCCTGCGGATTAGCATAGGCTTTTACAGCATCCTCAAAAAACTTGCTCAAAGCCGGGTCGGCAGCCAGAATAATTGCGTCAGTGCGGCTGAGTTTAAGGGCACTTAGGTAGTGCTCGAGCCTTGCCTTTTGCTCAGCACTAAAATCCTCGCTGGGATCAGGTTCTTTGCCGACAGACTCTGGTTTTTTAGCTTCGGCCCGGGTTTTGGGTTTTATAGTTGTCTTCTCCGGCTGACGCTGTTTGGCCCAGGAATCACGCAGCCCGACAATGCGATTAAACACCGGTTTTTCTGCCGTCGAGTCTAGCGCATCGCTAATAAAGTAACCCTGCCGTTCAAACTGGTAGCGGCTACCCGCCGGGTCGTTTTTGACGCTGGGCTCAACAAGGCTGCCCGTGAGAGTTAGCAATGACTCGGGGTTTAAATAGTCTGTATAATCGGAGCCTTCGTCGGGATTGGGCACGTTAAAAAGGCGGTCATAGAGCCTGACTTCGGCAGCTAGAGCATGTTTGGCGGAAACCCAGTGAATTACACCTTTGACTTTGCGCCCATCGGCAGGGTCTCGGCCTAGAGTAGCCGGGTCATAGCTGCAGCGGAGTTCGCTGATATTACCTTGTGCGTCTTTGATGACCTCTTCGCATTTGATGACGTAGCCGTAGCGCAGCCGCACTTCACCCCCAGGGCTTAGACGAAAGAAGCCTTTGGGCGCTTCTTCCATAAAATCTTCGCGCTCTATAAAAATCTCGCGCGAAAACGGCAGTGAGCGCGAACCCTCCTTGGGTACGTCATGAGGCCAATAGGGAGCGTCTAATTCCTCGGTTTTATCCCCCGGGTAGTTGCTGATAACCACCTTGAGTGGTTGCAATACCGCCATGACGCGGGGGGCCTTGTCATTTAGGTCTTCGCGAATGCTGTGCTCGAGCAAGGCTATGTCAACGCGGCTGTTGGTCTTGGCAACACCAATGTGGTTGGCAAAATTGCGGATGGCCTCGGGGGTGACGCCACGCCGCCGCAAGCCGGCAATGGTGGGCAAACGCGGATCATCCCAGCCGTTAACATGCTGGTTTTTGACCAGTTCGATGAGTTTGCGTTTGCTGAGCACGGTGTAATCCAGGTTGAGCCGGGCAAATTCGTACTGATACGGGCGCATTGCAGGCTGGGTGTTGTCCATAAGCCAGTCGTAAATATCGCGGTTGTTTTCAAATTCGAGCGTGCACAGCGAGTGCGTCACGCCTTCGAGGGCATCCGAGAGGGGGTGAGCAAAGTCGTACATCGGGTAAATCGGCCAGTCGTCAGCCGTGCGGTAATGATGTGCGTGGCGTATGCGATAAAGCAAGGGGTCACGCATTTTCATGTTTGGCGAGGCCATGTCGATTTTGGCCCTTAAAACGTGACTGCCATCAGGAAATTCGCCAGCGCGCATACGTTTAAAGAGATCGAGATTTTCTGCTATCGAGCGCTCACGATAAGGGCTGGCCCGACCGGCTTCGGTAACGGTGCCGCGATATTCGCGGATTTCTTCTTCACTTAGGCTGTCCACATAGGCCTTGCCGCTTTTAATCAGCTCGAGAGCATGTAGGTAGAACTGCTCGAAATAATCCGAGGCAAAATACAGCCTATCTTCCCAATCAAAACCAAGCCAGCTTATGTCCCCTTTTATAGACTCGACATATTCCAAGTCTTCGGTAGTGGGGTTGGTGTCATCAAAACGCAAATTGCACCGGCCCTGGTAATCCTGAGCCAAGCCAAAGTTAAGGCAGATTGACTTGGCATGTCCGATATGCAGGTAGCCGTTGGGTTCCGGCGGAAAGCGGGTGACAACGCTCTCATGCTTGCGGGTTTTTAAATCTTCATCGATGATGGCCGTGATGAAGTTGGGGCTCAGCAGGCGCTTGACCGGTTCTTTATTAGTTTTGGGGCTGGGGGCTCGAGTGCTCATAACTATCCTCGTGAGCCTACCACTGCTGATAAATCCCGGCAAGCTTAGCTTAAGGCTAGTGGAAAGTAAAAAGTAAAAAGCGAAAAGTGGGTTCCTTAACTTTTACTACCAACCACTCACCCCTACATCATCCGGCGCAAGACAGTTTGCGCCTGCTCTTGGCTCAAACCCAAGCTGCGCTTTGCCATAGGTGGGCCGCTGAGCACCGGTTCTTGTTCGCCAAGTGTTGGCACGCCTTCAACCTTGAAAAACAGCCCGGTATAGATACTGTCATCCCAGATCATGGCTTTTTCACAGGCGGTTTTCCAATCGCTGGAGTCATGGCCTTCGTCTTCAAGTTTGCGAACACGCTCGCGGAAAAAGTTGTAGTCGTTATCGTGGTTAAAGGTCACACAAGGGCTAAAGACATCGATGTGGGCAAAGCCCTTGTGTTCAATGGCTTGCTTCATGAGGTCGATCAGATGCCGGCCATGACCGGTAAAGCCACGGGCCACAAAGGTAGCACCGTTCATTATTGCGGCGGTAGTGGGGTTGACAGGCCGCTCGATACTGCCAAAGGGACTGCTCTTAGTGCGCATTCCTTCGCGGCTGGTAGGGGAGAGCTGCCCGGTAGTCAGACCGTAAATCTGATTGTTCATAACGATATAGGTCAGGTCAACATTGCGCCGGGCCGTATGTGTAAAGTGGTTGCCGCCGATACCGTAGCCGTCACCATCGCCACCGGTGGCAATAACCGTCAGCTGGTGATTGGCCATTTTGGCGCCGGTGGCTACGGCTAGGGAGCGTCCATGCAGGGTGTGCATGCCAAAGGCGTTAAAAAAGCCTGGAAAATTAGATGAGCAGCCGATGCCACTGACATTGAGAATGTTGTGGGGCATAAGCTCCAATTCTGCGCAGGCCTTTTGCAGGGCATTGAGCACACCAAAATCACCACAGCCTGGACACCAGTCGGGGTCGACCTTACCCTTGAAATCCTTGGCATTGAGTTGTGGGGCTGCGCTGTCTAACATTTTTGCTCCTTTCGCAAATAAATTTCAAAATTTGAAATAGTTAGTGGTAGGTGGTTAGTAGAAGGTAGTAAGTAGAGATTTTCCTACAAACTACTCACTACTAACCACTTTCTATCTTGTTTAGACCATGACCTCCTGCTGAGGGACGTATATATCTGTTTTACCCTCAAGAATCTCAAGTACACCCATAACAAGATGATGTGGCATAAAGGGTTCGCCGTCGTATTTGCGGATGTGACCGTCAGCCTTAAAGCCGGTTTCGCTGCGCAGATAGCGAGCAAACTGACCGGAGTAGTTGTTTTCGACGATGATAGTCTTTTTGGCTCCACTTAGAATTTCCGATACTGCCTCGGCGTGGAAGGGTACGAGCCACTTTATCGCCAGCTGGTTGCCACTTACGCCCTGTTGTTTTAGCAAGGCCAGGGCCTCTTTGATAACGCCATGGCTCGAGCCCCAACCGATTAAGGTCAGTTCGGCATCTTCTGGCCCCTCCAAAGCAGGCGGGGCAATATCTTTGGCGACAAGGGCGAACTTGCGGGCACGTTTTTCCACCATCTGGCGGCGCTTGTGCGGATTGGTGAACATATCGCTTATCAGGATGCCTTCTTCGTCATGTTCATCGCTGGCGACCACGTGTTCATAGCCCTGTAAACCGGGGACGGCCCGGGGCGAAATACCGCTGGCGGTGTCTTTATAACGCAGATAAGTTTCATTACTTGCTAGAGCTTCGGTGATCAGCTCGCCCCGGTCAATTTGCGGCTGCATATCAATATCGCTAGGGTCGACGCTAAAAGTGCCTTCAGAAATTAGCAGGTCGGATAAGACTATGGCGGGGCATTGTGCTTTGTCACTTAAATTAAAGAGTTCTGGCAGTGTATTAAAGGCGTCAAGAGCATTTTTGGGCGCTATGATAAAGCGTTCAAAATCGCCCTGGCTGGCGCCTAAAGCTTGCCACAGGTCGCCTTGCTCGGTCTTGGTGGGCACGCCGGTAGAGGGTCCGGCACGTTGTACGTTGATAAATACGCAGGGAATCTCCATCATCCCGGCCATGCCAATAGCCTCGGTCATCAGGGCAAAACCACCGCCCGAAGTGGCGCACATGGCGCGTGCTCCGGTGTGAGCCGCACCAATGGTCATGTTGGCCACGGCAATTTCACTTTCGGCCTGCCGCACCATTATCTCTAAGTCCCGGGCGTTTTTGGCCATCCAGTGCAAAATACCGGTAGAGGGGCTCATCGGATAAGCGCAGTAAAACTTGACCCCGGCAGCAGCGCCAGCTATGGCCAGTGCTTCATTACCTGTCCAGACGGCCAGCGCTTTGTCGCTGCTGGGCAGTTCAAACGGAAAAGGCTCGAAGTTGTCTTTAGCAAAGTTAAAACCAGCCAGCGCCACAGCGGTGTTTTCGCTGATGACTTCTGCGCCTTTGCGCTGAAACTGCGCTGCTATGGCTTGTTCCAGAACCTCAAATTTCAGACCCAGCAGCGCGGCAATAGCACCTAGAGCCACGGTGTTTTGCATGAGTTTGTTACGGTTGTTATCAGTCAATTCCGCAACCGGCAAGGGGCAGAGCTGAGCGCCGTCAGCCGCCTCGCCCGGCGTGATGAGGTTGCTGTTATAAAGCACTTTTGTGCCGCTTTTCATCAAGCTCAAGTGCCGGTTCATAGTGTCCTGGTTTAAGCAAAGCAACAGGTCAAGCTTGTCACCGTGGCTGCTTAACGGCTTCTCACTGGTTCTCACGGTCAGGAAGATATGCCCGCCCCGGATAATGGATTGATAAGCGTTATAAGCATAAAAATGCAAGCCGCGGCGAACAAATAATTTCGCCAGGATATTGCCGGGGGTGGCAATGCCCTGTCCGGCTGCGCCGCCAATACCTATGGATAAATCAAAGTTGTCGGTCATTTTGCGCTCTCCAGTCCAGAATCTCGATTGCCAGCAAAAACTTTTCTCTGCCGTGTGCGCCTCTTGGTCGGGGTGAAAACGCGGGAAAGTTAAGACCAAATTGCTTAGTAGCCAACACTGGCGCTTAATATTTGGGCTCTTTAACTATACAATATGAGCTAATTTATCAACTAAATTCCAAATCACAGAAGCCCTTATAAGTTAGCTAGGCATTGCAGTCCAGATTTGGGTTACTTCAGCCTCTTGATAGTAGGATAGGGGCGGTTTGTTCACCGCCACGTTTGCGGTTGGTTACAATCTAGAATTGCTTTAAGGTGGCTATACGCTGCTGCGGCAGCAGAAAAATGTCTTAGTTAAATTCCCTTTTGCGTTGACGTTAGGGATGTGGGAAAGGAGCTATCACTCGATGGCTGATGTGCTGGACAAGGTTTTGGATGTAAGCAGGGCGCAACTATCTCCTGAAGAACTTAGCGAGCTAAACCAAATTGAATTGCAGGAATGGCTCGAGTCACTTGATTATGTGCTGGCTAGTGCGGGGCAAGAGCGGGTCAAAGAGATTTTAGAAAGGCTCGAGCTGCATGCGCGGCGCGAGGGCGTAGGCATTCCCTTTAGCGCTAATACGCCTTATATAAATACCATTGCCGCCCAGGAGAAACCGGAATATCCAGGCGATGTGGAGATAGAGCGCCGCATTCGCAGCCTGATTCGCTGGAATGCCATGGCTATGGTGGTGCGGGCCAACAAATATTCTGACGGCATCGGTGGGCACATTTCTTCTTATGCCTCTTCGGCTACCCTCTACGAAGTGGCCTATAACCACTTCTTCCGGGGTAAAGACAAAGGGGTGGACGCCGATATGGTTTACTTCCAGGGGCACATCTCCCCAGGGATTTATGCTCGAGCCTATCTCGAACGCCGTTTACCGGTCGAGAAATTGCGTAACTTCCGTCGCGAATTGGCCAAAGGTGGTGGCCTATCAAGCTATCCCCACCCCTGGTTGATGCCAGACTTTTGGGAATTCCCTACGGTGTCAATGGGCTTAGGGCCTATTAATTCGATCTATCAGGCGCGTTTTAATCGCTATTTAGAAGATCGGGGCTTCCAGGAAAAAGGTGATGGTAAGGTCTGGGCCTTTTTAGGCGACGGCGAAACCGACGAGCCGGAAACCTTGGGGGCTATCGGTTTAGCAGCCCGGGAACAGCTTGATAACTTAATCTGGGTGATTAACTGCAATTTGCAGCGCTTAGACGGCCCGGTGCGGGGTAACGGCCAGATTATTCAGGAGCTCGAGCGCAGCTTCCGTGGTGCCGGTTGGAACGTCATCAAGGTAGTTTGGGGCCGCCACTGGGACAAATTGCTGGAAAAAGACAAAACAGGCGCCCTGGTCAAGCGTTTTGAAGCGCTGGTTGACGGGGAATCGCAGCGCTACGCCGCTTATGGGGCACAAGAACTCCGGGAGAACTTCTTTAATACGCCCGAACTAAAAAAACTCATCGAGGGTTGGAGTGACGATGACTTAGCCAAACTCAACCGGGGCGGACACGATCCTTACAAGGTCTATGCAGCCTATAAAAGGGCCACCACCAAGGCCAACGGTAAACCGACGGTGATTTTGGCTCGCACGGTTAAGGGTTATGGTCTGGGTGAAGCTGGTGAAGGCAAGAACGTCACCCACCAGCAAAAGAAGCTAAACGAAGAAGAAATGCGTTTCTTTCGGGACCGTTTCGACATTCCTATAGCTGATGATGAGATTGACAAATTCCCCTTTTATCGCCCGGATGAAGATAGCGAGGAATACAAATATCTAATAGAGCGCCGCCAGGCACTGGGTGGCCCCGTGCCCGAAAGGCGTGTGAGCGCAGCGCCACTCAGCTTGCCCGACGAGAAGCTCTTTGAGGAGTTTTATCAGGGCACCGAAGGCCGCGAAGTCTCCACCACCATGGTTTTTGTGCGGGTGCTCAACAAGCTTCTGCGCGATAAAGAACTGGGCAAGCTCATCGTGCCTATAATCCCCGACGAGGCGCGCACCTTTGGCATGGAGGCGCTTTTTAGACAAATTGGCATTTACTCGCATGTCGGACAGCTCTACGAGCCGGTGGATGCCGACAACCTGCTCCATTACAAAGAAGCCAAAAACGGCCAGATTTTAGAAGAAGGCATTACCGAAGCGGGCTCGATGGCCTCATTTTTGGCTGCCGGTACCGCCTATGCCAGCCACGGTATCAACACCATTCCTTTTTATATCTACTATTCGATGTTTGGCTTCCAGCGCATCGGTGACCAGATATGGTTAGCGGGTGATATGCGGGCGCGAGGCTTTTTGGTAGGCGCCACGGCTGGCCGCACCACCTTAGCGGGTGAGGGTTTGCAACACCAGGATGGTCACAGTCACGTGCTGGCCTATCCCATTCCCAACTTAAAGGCCTATGATCCGTCGTTTGCCTATGAGATGGCGGTGATTATCCGCGAGGGGATTCGCCGCATGTATGTCGAACAGGAGAGCCTCTTTTACTATTTGACGGTAGGCAACGAAAATTACGCCCAACCCGCCCTACCCGAGCACTTGAGCCTTGAGCAGCTAAAAGAAGGCATTTTGAAGGGCATGTACAAGTTTAAGCTCTCGGCCAAAAAACGCAGCAAGCTACGCGCTCAGCTCTTTGGCAGCGGTTCGATCATGAACGAGGTCTTAAAGGCCCAGGATTTGCTGACGCAATACCAGGTCGCCGCCGATGTGTGGAGCGTCACTTCCTATAAAGAGCTGCATCGTGACGCCCTCGAAGTTGAGCGCTGGAACCGCCTGCATCCCGAACAGCAGCCTAAGACGGCCTATGTCTTTGACACGCTCAAAGACGAAGCGGGCGTTTTTGTAGCGGCCTCGGATTATATGAAAATTTTGCCGGACGCCCTGGCCAGGCATCTGCCCAAGCCGCTGGTCTCACTTGGTACCGATGGCTTTGGCCGCAGCGAAGCCAGGGCCGAACTGCGTGACTTTTTTGAGGTGGACGCGCGTCATATCACCATTGCTACCCTCTATGCCCTGGCCCAGGAAGGTCGGCTTGACAAGTCGGTGGTGGCTCAGGCCATTAAGGATCTGGCGCTTGATCCGGAGAAGCTAAACCCCTATGAGGTTTAAGCTTGGCCCAATTTTCTAAATCAATTTGGCCCGTAAGCGGAATGAATGTCGGCCAAAGATGAATTCTTAAGTTATTACTTGGTGAAAGGAACGTTTGATGGCAACTGAGTTTAAATTACCCGAAGTCGGCGAAGGGATTGAGTCAGGTGTGGTAGTCGGCCTGCTTGTCTCGGCTGGAGACAAGGTGGAAAAAGACCAACCGGTCTTAGAGCTAGAGACCGATAAGGCTGTAGTGGAGGTGCCTTCCGCAGTAAGCGGAGTTGTGCAGGCAGTTCACGTGCAGGAAAACGACGAAGTTAAGATTGGCCAGTTGCTGCTGACGGTTGCCGCCGAAGCTGAGGCTGACGCGGTTCCCGTAGCGGCAGCGGAGCCCAAGGTTGCCCCGGCGGAAGCCAAACCCACGGCAGAGATTGAAGGTGCCGAAGCTCCGTTAAAAGAGCCTGCAAGAATTGCAGCAGCCAAGCCGCCCGCGCCAAAAAGCAGCGAGAGGGTGCTAATCCCTGCTGCTCCTTCGGTGCGCCGCTTGGCACGCGAGAAAGGTGTAGATATGCGCGAGGTCAGTGGTTCTGGTATTTTAGGGCGCATTTCCCCGGCTGATGTGATTCAGCATGTTGCCGGTGGCCAAGTTGCAGACGGATTAACCGCTCCCGCGGCGCCGCCACTGCCGGACTTTAGTGTTTGGGGTGAGCTCGAGCGCCAACCCATGAAAGGCATTCGCAAGGCTACCGTTCGCTCTATGAGTAATGCTTGGGCCACTGTGCCTATGGTCACACAGTTTGACAAGGCGGATGTCACCGAATTCGAGCAGCTACGCAAAAAATATCAGGCCAAGGCCGAAGCTAGTGGCGCCAAACTAACGCCGACCGCCATGATCATCAAAATAGTTGCCGGCGCCTTGCGCAAATTCCCGGATTTTAACGCCAGCATCGATGTTGCCGCTGGTGAGATCATCTATAAAAAATATGTCAATATCGGTGTGGCGGTAGATACCGACAATGGTTTGTTGGTGCCGGTAATTAAAAATGCTGATCGGAAGAATATGCTTGACCTGGCCAAAGAGCTGGGTGAACTGGCGGAAAAAGCCCGCATGCGCAAGCTCAGCCCCGACGATATGCAGGGAGGTAACTTTAGCGTGTCGAATTTAGGGGGCATTGGCGGTACTAATTTCACGCCTATTGTCAATCCGCCCGATGTTGCCATTTTGGGGGTATCACGTGGCAGTTATGAGCCTGTTTACAACCGTGAGAGCGGAGAATTTGAGCCAAGACTGTTGATGCCGCTATCGCTTAGCTATGACCACCGCCTGATTGACGGTGCGGCGGCAGCGCGGTTTCTGCGCTGGATTTGTCAGGCCATCGAAGAGCCCTTCTTGATGCCCTTAGAAGGCTGATACTGTTGGGCTAAAATTTCTTGGGAGGCCACCGGCTTCCCATTTTTGTGTCAATTTGCATAACCTGGCGCACGGACAGCGCATTTCTCACCTTGACCATGGTAGCATGCTTGCGTATGTCGACGACTGCCGGTTTGCGCCAGGGAGCATCTAATTACGTGCGTACCACCAGTTTGCACGCCAAGGACCTGGTCAAAAAATACAACGGTCGCGCAGTAGTTAACCACGTCAATCTGCACCTGAACCCGGGAGAGATCGTGGCGTTGTTAGGCCCCAACGGTGCGGGCAAGACCACCAGCTTTTATATGATGGTGGGGTTCATACGCCCCACGACCGGCCGCATTTTCTTAGGCCGTGACGAGATTACCGGTTGGCCGATGTACAAGCGTGCTAGGCATGGTCTGGGTTATCTGGCACAGGAACCAAGTGCCTTTCGCAAGATGAGCGTAAGAGACAATTTGCTGGCGGTATTAGAGTTCCAGGGCCTTAGTCGCGAAGAGCAACAGCAGCGTGCCGAAGGATTATTAACTGAGTTTGGTTTAAGCAGTTTAGTCGGTCATCGCGCCGATACGCTTTCCGGGGGTGAGCGACGACGACTCGAAATTGCCCGGAGTCTTACTGTAGATCCGGGATTTTTATTGCTTGACGAGCCCTTTACCGGTGTTGACCCCAAATCGATTCGGGAGATTCAAACCCTTATTGCCGAATTGCGCGAACGGCGTGGTTTGGGGGTTTTGCTCACCGATCACAGCGTGCGCGAGACGCTGGCTATTGCCGATCGCGTCTATCTGATGTTTGACGGTAGGGTACGTTTTGAAGGTACGCCGAAGGCGTTTATGGCTGATGATGAGGTGCGGCATTACTATCTGGGGAGCGATTTTCAACTTTGATTGCAGCTTGTATCTGGGGGAGAAGCAACCTCTTGCTTTCTTGTTGTGAGGTGGACGGTTAAATCATGCTTTACACCCTGACACTGATAGCCTTGCTGGTTTTTCTCGCCGGATTTATCGCCTATTCAGGTGATCGTTTGGGGACGGTGGTGGGGCGTCGTCGCTTGAGCCTTTTTGGTTGGCGACCCAAGCGCACCGGACAAGTGGTGGGGATTGCTGCGGGCATTCTGATTATGCTTACTACCTTAGCGGTCTTAGCACTAGCATTTCGCGGTGCTGCTGATGCGCTACTTAATGCCCAGCGGACGGCGGTAGAGCTGCAAGGTTTGCAGGCACAGCAACTGCGCTTAGAAGCCGAAATTCGTAGTTTAGAGCAAAGGATTGCCGATAGCGCCGCCGAGCTGGCACAGGCCCAGGAGACGATTGCCACGGCTGAATCTGCTCGAGCCGAGGCGCTTAAAGCTCGTGATGACGCACTGGCCGAGCGTAATGTTTTAGAAGAAGAAACAGCGGTCTTGCGTCAGGAGATTGTGGGTTTAAACCAGGAGATTGCTGATATCAATGAGCAACTTCGTGCTGCTCAGAACGAAGTCTTGGATGCTCAGGCTTCACTGGGGAACGTACAAGGGCAGCTTGATCAGGCCAACGCAGACTTATCTCAGGCCAAGCAGGAAGCGGCTAGAGCGCAGCAGACAGCCTCCGAAGCGGCCCAGGAGGTGACGCGTTTAGAAACTCAGATAGTGCAGGTGCGTCAACAGTCTGAAATGGCCAATGCCGAACTGCTGGCGCTCGAGCAGGAACTGAACACGGCGCGAAGCGAGCTGACTGCCTCACAAGAGCGCTTAAATGCCGCCGAAGCCAGCCGCCAGCAGGCCTTAGACGCGCGGGAACAGGCGCTGGCCGACCGCGACAAGGCCATATCTGACGCTAATAATGCCATCGAGCAGGTAAGCCGTTTGCGCGAAGCCAGCACGCGTTTAGAGAGTGAAATCGTCAGTAAAAACAGTGAAATCGAAGACCTGAACTTTAGAGCGGAGCGCTTGCAGCAACAAAATCAGGACTTAGAGGGTCAAAACGCAAGCTTGCAGGAGGTTAACCGCGAGCTTCTAGACGGCAACAACCGTCTGCGCTTAGCCAATGGCGTCTTGCAGGAGCAAAACCAGCAGTTGCAGGAAAACATTCGTAGCGCTAATGAGCAGGTTACAGCTTTACAGAATCAGGTGCTTGACCTAGAAGCAAGGATTGACGAGCAGGCCAGGGCCCTGGTCGACGCGCAGGAGAAGGTAGCCCAGGTTGACTCTGGGGCGCTCACCTATCGCAAAAACGAAATTGTTCACAGCGGAATCATTGCCAGCCAGGAGCCGAGCCTGATTCAGGAGTCTTTGATCCAGTTGGTGCAGGCGGCAAACCGCCAGACGCTGAACCGGGGGGCAGGCTCGGTGACGCTCAGCCCCGAGCAGACGAGCGTACTGATTGAGGCCATTTCGCAGACTCCGGGAGAAGACTTAGTCGTCTTGATTTCCAAGGCTAACCAGTTCCGGCAAGCACCGGTAGCAGTTGAAGTTGAAGCCTTTGAAAACCTCAAACTTTTAGATGCCGGGCAGTTGGTGGTGAGCCGACAAGTTCACTTGGGCTCGAGCTCCCTGCCGGTCAGCCAGACGGATTTGCGTGCGGCGCTTACCCGCCTTATCGTGGAAGGCACTAGCAAGTTGCAACGTTTAGGACTCTTTGAGGGTGAGTTGCCCAGTTTAGCTACGGTTTCCGAGGAGATTTTTATAGCCCAGCTTTCACGGATGACCGGTCCGGTGGTCATTGGCTTGCTGGCTACCGAGCCTATCTATAAGAGCGGCCCGGCAAAGCTCGAGCTGGTTATTTTGCGCTAAGGAAGGTCAGGGGAAAGTAGAAAGTAAAGAAACAGTAAAAAGTGAAAAGTAAATGGAAAGTAGTTAGTAGGGGGTAGAAACCAGGGGTTTTCCAGAGGTGGCAAGAACCAGGTAATTGAGAATTGACATAACCCCTCACACCTCACAGCTAACTTTGTAGAAATGCTTTTCCCACAAACTACCAACCACCTACTACTCACCACCTAAGAATTCAATTTAGTGGGGCGGCTAAGCAGATAAAAGCTCACTGCCAAGCCTACGAGTATCAAGATGAGTTTGCCGATTATCGCCGATACAAAAAAGATGGCGCTCGAGCCAATCGTGAGGGCAATTAGTGATACCGCCATGACTTTGGCCCGCAAAGGGATGCCCAAACCCGCTCGCCAGTCGCGGATAAGCTGGCCAAAGACGGGGTTGTTGAGCAGCCAATTATAAAAACGGGGGCTGCTGCGGGCAAAAAAATAGGCGGCAATTAGCAAAAATACCGTGGTCGGCATAACCGGCAAAAACGCGCCGACAAAACCCAGCCCGGTAAAGACAAAACCCAAACTTAGCCACAGATAGCGTAGCGCCGGGTTGTTAGCTACTTTGGTTTCATGGCTGTAGTCAACCACTACTTTGGGGTTGCTATCAGGCCGAGATTTGCTCATGGATTTCTATCATAGCCTGCCCATTCGCCAGAATTTGCACTCTAAGCACTAAAGCGGGACAATCAGGTCAAGACGCACGGTCTATACTAAGGAAGAATAAAGGAGGGAAAATTATGATCAAGTCGATCCTGCTTGCTGTTGACGCTTCGGAGAACGCTAAAGTGGCAGCGACCTACGCCAACTTTCTTTGCTACAAACTCGACGCTACTTTAGATGTGGTTTACGTCGTGGACAGTCGCTTGGTCAATATGCCCTACTGGACGGATTATGGCGCCATCAGTCTGCCGGTGACGCGTTTTTCCGAGGAAATGCGCAATGTGTTGGAGAGCCAGGGAAAGTTATTGCTCGAGCAAATCAAAGAGAAGGCTGAACACGCCGAGGTACGCTCCCGTACAGAAATGCGCAGTGGCATTCCCGCCGCCGAAATTATCGAAGCGGCTAAAGATTGCGACCTCATCGTGATAGGTCGGCATGGCGAGTCGAGCACTCTAGAGGATCACAAGGGTTTAGGGGCCGTGGCGGAGCGTGTCTTGCGCAGCTCCAATCAACCCGTTTTGGTGGCCCCGGTCAAGATGCAGGAAATCAAACGCGTGCTGCTGGGTTTTGATGGCTCGGACCGGGCCCGTGAAGCCATGACTTATGCTGCAGAGCTGTCCCGGCGTCTCAACGTGCCGATGACGGCCTTGAGCGCAGATCAGGATGAAGAGTTGGTGCAAGAGCGCCTAGCTACGGTCAGGAGCTACGCCGAAGCACACGGGCTCGAGCTGGTAACCATGCCGCTGCTTAACGTCGACCCGGTAGAAGCGATTTTGGGCGTGGCGCAAGAAGGCGATTTGATTGCCATGGGTGCTTTTGGCGAGGGGCGGATTCGTGAGTGGTTGCTGGGTTCTACCACCGAGTCGGTGCTGCGTGTGGCAGAGCAGCCGGTGTTACTGCACCGTTAAAGCTCTATTCCCCTTGCTGACGCGCCAGTAAGTCACGTATTTCCTGTAGCAAGACAATGTCCCTTGGGGGTTCCACCGGCGAGGCCGGGTCGTCTTCTTCGGCCTGGCGCAAGTCCTGAATGATAGTGCCGGTTTTTACCACCACAAACATGGCTAGTGAGACGATCAGGAAATTGATGATGGTGTTTATAAACACGCCGTAACGCAGTATGGGTGCACCTGCTGCAACGGCCTCCTCAAGCGAAGCATATTCACCCTTTAAGATGATGGCGAGGTTGCTAAAATCCATCCCGCCCACCAGCAGGCCGATGGGAGGCATGAGGATATCTTTGACCAGCGAGTTGGTGATAGCGCCAAAGGCTGTGCCCATGACCACCGCAACTGCTAAGTCAACAACGTTGCCACGCGCGATAAACTTTTGAAACTCCTGCAAAAACGTGTTTAGGCCGCTTCTTTTCATAGCGGCTGGAGTATAACGCACTGCCATGAGTGGGGGCTATAGGTGCTTGGGGCTGATACTCTTGCGCTTTCCTGGGTTTTAGCAGAAAAATCCCGCTTGCTGCCGCTAGAACCCCAAGGCAATGGTTGCGTACAAGATAGGGTGATTTAACTTACGAATCTCTTACTTTTCGTGTCTATATGTACTCAAACAACAGTTCAACACAGCGTAAACCCCGCAGCGAATTGCCCAGATAGACGGCGTCGGCATGTTTTAAGTCTTTGAGATAGAGCACTGCTTCATGGGCTTTAGCCCTATCCAAAAGCTCTTGTCTGAGCACTCCGGGAAGCAAGCCACAGCTTAGTGATGGCGTGAGTAACTGGCCTTCTCGCTCAATAAAGACATTGCTGATAGCGCCCTCGGTGAGTTCTTCGCGCTCGTTAAAAAAAAGCAGATCGGCTAATCTGGCTTTATTTGCTTTTTGTGCGGCTCGGTCATAAAGATGTCGGCGGCTGGTCTTGTGATACAAAAAACGGTCCTGGGAGTTGCTGCGTATTTTGGAAAGTCCGGCTAAGAGAGTTTGCCCGGGCGATTGTGGATAAAAGGGCTGGTGCTCGAGCTTGATTTCTCCATCGGCAAAAAGCCGGATTTTTATGCGGTAAGCCTGCGAGCGGTCAAAAGCTTGTTCGGCTTGCTTGAGCAATTGTTGTAATTTGTCATAGTCCAGCGGATAGTTGAAGTATTCAGCAGAGCGCCTCAGCCTTGCTAAGTGTTTCTCCAGCAGGTGATAACCAGC
The DNA here is from genome assembly GCA_030147925.1 of Trueperaceae bacterium. GTDB lineage: Bacteria > Deinococcota > Deinococci > Deinococcales > Trueperaceae > JASBUK01. The sequence goes on from JASBUK010000078.1 coordinate 28,522, forward strand.
TTTATGACGTAGGGTTTCAAAGATTTCAAAAGGTGCGGCAGATTCAGTTAGAAAGCGGGCCTTTAATTGACACTCGGCATATTCTGCTGCAGCCTGGGAGTCGTAAACGATGCCGCTGCCAACACCCATTGCGCCCTGCTGTTGCCTGATAAGCAGCGTGCGGATAGCCACGTTAAAAACGGCCTTACCCTCCGGTGCCAGATAGCCGATTGCGCCGGTATAAACGCCGCGAGGACGAGCCTCTAATTCACGGATAATCTCCATAGAGCGCCGCTTGGGTGCGCCTGTGACCGAGCCACAGGGGAAAAGACTGCTAAAAATTTCGCTTAGTTTGTTTTTTGTCTCAAGTCGACCTGTTACCGTAGAGGTCATTTGCAAGAGGCTGTCATAACGTTCGACCTCAAATAGCTTTGGCACTTTGATTGAGCCAGTTTGACAGATGCGCCCTAAGTCGTTGCGCAGCAAATCTACAATCATGATGTTCTCGGCGCGGCTCTTTTCATCCTGGCTGAGCTGCTTAATTAGCTTTTTATCCTCTGCTAGCGTTTTGCCACGATGAATAGTCCCCTTCATGGGTTTAGTGGTGATCTGGGAGTGCTCGAGCCTAAAAAACAGCTCAGGTGACAAACAGGCGATGTCAAATTCACTACAGTTTAGATAAGCCCCGTAAGAAACACGTTGAGCAGCTTTTAGTCGGCGATAAAGCGCCAGCGGGCTGCCCTCAAGCTCAAAGCTGTAGGCGCTGGTGAAATTTATCTGGTAGCTGTCGCCAGCACCAAGATAGGCATGAATGCGCTTCAGTTGAGCCAGATAAGCTGCTTTGCTTATTTCTAGTTGCAGAGACTGCAACTTGGCAATAGTGGGGTTTAACACCCATTTTGTGCCTATTGCCAGATCATCATTGCCCTTAATTGCCCCGCTGAGATGGTCAAAGCGTAGCGGTTCACGGTACACCCCCAGCCAGGCCAGCGGGTAATCCAGAGGTGGCGTGTCGCCCAGACCCAGCAAAGCGTAGCCCGTTTCGTAGGCGACATAGCCCGCAAGATAGTAGCCCTGGTTCTGAAAGTCTGCTGCAGCCTCAAAAAAATCTTGCGGATTATCGCCTGAAGTTAATTTAAGAATTGTTAGGGGGTTGTAAAATAGCAGGCTTTCATGCTCGCTAGCATCAGGTTTGCTGCTTTCTAACAAGACTGCATTAGTTGAACGCTTAAGCAAATCATAAAAGCTTTCGGGAAGGTCAAAAAAGCGCTCGAGCATGTACATATCCTACGGAGTGGGGTTTAAGGCGTGAGTCGTTGAGTTTGGCGTCTTTGGTGAGTAGAAAGTAATTGGTAGTAGGTGGAAAGTAGGAAGGTGGAGACTTTCCTACAAACCACCAACCACCTGCTCAGCTCTTTACATAGTTTGTTATACACTACTGAATTTTTTATCCTAATAATCCACCGGACGCAGATAAAACTCATCGATAGCGGTTGCTGATATCATCGCCTGGATTGGCCCCTTGCGTTTCCAGTGAGTACGCGCCACCCGCCGTTTGACTAAGTTGATTTCCACCTGGGTAAAGCCAAGGCCGCAGATGTATTCATCCTCATAGCCAGCTAAGTGATGCACCAAGATGGTGTCGGCGCGTTCATAAGAAATGCCCAGATCGACTTCGTCGGATTGTCCGGGGATCAGGTCGGCACTGGGGGCTTTGCTGATGATTTCTTTAGTCACACCCAGATGCTTTGCCAGCGCCCAGACCTGTGTTTTGAAAAGATCACCCAAGGGGTTGACCGGCGGGGCATCATCGCCATGCCAGGTGTAATAGCCGAAAAGACGCTCAGTTTTGTTGCCGGTGCCTAAAGGCAGGGCACTATATTCCATGGATTTGTCAAAGCAAATCATCATGCGAACCCTGCTCATGAGATTGCCTTTGCGGTGCGGGGTCATGTCGGCAACTTGTCCGGCGTAGCCTTCTACGGCTGCAGTTATGTCAATGGTTTCGCTGTGAATGCCCAGGTCGTCAATAACCAGTGCGGCGTGCGTAAGCGACTCGGGGCTCGAGCTGTGAAAGGGTAGCCGCAGGGCAATGACATTTTCCGGACCGAAGGCTTTGGCCGCCAGATAGGTGGTAACGGCGCTGTCTACACCGCCGGAAAGTGCGATAAGGACTTTTTCAAAACCTTTGCGCCTGCTTACTTCGTCACGCAAAAAGGCCAGCAAAAAATTAGTTACGGTGGGCAAATGCAGTTCCAGGCGCTTTTGAGGTCGCCCTTCACTTCTGATTATAGGAAGAGACTTTTTAATAGCTGGCACGGCACTGTGGCTCATGGTCGGCCCTTTCGCATGCTGGCCTCGGCGGCTTCTGTAAAGGCGCTGACCAGCTCGGAGAGATTGGCGTGCAAGTCGGCTAAGAGCGGACTTTCATAACGCGCGACCTGAATGCTCTCTAGATGAATGTCAGTGATAAGAACTTGTTCGTCAAGCAGTGGTGCCTGAGCAACTACCTGTCCGTAAGGGTCAACGACATTGGAATAGCCGGTAAAACCCTTGCCGCCCTCAAAACCCACCAGGCTGGTAGTCAGCACATAGACCCCGTGCTCGGCAGCTATGCCTATAGCGGTAGAGCGCCAGCGCCGGGCGTTGGTGGGTTCAGGGTCATGAATTTCGCGTATAGGCGTAGCCGTGGGAATATAGAGGATGTCGGCACCTTTGAGGGCTAAAACGGCGGCGGTGCTGCTGTGCCAGGCGTCTTCGCAAATGAGCATACCGGCTCGGCCAAAACGCGTTGCAAAGGCGGCCAGCTGATGTCCTTGAGAGACGTAGCGCTCCTCGTCAAATACGCCATAGGTTGGCAAGAAAATCTTGCGGTGGATGTGTTTGATGCCTGCCTGGGCCGTGTTGAATTCGGCATAGAGCGCACTGTTAAAAAAATCATCGGCAAAACGCTCATAAAAACCCAAACAGATGTCTACTGGTTTTTGCCAGCCGATCTCTTGCAGGATTTGCTCGAGCATCTCATAGACCTGTTCGGCGCTAAGTGCCTGCTCGCGTACGCCCGCTTGCAGAAAATAGCCCGATAGCGAAGCCTCGGGTAAGGTGACTACATCGACGTCTTCATTCTTTAATTGGTCGAGGATGTCCGCCAGGCTGTCAAAATTGCGCTTTATTTGCGCTTTGTGTGGCTTGAACTGAATGAGTGCGTGGCGAATCATGCACTTATCTTAACGCCAGCTCGGCTGAGCAAGCTTATCACTGCCGACGACGAGTGATCCTTGTTTGGGTACAGAGCCTTGCTTGTGCGATACTGAGGCGTGTTTGGGCGGCAACAAGGCTTCTAACTTAAAGATTAGCGACTGGGGTTTGAGGGCATGGATGAAAGTCAGCAAAAAACCATACTTATAGCCGATGATGAACCGGGGCAGCGGGCCTTGCTGGAAATGGTGCTGTCGGCTGAGGGCTACCGGGTGACAGCAGTTGAAGATGGCCGCCAGGTGCTTGATTATCTGAAAGAACAGACCCCGGACCTGATGATTTTAGACGTCAAAATGCCGGTTTTGAGCGGTATTGACGTTTGTGACCGAGTAAAGCGCATAAAACGTTTGCAGCACATACCCATTATCATTCTTACCGCCCTAAAAGACGAGCGTATTCAGACCGAGGCCAGGCTGGCAAAAGCCGATGCTGTAGTGCTTAAGCCACTCAGCGGCAAAGACTTCAGGCTTAAAGTCAAGTCTTTGCTTAGTGGGGCAACTACCGAATAAAGCTAGTTAGTCAGGCTGCCATCTTAGTTCAAATATGTTCTATCTCAGCCCAGTAACAAAAGAAGATTTACCCTGGCTTTTTGATTTGCACAAAGCCGCTTTAAAAGAGTATGTCGAGCAAATCTGGGCTTGGGATGAAGCGTGGCAGCAAGATTACTTTTACAAAAAGTTTAATCAAAACTCACAACTCATCATGCTTGACGGCAAACGTGTCGGCAGAGTCACTGTGGAAGAAAAGTCTGACCACATTTTCCTGGCTTACATTGCTTTACTACCTGCTTATCAAAATAAAGGCATTGGTACTGAAGTCATTAGCTCAGTTATGAAAGAAGCAAGTGACAAGGGCAAACCTTTAACCTTGACGGTATTGTGCTCCAATCCTGCCAAAGCACTATATGAACGGCTTGGTTTTGTGATTGTTGAAAGTGATGAGGTTCGACACAGGTTGACCTACTGGTTAGCAGCTTAAACAATTACCAGAAAAACTGCTCTCATAGCTCGCTACGTTTTTAACGGCGCTAAGTGCAACGTTGTGAAAAGCCCTGTTTTGCTTTTGCTAAAGCGTTAATCTAGAGTTATGGAAAGCATGAGAACAGAGACGGCTAGCTTTACGGATTTTACCGAGAAATTTAGGGTCCTTAAAAATGCCATAGGGCGCGTAATTTTGGGTCAGGAAGAAGTAGTCGAAGATTTGCTGATTGCGGTGCTTGCCAAAGGGCACATGCTGATTGAGGGTGCTCCTGGTTTGGGCAAGACGAGGCTGGTGCGAGCCTTTGCCGAGGCCACACAACTGGAGTTTGGCCGCATTCAGTTCACCCCCGACTTAATGCCGGCGGATGTCACCGGCACTACGGTTTTTATCGAAGAAAAGGGAGTCTCGCGTTTTGAGTTTCAGCAGGGCCCTGTCTTTAGCAACGTGCTTTTGGCCGACGAGATCAACCGCGCGACGCCCAAGACCCAGTCAGCCTTGTTAGAAGCTATGCAAGAGCGTGCGGTCACAGCCTCCGGCACACGCTACAAACTCCCTAAACCCTTTGTGGTGCTGGCCACACAAAACCCACTGGAGATGGAAGGTACCTATCCACTACCCGAGGCGCAGCTAGACCGCTTCTTGTTTAAGATTTTGATCGAGCGCCCCGATGCGGAGACGCTGGAGCGCATCATCGAGGCTACTACCGGGGCGCAGGAAATCAAGCTCGAGCCCATTTTCAGCCGTGAAGAGCTGTTAGAACTGCAAATCCTGCTGCGGGCCGTACCGATTGCCAGCACTGCCCTGCGCTATGTCGTTCGGCTCACCGAGGCAACGCATGAGCACGATATGGTGCGGCTGGGCGCCAGCCCACGCGGGGCTCAGGCGATGGTGCTGGCGGCCAAAGGCTACGCTCTAGCAGCGGGTCGGCCCAATGTGGAAATGGTCGATATACGCCGGGCCGCGCTGCCTTCGCTGCGTCACCGTTTGCTCCTGAGTTTCGAGGCCGAGGTCGAAGGCGTGAACACCGACGACATCATTCGTGATGTTTTGAAATCTGTTGATAGCGAAAAATAATTTGCTGATGATTAGTCCTCGTAGCCGTGTCCTATTAGACCGCTATGCCCTAGCTTCGCGGGCGCTTAGCCGGGAATCGGGAGAGCGTCTGGCTACCGAAACGGGGCAGAGCGTGGAATTTCACGATTTTCGCCCCTACCAGCCAGGTGATGAGCTTCGCTATGTCGATTGGAAGGTTTATGCCCGTACCGGGCGTCTTTATACCCGTTTGTATCAGGCCGAACGCAATATTGCCGTGCACATAGTGCTGGATACCAGCCCCAGTATGGCTTTGGGTAAAAAGGCAGTCTTTGCACGCATCGTGGCCGAATTACTTGCCTATGTCGCGCAGCGCGACGCTCTTAGTCAGGTACATCTTTTTAGCGGTCAGCACAGTCAGCCGACGCATGGGCGGGCGCAGATTTCCTCGGCCTGGTCGTTTATCGAAGACGCGCCGCCGCTTAAAGGAGCCGAGCCGCGCCCGACGGTGGCGCTTAAAGACTTTGCGCTTAGCTCGAGCTTTCCTGCCGGTACGGGTTTGGCCATCATCATCTCCGACTTGTTTGACGAGGCTCCGCTGCAACCGGCTCTGGTCGCTTTAAAAGCTCGTGGGCTTGACGCCAGCTTCTTACAATTGCTTTCAGCCGATGACCTAGAACCCCAGGAGGGTCAGCTCGAGCTGATAGACGCTGAAACAAATGTCAAGTTGCTGGTCGGCCCCGAAGAGGTCCGGGCTTACCGTCAGACCGTGCAGCGCTTTATGGAGCGCAGTCGCGCGGCAATATTGCGAGCCGGTTTTCGGCATGCTCTGCTAAAAGTGAATAACGAAGATGAGGCCGATTTAGAGCGGCAGGCATTTGCCGCTCTGATCCGCGCCGGGATTTTGCAAAAACGCTAAAGAGCATGTGGTAAAGAGCATTTCGGTGGTATTGACAGTGGTCAATACTATCCGAGCATTGCCGACGTAGTCGAGACTGAATCGCGAGTAGAAATAAAGGCGGTCAGTCAAAATCAACCAGAATGAAACGGACTATAAATTTCATTCGTCCTGATTTTTTTCTAATGGCAGTATAAGATGAGTTTAAGTGAAACTCATCGGTAAAGAACTGGGAAGTGGCTTTAGAATCTTACAAGAGATTGCCCGTGGCACGGTTGCTCGGGTTTACCTGGCCAGTGACGGGCATACGCTCAGGGTAGTAAAGCTGTTCCCGGTAGAGTACCGGGCTCGAGCCGCGCGCGAATTTGCCTTGGGCCGTGACCTTGTCCAGCCACATCTCAATCCGGTGGCAGGAGAGATAGAAGTTGAGGGTTTGCCGGGTGTCTGGATGGCCTATGTGCCGGGTAAGCGCTTTGACGACTGGTTTGACGGTGGTGAAAGGTGCTCCGAGCGCTTATTCAATTGCTTTGACGGTGTTTTGGCGGCACTAGCTTATCTCCATGAAAGGGGTATTGTCCATCAGGACTTAAAGCCGGAAAACATCCTGGTCGATAAACAGGATTTTGCCCGCTTGCTTGATTTTGATTTGGCTACCCTTGAGGGCGAGCCTCAGGCCTGGAGTTTTGCCGGGACAATTGCCTATTTAAGTCCTGAACAGGCCAGGGGAGAGGCGGCTACGCACCTAAGCGACCTGTATGCCGCCGGAGTCATTCTCTACCAGGGACTCACTGGACAAGTGCCCTTTACCGGCAGTGTGGCCGAGGTCATGATTGCGCACCGTCAACTTAAACCCGAGACCCCCTCAAGCTTGCTACCTGCCTTGACTCCCTTTGACGACTTTTTTGCCAAACTGCTGGCTAAAGAAGCGTGGCAGCGCTTCCAAAGCGCTGCCGAAGTGGTTCAAACCCTTGCGGTCATACGCTCGCAAAGCGGAGATATTCGACTAGCAAGTTGAGGTGGCAAATTGCATGATTGGGCGAAATGTCCTTGCTATGAATAGCTAAAAACACTATAGAATGTACAGACACATTTTTTAACCGCAGTGGCTAATGCGGTTGCCGCTAGGAAATTTGAGGAAAAGAGTTGGCAATGAAAGAGATTTTAGCTTTTTTTGGCGTTCAGGGATTGGCCTGCTATGGCTGAGCGGCTGACTGTGGCTGCCCTGGCAATACTCACTCTGTTGAGTTTATGGGTGGCTCCCTGGGCAGCGATTAACCGCGAAGTGGGTGCGCGTAGCACCCTGCTTCTTTTACCCAATCGTATAATTGACTTTACCGGGCGTACCGAGCCGCTAACATTTCCCGGTCAGGGAACTACCATGCTGATAACGATAACGGCGCTGGCGCTTATCGCGGCAGCCGCGGTTATTAACAGACGTCGCCGTTACACCCTTTGGTTTGTGTCCGGGCTGGCGCTTATCGTGGTGACTGCTACGGGGCTTACCAGCTTAAGTCGTGCAGTGAGTACGGCACGGGTTTCCGCTTTTAGCGAGGCTGTACAAAGAGCCCTGGAAAGACCGCGAGACAACATGGATATTCCTGCGCTCGAGCAGATTATCGCTCAAGCGCCCGAGCGTCCCCTTGAAGCCTCTCGCACAGCGGCTCGAGCCGCTGGTGTGAACGTAAGACGCCTACCCTATAACGATGCCGGGATAGGCTTGGCAGCATTTTTAAGCATTACCGTTGGCGCTTTGGCGATGCTGTTCAGCCTGCGCCTTTCTCAGCGACTGAGCAAACTCATAGACCGGATGCTGGCAGCCGCAGCAGTGCCGGCAACCTCGATTTTGCTTTCGCTGTTAGCGGCGGCAGTGGTGGTGCTGGCCTTGCAGCCCACACCCATTGGGCGCGATGTTGAAATAAGCGGTGGCTTTTTAGCCTTAGTTGGGCGCCTAGACACTTTATGGTATGCCTATCAGACACTCTTCGCCGATTCGCTGGGCACGCTGGGCGGTTTCATGGAGTCGCTTAAGTTCTCCACGCCGCTTATCTTTACTGGTCTGGCCGTTGCCTTTGGTTTTCGCGCTGGCCTGTTTAATATCGGCGCGCCCGGTCAAATGGTCTTAGGCGCCATTGCTGCGATGCTGGTGGGGGTGTATATGCCCGGCCCGCGTGTCATCGTGCTGCCCTTAGCCGTGCTGGCTTCTGCTGTGGGTGGCGGAATTTGGGGTGCGATTCCCGGTTGGCTCAAGGCGCGTTTTGGCGCCAATGAAGTTATCAATACCATCATGATGAACTTTATCGCGGCGTCATTACTACTCTTTGTGCTTTCTTCCGAGCAAATCTTCACCGCCTCGGCGCTACGCATGATTACGGTTATTGGACTATTTGCCTTAGTAGCGCTGATTGTCAGTATCATTGCTCCTCTGCGTGCGATTTTTTCGCGTTCGCCACGGATATTTCTTGCCGTCAGTGGGGTAGCTTTGTTGGCCCTGGTCATCGTATTTGGATTGCCCCGGGCGAGCGATACTGCCGTCGATCTCAATTTGAACCTCAAAGCCCCGGGGCTGGAAGCAAAATCCTACCCCTTGTCTGAGGCTTCACGTCTAAATCAACTTCCTGCCTTAGCCGGTATTGATCTTGAGGAAACACCCGGGGCGCAGGTGGTGCCAATCAACTATGCCCTGTACTTAGCATCGCTGGCTGCTTTGTTAGCGCTTATTTTTGCGCCACGCCTAAACAAGCGTTTGCAGGGTTGGGGCGGCAGAATTATTGCGGCTGTGGTTACGGGGGGCGTAATATACGCACTTGCCGCAGCATTTGGCCTAAGCGCTTTGGACACGCTGGTGCCTCCTGCCAAGCTCAACACCTCCTTTATTTTGGCTTTGCTCACAGCCGTACTTATGTACTATCTGATGTGGCGAACCAAATGGGGCTATGAACTGCGAGCAGTGGGCTTAGCGCCAAAAGCGGCTGAATATGGCGGAGCAAGCATTGCTCGCAATGTGATTTTGGCCATGGCGATAAGCGGGGCCTTTGCGGGCTTGACGGCAACACACTATGTATTGGGCGGTGCGCTTGAGGATTATTCTTTGCGTCAATCGCTGCCGACCAACGATGGTTTTGATGGTATTGCGGTCGCTTTGCTCGGGGCCAATACCCCGGTTGGCGTGGTGCTATCCGCCTTTCTCTTTGGCGTGCTTAAAAACGGCGGCTCGGTTTTAAATATTACTTTTAGCGGCTTAACCCGCGACGTGGTGAGCATGATTTTGGCACTGGTCGTGCTCTTTATTGCCGCCAAGGGCTTTTTGCCCGATAGCGTAACCAACCCATTGCGTCGCCGTGTGGAAGCATTGGGAGTGCTAGACCCGAAAGACAATGCGCCTATAGACGCGCCGGGCAAGCCTGTGCGCACTAGCGAAGAAAGAGCAAAGGGCGACTGATGGACACTTTGATTTTAATTACCCTTATTGGGTCGGCTTTGCGTGCCACTACCCCCTTATTGTTAGCGGCTCTGGGCGGGATGTTTAGTGAACGCTCCGGGGTGGTTAACATTGCGCTTGAAGGCATCATGTTATTTGGTGCTTTGGGTGCGGCAGTCACGTCCCAACTTATCGAAGCGCCCTTTTTACGCGAAGACCCCAACGCCGTGGTTGCCTATGCCCCCTGGATTGGTGTTTTGGTCGCCGCAGTGTTAGGTGCGGTGGTGGGCTGGATACATGCGGTGATCAGCATTCGTTACAAGGCTGATCAGATTATCTCGGCGACGGCGATTAACCTCATGGCTATTGGTATTCCGGCGGTGATTCTAACCGGGCTTTACCAAAACTCCTCTAACAGTCAGCCGATAGTCAACCGCTTGCCTCAATGGGGTGTTGGGGCGTTTAGTTTTAGCCCGCTGGTTTATCTGGCCTTTTTGCTGGTTCCCGTAGCCTTGTATGTGCTTTTTCGCACTCCGTTCGGCCTGCGCTTGCGCTCAGTTGGTGAGCACCCCGAAGCCGCTGACAGTGTGGGTATAGATGTGCGGCGCATGCGTTACTATGGCGTGATTATTTCCGGGGTTTTGGCTGGTCTGGGCGGCGCTTATCTCAGTATCGGCAACCTGAACCAGTTTGTTTCCGAGATGTCCGGAGGACGTGGTTTTATTGCCTTAGCAGCGCTAATCTTTGGCAAGTGGCATCCGTTGGGTGTCTTAGGCGCAACCTTGCTCTTTGGCGCTTTTGAGGCCGCAGCAACTTTGTTGGGAAGCGGTCAGTTCATGCCTACGACCATTGTGCAGAGCATGCCCTTTATTCTGACCATGCTGGTATTGGCAGGCTTTATTGGCCGGGCTATTCCGCCTAAGGCAATTGGCAAGCCCTACGAAAAATAATGCCATTGGTGAGAAGTAGGGTAAAAGGAGGAAAGTAAAAAGGGGTCGTTAGGAGGTGGAAACTCGGGGTTTTCCAGAGGTAGCAAGCCGGCAACGGAAATTTGTCGTAATTATCAGTGGTATTCATAACCTCTTAGTTGCAAAATTGGCATAAGCCCTCACACCTTAGTTCTCACTTTGTGGGGACGCCTTTTAGCAAGGTTATTCACCTTTCATAGCACTTGCAAGATTTATAACTACAGACGATACTAGGGAATGAGAGCGTATTCACTAGATTTAAGAGAACGGATTGTAGCAGCAGTCAAGGCAGGGATGTCAAAAGCAGAAGTAGCCCGACAATTTAGCGTTGATAGAA
>JASBUK010000079.1 GCA_030147925.1 Trueperaceae bacterium
TGTTGCGATTGGTATTGAGTTGCGTTCTCTTACTCACTGGTCAATTATACAGCATCAAGCTGTATAAGGGTGCGAACGCACAACAAAATTCATCCCCATACCTATAACGTAGGGGGCTTCTTTTGTCAAGGCAAAGCTAAACACCAGCATGTTGTCGGGATGGTTGTCTTGCTTGTTATGGGGTACAGTATGAGATATTGTGAAGCCCACATGGCAAAATCAAAAAAGTATGTCACTATCAGGAAATACTGTATAATTTAACAAGGTAGGTTTGTATTAATCAACGGTGCAAACATGAAAGGTTGCATGATGGCCGTCACAAGCAAAATTGGCAGCAGGGGACAGATCACCTTGCCCAAAGACATTAGAGAGCGTTTTCAGCTGCAAGAAGGGCAGACCGTGGCCTTTGTGGTCAAAAACGATGAACTCACCCTGCTGCCCCTGACCCAGACCTTGCTGGATTTTGAAGGTGCCATTGCTGTGGACGGACCTCAAGACTTTGCCAGGGTGAGAGAAGCAGTGCAGCAAGCCCAGGCAGAGCGGATTGCCAAGGGTGACTAAAGCCTTTGCTGATACCAATCTGTTTTTGCGCTTTTTGACCCGGGACATTCCTGAGCAAGCCGATGCCGTAAAAGACCTCATCACCAGAGCGAATAGGAAAGAGCTGGTACTGGTAACCACAGCCATGGTCTTTGCCGAGCTGGTCTGGACTCTCTCGAGCTTTTATAAGCTTGATAAGACTCAAATTAAAACCATGCTGCTTGCCATTATCAATACGCCGGGTATTGAGGTAGAAGAACGTGACCGGGTGATTCAGGCGCTGGTCTGGTTTGAAGAAAAGAATCTTGACTTTATTGACGCCTATCACGCTGCCTGGCTTATTGAGCGTCCTTTTAAACGCGTGATAACTTTTGACAAAAAGCACTTTCAGCGTTTTGGTCATTTAGACTTAGAGGTCCCGGGAGACACTTCTTGATTGGCAAAGGCCAGCCCGACCCAGCAGTCCCGTCCCAGACAGCACAAAAGCAGGTCGTTCACTGAGAGACGTTTTAAGCGGCCTCCAGTGTTTTTCAAGGGTTAAGATACCCGGGCTTTTTGCCCTACCAGGACTCGACTTCGCTCGGGGTGCTTGAGCCCGCGTAAATCTCCGTGGTTTTAGTAGAAGCGTGGCGCAGGAAGTCCCGGGTCTTGCGCAGGTCCTTAGTCTCATCGGTGAGTCGTTTTCCGGCCGAGTGCCGCAAACCATGCACGCCCTTGAACTCTGGAATCTCCTCCCACTCCTGTAAGCGTGAGCGCCAACCCCGAAGCCACATGCCTTCTAACTGCCGGTAGAGGCTCGAGCTCGAGCGCCAGGGCAGAACGAACTCCGGCAGTCGCCCTTTGGCTTTAAGCTCAAAACGCCTGTCCGCTAAGAAACGACCCAGGGAGCTTGACAGGGGCACGCTGGCATCCTTGCCGCCCTTGCCCCTAAGCACCCACAAGAGCTTGCGGCGTTCATCGACATCGCGCCAGCGTAGCCTGAGCATCTCCGATGCACGCAGGCCGCCGTGCGCACCTAAATAAACGATCAACCGCTGAGCCGCTTCGATCTCCTGCCAGTCATCACCATCGCCACCCTCGATCCCGGCTAACAGCACATCCAGTTCATCGGGGCTGTAGGCTTTGCGCGTGGCGTGCTCCCGGGGGGTGGTGCTTAATTTGGGCAACTCCACTTCTAAAAAGGGATTGGCCCTGGTGACGCCGGTCCAGCGCAAGGCCTTGTAGAGCGCCCGGGCTGCCGCCACCCGCGCCCTGACGGTGCCGGCGGAGACGCCCGGAACACCGTTCTCCTCGTCACCTGAAAGCTCGCGCACATAGAGTTGCGCGGCGCTGCCCGGCGGGCGCAGCAGGTCAACGTGCTGCCAGGCCGCCAGCAGATCAAGCACACCCCGGTGGTAGAGCCTCATAGTGTTAGGTGAGCGTTGCTTACTGTCCATGAACGCGGCGGTGATCTCCCACAGGGCGTCGGCATCGCGCTCCGCCACGGCCTTGGCCGCTAAGAGTTTGCGGTCCTGGTCGCTCATGGTGAGGAGGTTGCGGGTGCGCTCGAGTTGGGTGTTGCCTAAAGCTTTGGCTAGCTGGGTCATGTCGCCTCCGGGGAATCTTAAGAAAGTATCTCAGATATCTCGTGCATGATTATATAAGTTATCATGTTTTGAGGCGGGGAAGAGGTCGGTCAACTGATGACAAACGCAGGTCAGGCTTGAAAATATGCCCTTGCGTTCGTCCACCTAGCCCGAAAAAGATTCGTGAGCGACAGGTAAACTACTCACAAAGTGACGCCTCTGCTCAGTTGTGTTCCCTCCCGAAGAGCGGGTCGAACGCACTCGCACCACCGTAGCTAAGTCCCGCCACGCCTCCCGCTCATAGAGCAACTCAGGAGCCGCCAGCACCCAGCACTCCCTCAGCTCGTGTCGGCCATGAGCCTGATCGACCGTCTTGGCGTAACTATGCTCAGCCGTTTCCCAGCCCGCAGCGTCCTCGTGATCAAACAACCAGGTCGCGTCTTGCAGCAGCGTCGGGTGGTTATCCTTGAGCGCCAGCAGGTAATGAGCGTGGTGCTCCCTAGCGGCCCACGCGACTTGCTTCTGGGTTCCCATCGCATCCGTCGTGACCACCGCGCCAGTGGGGTTGCTGACCTCCAAGAGTTCCGGAATCACCGTGATCTCGTTTTTCTTCTTCTGTTTTGGGTCGTGTTTAAGGCTACGACCAGACCGCCCACGTGTGCCCCGGGTTATAGCGCCCCGTGTAGGGGCATGCAAGGGAGGTGCGAGGAGCGTGAGAGGTGTGTCACGGCAGCTCGACTCAAAACGGTGGTGATAAAATCACACACAGCGTTGACAAAGTGTGTGTGGTATTATCAGACATGGCAGTCCGAGATGACGCGAGGAAGATCTTCCGCAAATACGGCACCCTTCGCACGGGTCAAGCGCTCGAGCTCGGCATCCACCCCGAAACGCTCTACCGCATGCGTGATGAGGGGGAGCTTGAGCGGCTCGTCAGGGGCGTGTATCGCCTAGCCGACGCCCCGGAGCTAGCCCGCCCGGAGCTGGTTGCGGTGGCCAAGCGCGCCCCCGACGCCGTCGTGTGTCTCATCAGTGCGCTGGCACTCCACGAGTTGACGACCGAAATCCCCCATGAGGTCCATCTCGCGGTCAGGCGCGGAGGAACCCGTCCCGTTTTCAGCGAGTTCCCAGTGCGCATTTACACCTTCCGCAAAGAAGCCTTTGCGGCCGGGATTACCGAGCGGTGTATGCAAGGCACCCCAGTGCGCGTCTACGGACCCGAGAAGACGCTGGTCGATGTCTTTCACTACCGCCACCAGTTGGGACTCGACGTGTTTCTGGAGGCGCTGAACCTCTACCGACGACATCGTGGTGCCAACCCCCAGCGTGTTCTCGAGTTTGCGGACCTGTGGCGGGCGAAGCGCGCCCTGCTGCCCTATCTGGAGCAGGCGTTCTCGTGAACGCAGACACCGCGAAAGAGGTTCGTAAGGCGCTCCGGCAGCAAGCGATACAGAGTCGGCGTCGTGTGGATGAGCTCCTGCAGTACTACGCGATCGAGCGCTTTCTCTACCGTCTGAGCGTCAGCGCGGAGCGCGAACAGTTCATCCTCAAGGGTGCCTTGCTTTTGCGGGTGTGGGACGCGCCATCCATGCGCCCTACCAGGGACATCGATATGCTCGGTAGGCTCATCAACGACCCCACCGTGGTTCGAGAGAGCATTGAGCGGATCTGTCGCCAAGAGGTGCCCGACGACGGTGTCGTCTTTGACACGGCGGATCTCAAGATCGAGGCCATCACCGAGGACGCTGATTACCTTGGCATACGTGTTCGCTTTCTCGCGCATATCGGATCGGCCCATCAGGTAATGCGGCTCGATGTTGGCTTTGGCGACTCCGCCACGGTTCAGGACCAGCTCACCTATCCCACCTTGCTCGATTATCCCGCCCCCGTCCTGCGAGGTTACGACCGCGAAAGCAGCATCGCCGAGAAGTATCAGGCCATGGTCAAGCTGGGGCTCGCGAACAGTCGGATGAAGGACTATTACGACCTCTGGCTGTTGTCCCGGCAGTTCCCGTTTGACGGGGCAAAACTCATAAAGGCGATCAAACAGACGTTCGACCGTCGCAACACGCCCTTCGAGGATCATCCGGTTGGCCTTCGCCCTACCTTTGTTGAGGACCCGGCTAAGCTTGCCCAATGGCGAGGCTTCCTGCGCCGCGTCCGGCTGGAGGGGGCACCGACCCTGCAAGAGGCAGTCGCGGCTGCCTCTGACCTACTTCTGCCGCCCACGCGGGCGATCATGAACGCTCAGCCTTTCCACCTATACTGGTCTCCGCCGGGCCCGTGGCAGACCCGGTCAAGGACAGGAGTATGACCGAAGCATTGGATACCGGGGATCACATTGCACACCTATCCCAAGGTCCGGTCGGGGCTCCGTCAACTCCTGGGAGCGTTAGGGGTGCGTCCCGGAAAAAGGGGAAGCTGGCAGGGCAACCGCAAAGTCAGAGTAAACGTAGAAGGCTGAGAAGATAGTCTCTGTCCCAACCAGCGCGTTTACGTCTAGCTTTGATGCTAGCTTTACGGGTTGTGTCTTGCTTGAGGATATTGAGGGCAGTATGTCTGAGGCTAACCAAATTGGCTTGGGCATTGTCTTTGCGAGCCCGAGAATCGTCCTCTTTGAAAACGACGTCCAAGACCCAATGCAGACAATTTTCAATGCCCCAATGTGTTCTGGCTGCATAAAGGGCACGCTTAGCATCGGCGTCTAAACTGGCGATGTAAAATCGGTCATGGACGCTGCGGATATCTTGGTGAGTGCGTGTACTTCTGACTCTGACAACAGTGTTAAGGTCACGCCACTCGTGACGCTGCTCAAGGAAGTACAGTTCATCTAACACCCAACACTCACGCTCTTCAATACGGTCACGAGAGCGTTCGAGGGTTTTGCTGTAGCTGTGCGAGGTGTTGTGCCAGTTATCTTGATCAGCATGGTCAAAGAGCCACTGGACATCCTCATAGAGTTTAGGGTGGTTGTCCTTCAGGGCAAGCAGATAATCCGCCTGACATTCTCGAATTGTCCAGGCAATATCTTTTTGTGTCCCCAGCGCATCACAGGTCACCACTGCGCCAGCAGGATTCACCACGCTAAGTAAGTCAGGGATAACGGTGATTTCATTGGTTTTGTCTGGCACCTCCTCTTGGGCTAAGACGATGCCCCCATAGCTTGACCAGACATTGACTGTATGCAAAGCCCTCAAACCCTCATCATGACTGCCTTTGGAGGCCTTGCCATCGATAGCAATGATTTCATCGTGCTCAGCATCAACCTCAGTCAACGCCACCTCTTTCGTCCACTGCCGAAAACGGCTTTGCCACAGCTCTGGCTTCAAGATGGAGAATACGCGTTCAAAGGTATCCACACTTGGTATGCCATGTCCCAAACTCAAAAACGTCCTTAGCCATTCTTCATTCGCTAAACCCCACTCTTGAATATCGACATAATCATTCGCGTCACAGATAAACGCCAGCACTCTAATCACCACAATATCCTCTAGCTTGTGCCTTATCCCTCGTTCTGAGCGTGGATCGGGTATATCCCTAAACACTGCCAGCAATCCCTTGCCATCGATCTCTTGCATTGGCCTAGCTTAACGCTTCTTGTGTTTTTGCTGACTTTGCGGTGACCCTGACGTTTACCTCTAAGAAAACGTAGAAAAGCTCCTCAAGGGCGTAAGGTGGTGTTTTCTGATGCCTTTATCATCGCCTTAGCTGTTTATCAGCGGCTAGCGAGCTTTCGCTACGCTCAAAAGATGCTTGACGTTGCGGCATCGTTTAGCGTGGACGTGTCTGCGCCGTCAACGTTCTGTGAACGCAAGCGTGCGCTACTCGCGCAGATTATCCTTGTAGTCAAGCACTTGTGCAATGAGAGACGAGCCACTAAACAGCATCTGGACTCAAAGAAGCTCGAAGTCGTGGACTTTGCTCGTGCCAGATGGACAAAGATCGCAGGAAGCTACGGACGTGACCACATCCACAGCAGCCCTTTCTACGGTTTTAGGCTTCACGCTCGCGTCGATGACGCCGGTTGCTTGTGTGCGTTACTCCTGCGAGCCGCTAACGAACATGATGTCAGGGTCGCGCCGCGCCTGCTCGACACCCTGAGCTACGTCATCGTGACTGCTGACAAAGGCTACCTGAGCCAGGACCTCAAAGCTGACCTCGACAAAAACGCTGTTCATCTCCAGTGCGCCTAGAAAAAGCAATCAGCTACCCCCACCTATGCGTGAGCAGCATCTTTACCGAGGGCATCGCAGGATCGAGTCGGTTTTCTCTTCGCTCGACAGGCTAGGGCTTTCCGAAAGACCTTACCTCTCAACCGTAGGTTGCTTGCTCCACGTCTATATCACCATCCTCGCTTACCAGATTAGACGTTCGGGGGTGTTTGAGCTTTGACTTCCCCTTTTCCGAATTGGGGTGAGGTTATTAAGATTCACTTCCTGAGCGCGGTTTCAGTTCGGTTTGGCAAGACGGTTGAATGAAGCAAATCGGTATTTTCAGACGAAATGTAGGTTTGCAAATGGTAATGGATAGCCCCAATAGCCGCACTGTTTTTTGAGGACAGCTTAGCTTGTTGTATCACGGTTCCATTGATGAGCCCGGGTAAACGGTTGCGTATGGCTAGCTCGAGCCTTTGATAGCTGGAATGTGGCATTGAACTAAGGGCTCCACCTACTAAAACTGTACTGGGTTGCAAAAGGTAAATGACATTGGCGATGGCTGCTGCAAGCACCTCATGCATAAACGTTACCAGGGATTTACAAACGGCTAAGTTTTCTTCAGCAGCTTCAAGGATGAACTGAAATCGGCATCGGGAATTACTATGCGACAAAATCTTTTCATAAGCCTGTTTTTCCGTATTGGTCAAGGTACTAATAGCATTTTGAAAAAGTTGATTGACGCCATTAATAGATAGGATACATGCAATTTCTTCCTTCTTGTAAGCTTCAATATGTAGCAAGTCTGATGCGACAAGTCCGGCATTGCCAATTGAGCCTTTGTAGACTTGGCCTTGCAAAAACATGCTCACCTTGACACCTTCGTCGTACCCCACATAGATCACATTTTGATCTGCAAACGACAGAACATCGTGGCGCAACTCCGCGAAGGCCATGCAATCTACATCGTTGGCGATGCTAATAGGTAGCTTAAGGCTAGACGTGAGCTGTTTAGAGATAGGGAAGTTTTGCCAACCTTTAACGCGTCCTATTAATAAGATGTCCCCAGTTTCATGGTCAATGAACCCCGGGGCAGCTATCCCAATGCCGATTATTTTTCTATCAGGCATACTTGCGTGTATGTAGTTGACATAGTTGCTTATTTCCTGAACAGCCTTTTCAGGCTTAGGAATCTCACTGTTGAACATTTCGTGTTCATGAAGGACATTGCCACTTAAATCGGTCGTAATAATCTGGATGCCGGGGAGTTGTAAATGGACACCAACAATGGAAAACATACTGTCATCAAGTCCAAACAACATAGCTGGCCTACCTCCGGTCGTTTCAGCTTGACCAACCACACGTATCCATTTGGCATCGATTAATTCTTGTACGACCTTCCTTAAGGTGGGCAAGCTAACTGGGCTTATAGCTTGCATGTCAGCAAGCGACATGGCCTTCTGGCACAGTTTCTGGAGAAGAAAGGAATGTACGGACATCGGTTACCTCGCTAGTCAACTTTTGACAAATCTTTAATAAATAGTATACTAAAAGTGTAGTTACAACACGTTAGCATAGGACAACAAAGACTAAAAGGCTGGATTTTATGACACAATCTGCCATTCAGGGCTTTTCGAATCTGAACGTCTTCTATGGTGACTTGCACAATCACTGTAATTTAAGTTACGGGCATGGTTCTATTGGCGAGGCCTTTACCAATGCCAAGTTGCAACTTGACTTTTGCAGTGTCGTCTTACATGCAGCTTGGCCCGATTTACCCACCGAAGACCCCTCAATAAAGCACCTGGTCGATTATCACAAACAGGGATTTTCAAAGGCACAAACCAACTGGCCAAAATACCTTGAAAGCATTAAGGAACACCATGAAGAAGGTCGGTTTATCAGCTTCCCTAGTTTTGAGTGGCACTCAATGGAAGACGGTGATCACTGCGTCTACTACAAAACCTTGCAAGATGCCCACATCATTAATGCACCAAACGTTAAGCAGCTACGCCAAAGCCTACAAAACCACTGCGGTTCTAGCATGCTCATCCCACATCATATAGGTTATAAGCAGGGTTACAGGGGAATTAACTGGCAAACCTTTTCCAACACCCTTTCACCAGTAGTCGAGATCTTTTCTTTTCATGGTCAAGCGGAAAGCTGCGAAGGATCCTATCCTTATCTACACACTATGGGCCCCCGGCATGGGCAAAGCACCGCCCAGTACGGTTGGGCACAAGGTCATGTTTTTGGCGTCATCGGTTCAACCGATCACCATAATGCATTTCCTGGTAGCTATGGTTACGGTCGCATGGCCGTGTGGGCGGAGTCGCTAACTCGCGACGCTATCTGGCGAGCTATTCAAGAACGGCGTACCTACGCCCTAACAGGAGATCGAATTGCTCTGAAGTTCGCAATCAACGACTCTCCCATGGGCAGCATATGCTCGGCAAGCCCGGAGCGCAACATCAGCATCGGCGTTGAGGCTGGTTCTACTATTGACTATGTAGAAGTTTTACACAACAACTGTGTTATCCATCAAGAAACGTGCTTTATTAAGCCAGCCGGAAAAAATCCAAGAACCTACAAACTACCTATCGAACTTGGCTGGGGAGAAAAAAACGATGAGACCCATTGGGATATCCAGATTAGAGTAAAAAACGGTGAGTTAAAGAAAATTGAGCCTCGGTTGCGTGGTTACGGACCCACGGATTATCCAAAAACCAGCTGTTTTGCTTATCACCAAATAAGTCAGGAATCAGCTAACCAGCTTTCTTTTAAAACCAAAACCCGTCCAAATCGTTCCACACACGCAGCCACAACAGAAGCACTTTGTTTAGAACTCAACGCTGGTGAGAACACTTATATCCTGCTCACCATGAATGGCCGATATATTGAAATTCCCTTCGCTGACCTTTTGAGTGGCTCGAGAAGCTTTTATTTAGGTGGCTTTGTCTCCCCTGCCGTTTGCATTCACCGGGCCGTTCCTGATACTGAGTATCAGCTTGACCTTCAGCTCACACATCACCATGAAAGTAAGACGCGCGATTGGTATCACGTAAGGCTACGCCAAAGAAACGACCAGTGGGCCTGGACATCCCCTATCTGGATAGGCCCTGGATAAAGAGCCTATGTATCTGTAATTGAAAGGGAGGTCGAGATCTGACAAACACGGAGCCCAAAGACAAGATTCCTCGCAGTAAGAAGAAAGGGAAAAATGAAAAAACTACTTATCCTCTTTGGCTTCATCGCCTTACTAACTGCCCAAGCTCAAAACATTAACTGTGGCACGGAGGAAGCAACCATCACCTACCTGGGCGATCCTGCTGGTAGCCACCCGGCTGCTGAAGCGGCGACCATAGAGCGCTTCAAAGAAGTCTGTCCGAATATTACCGTCAACCGCATCGAAGGTGACGCCAATGTTCAGAATCTCTTGGCTGTTTACCTTACTGCTTTCGAAGCACAGAGTCCAGACTTTGATGTGATTCGGGTTGACGTCATCTGGCCGGGTTTATTAGCCGAGCATTTGCTTGATCTCAACGACTATGTGGCTCAAGCACAAATTGACACCTACCTGCCTGCCCTTATTCAAAACAATACGGTAGATGGTCGCCTGGTAGCTTTGCCCTTACGCATCGGCTTTGGCATGCTGTATTATCGTCCGGATCTCCTCGAAAAATATGGTTTTGCTGCTCCCCCCACAACCTGGCAAGAGCTGGAGAGTATGGCACAAACTATTCAAGATGGAGAACGAGCTGCTGGCAACAGCGAATTTTGGGGTTTTGTCTGGCAAGGCAATGCTTACGAAGGCTTGACCACCAATGCTCTGGAATGGCAAGTATCCAACGGTGGGGGTTCCATCATTAGCCCTGAAGGTGAAATACAAGTTAATAACGAAGCAGCCATTGCAGCTTTTGAGCGTGCAGCAAGCTGGGTGGGTAGCATAAGCCCGCCAGGCATAACCAGCTATCAGGAAGAAGATGCCAGGGCTGTCTGGCACGCTGGCAATGCTGCCTTTATGCGCAACTGGCCTTATGCCTATAGCACTACCCTAAATAGTGAAGCCATAGGCGATAGCTTTGCAGTTGCCCCGCTACCCGCTGGTGACGCTGGCACTGGCGCCTCCTCATTGGGCGGTTGGCATATTGGTGTATCGAAATACTCGAGCCAGCCCGAAGCCGCTGCTGCTTTTGCTGCCTATATGACCAGTAGCGAAAACCAGAAGTTCTATTCGATTGATACCTCGTCACCTCCTGCAGTTTTAGCTCTTTACTCAGACGAAGATATTAAAGCCGCCTTGCCGTTTGCTAGCCCGGACATTGTGGAAATCACCACGGCACGCCCCTCGACCGTTACCGCAGAAAAATACAATGAAGTATCAACACTTTACTTTAGTGCTGTTCATAGTGTCTTAACCGGTGAAGAAGATGCCGATACAGCGGTTGCCCTACTTGAGCTTGATCTGGAAGCTCTGTTAGGAGAATAAGAGCCCACTGAAGTATCTAGAAAGCTGGGTTAACCCAGCTTTCTTTACCAAAAAACGTAGGAGGCGTATGCAAAGACAGGCAGAAAATCCCCCAGGATCGCAAAATCGCGCCTCAGGGCTTGCTGTTATAGCTCTGTCTACCCTGTTTATACTACTCGGGCTTGCCGCCACGCTTTATTTTTTCTGGGTTGTGGGGCAGGATGAAGCGCTATCTCAAGCATTCAATCTTGACAGAGGAATTGCAGCGGGGCTTTTCGTCTTTCTTGAACGATTTGGCTTAGTTATCCCTTTACTGGTTCTGGGTTTAAGTAGCGCGATGCTTTATCTGGGGATTCGCTTGCCAAATCGCTCGGTCAAAGACGGGCATTGGGCACAAACCAGCCTGCTGTGGCTCATACTGGCTTGTGTTGTCTTTGCATTGGCAAATGGTTTTCAAATCATCAGGACACCGCCTACAGAAAAGACTACCCTTGACTGGACGCTGTTTTTACCATTATTTTTGCTGATCCCGTTTTCTGCAGCCTATCTTTGGCTCAACCAAAATCTCAAAATTCAATTCAAAGGGCACGAAAAACTCTCCTCTCAACAAAATCGCGTAGCCTGGAATCTTCTTATACCCACCCTTGTCATTTTCGTTTTTGTTGCTGCCAGACCACTCGAGCAAACCTTCGTGCGTAGCCTCACAGATAAACGCTTTGCCGGTCAAGAGGTCATCAATTTTATTGGTTTAGAAAACTACCGCAACTTACTAAGTTTGCGTTTTGACGTCATCTCCTGCAGAAGAGATGATCTGAACCAGTGCATAACCAGAAGTGACGGCTCTATTCGCTGGGACATTATTGATCGGGAAATTCTTCGTGAGGGCTTTCGCACCGTCTGGTATTTACCCCTTGGCCGTCAAAAAGCCCTGGCTTTAAGTGGGCTCGATGATGATTTTGTAACGAGCATCGGCACCACCTTGGGTTTTACCGTGGTTTCAGTAACACTTGAGCTCTTACTCGGTCTTTTTATTGCTCTTACAGTCAATTTAGAGTTTGCAGGTCGGGGCTTTATGCGCGCCGTTATGCTCGTCCCCTGGGCAATGCCAACGGTGATTACCGCAAGACTTTGGGAACTCATGCTTAAAGACACCAGTGCAGGCATTGTCAATCGGTTGCTCATGGATATCAATCTAATTGCTGGACCTCTGGCATGGCTTTCTACCAAAGCTTTGCAGTTACCCGCCGCAATTATGGTAGATGTCTGGAAAACGTCTCCTTTTATGGCACTTTTGTTGCTTGCTGGTTTGCAGACGATTCCCAAAGAACTTTACGAAGCTGCATCGGTTGATGGTGCGAACCCCTTAAGACGATTTCTCAGTATTACATTGCCTTTGCTTAGACCCACTATTGCCGTAGCTCTCGTGTTTAGGACCCTTGATTCATTAAGGGTCTTTGATTTATTTAATGTCCTGTTTGGCCGCCAACAGCTCTCTATGGCTACTTACAATTACGAAATTCTGGTAAATAACCAGCGAGATGGCTACGCTTCAGCCATAAGCATCATCATTTTTATACTAATTTCTCTTTTTGCGATCTTCTATATTCGTTTGCTCAATGTGGAGACAAGATGAACCTGAATCTTAAGCGACTGACCTTATATTTTTTGGTTGTAATCATCGCGGTTTATGCACTATTCCCGTTCTACTGGGCGTTCATTACTTCCTTTAAGTCCGAAAGTGAAATGTTCCGGCGGGCTACCTACCTACCACAGCAACCTACCTCAAGAAACTACGAGTACGTTTTTAGAGACGCAAGCTTTGTATTCGCTTTGCGCAATTCGGCGTTTGTTTCTTTGAGCACCACCTTGCTGTCCTTAGCAACTGGGGCGTTCGCGTCTTACGCCTTAGGGCGACTGCGGTTTAAAGGTCGTACCTTCTTGATGTATTTGGTCTTATCTATGACCATGTTTCCCGCTATTTCAATCCTTTCAGGCCTCTATACCGTTAGCACTTGCAAGATTTATAACTACAGACGATACTAGGGAATGAGAGCGTATTCACTAGATTTAAGAGAACGGATTGTAGCAGCAGTCAAGGCAGGGATGTCAAAAGCAGAAGTAGCCCGACAATTTAGCGTTGATAGAA
>JASBUK010000101.1 GCA_030147925.1 Trueperaceae bacterium
CCAGGTTCTGGCTCGGCGTCTTGAGCGAGCTTAAGCAGCGCTCGCTGAGTTCGAACAGAAGTATCAGGATAGCTACCCTACCATCGCTCAGCTCTGGCGCAGGCACTGGCAAAATATCATTCCCATTTTCGACTATCCAGCCGACATCCGTAGGGCAATCCACACCACCTACCACTGGAAAACCCCTAGTTTCTACCTCCTACTAACTACTTTCCACTTACTTTTTACTTTCCTCTTGATTATTAAGGAGTAAATATTAACAAGCGCTTGTTGTTTGTGTTTTTAGACGGAGTTGGCCTTGGCGACGCCTCCAAAGCCAACCCCTTCACGTTTGCCAAGACCCCCTTTTTGAATGACTTACTAGGAGGTCCCTTGCTGCGTGAACGTAAGGAAATTCTTAGCGAACAGCTTGTTTTCAAACACTTAGACGCCAGCCTGGGCTTTGTGGGTTTACCACAATCGGCAACAGGTCAGACCACGCTGCTGACGGGTAAAAACGGTGCTGAGCTGATGGGTCGTCACTATGGGCCCTGGCCCGGGCCAACCTTGCGAGCTTCACTGGATGAAGGCAGCCTCTTTAGTGAAGTGCTGACAGCAGGTAAAACCGCACATTTTGCCAATGTTTTTCCACCCGACTATTTCAGGGCTATAAAAAACGGCAAGCGCAAAGTCAATGTGCCGGTTTATGCCGCCTTGGGCGCGGGGCTCAAACTTTTGGATCCGGAGGATTATCGTCAAAACCTTGCTATTAGCGCTGATTTGAGCGGTAGTTATCTGCATCAGTTAGATACTGACTTGCCTATCCACCGGCCTGCCGAAGCCGGGACCATCCTGGCCAAAATTGCTTTTAGGCAAGATTTTTCCTTTTTTGACTTCTGGCTTAGCGATACAGCAGGCCATCGCTGGTCATTAGCAGACTCGGTTGATTTGCTAAGCCAAATCGACGCCTTCTTATCAGGGCTTATTCCGGCACTTAACGACACGACGCTGCTAATTAGCTCCGATCATGGCAATATCGAGGACAAGTCTGTAAAAACGCATACTCATAATGCCGTGCCTATGATTGCCATTGGCCCACAAGCAAAAAGTTTCGCTGGTGCTACAAGTCTGCTGGATATCGCCCCGGCGATGCGCTCGAGCCTGTCACTGCCAAATGAAGTGGGTGGTTAGTAGTGGGTAGTGAGTGGTTGGTGGTCGGTAGGAAAAGCGTTTTTAGAAAGCATCCCTACAAAGCGAGGGCTAAGGTGTTAGGCCAATTTTGTTAGTAGTTGGTGGTTTGTGGGGAGTGGTGGGTAGGAATCCATTTCTAGAAAGTCCCTTCACCGAGTTCTTTTTGGGCGTTAGGGGTTAACAATTGACAAGTGCCTATTGTCTGATTTTGCCACCGCTAGAAAATCCTTGGTTTCTACCTCCTACCAACTACTTCCCACTAACTTTTTGAAGCAGAACTAGCCGCCGGCAAAGAGGCTGGGCAGGATGATCACTACTGCTTCGTACCAGGCGCCGATCACCAGAAGTAAAAAGGCAATGGGCAGCATGTAAATCAGTTTACGCAGACCCTTGCGATAAGCCTGCAGACCCTCCTTGACTATGGTGACAAGCAACATGCCGCCACCGGCAGTTACCAAAATATAGGCTAAAAGCTCGACAATAATTAAAATCAGAATAAAGAGCAGCGAAGCAGGACCGACACCTTGCAAAAAGCCAAAGGGTATGCCCACGGCATAAAAACGCAGGCCGTTAAAAAGATAAGCTGGCACGCCTAAGATAACCGCCGGGCCAAAGGAAGTAAAAACGGCACCCATCACAAAGTTTTGATAAGTGGTTACAACTGCGGCTCGAGCAATGTTGCCACTACCGTAAGCCTCGGTAGCACCTAACTCGCTTAAGGCGGTGTCTAAATAACTAGAAACAGCACTAGCGCAACTTTCAGGCAGGCTGGCGCCGCTGAGAACGCCCAGACCGAACAGGGCGTAGAGGGCAATGATCGTACCGATGACCGTGCCCCGATGATTGCGAATTTCCTGCCAGCCGCTGGCTAGCCAACGCCGGAAAAATGAAGGGCGAATCAGCAGATAAAGCAAATAGAGGTTCAGCACGATAAATCCCCAGGCCGCCACGGGCTGTTGCAAAACTCCGGGGATGCTGGGCGCGATATCATCAAGCCGGAATCCGACCCGCTCGACTACCCAGCCGTCGCCCTCCTGCCGCAAGCTGACTTCGACCACTTCGAGTTGCTCCCCTGGTAAGGCGGCGGGATAAGAATAGCGACGCAGACTATCGTCGTCGCTGGCAAGCTCGACACGGTCGGCAATGTTAATGCGTGTGCCTGCTGGTGGAGCCGGGCTTTGTAGCAGCGTTGGGAGTTCCTGGCACAATTCCTCGGGGGGTAAATTGCTTAAAGAGAAAAGATTAAGCGGTTCTTTGTCAAGCCAGGCCTGTACTGCTTCATCGGCCACTTGTTCCGGGACGGCCCCGCTGGCTAGTTGGGCCAAGGCGGTAGGAGCCAAAAGTAAAAAAATCAGCAAGATTAGGCGTTTCACACTTCCTCCAGGGGAATACCCTGTTGGCACAGGGGACAGTCTGCCGGACCAAAGCTAGGGAAATTAAGCGTGGTCAGTGCTCTGGGCGCGAGATTTGCCGGAAATTGTGATAAACCCCGCTCGATAATGCAGCCGATGCCTACACAGCTAGCCCCCACGTGTTCGGCGGCGGCAATGGCTTTTTTGAGGCTGCCACCCGTGGTAATAACGTCCTCGACGGCAATAAAACGCTCACCTGGCCTAATAGCAAAGGCGTCGCGCAATGTCATGTTGCCGCTACCGTCCTTTTCGGCAAAGAGTGCCCGGCAGCCTAGAGCCTTGGCTACGGTGTGGGCCAGTATGATGCCGCCCATAGCCGGCCCGACGACAAAATCGGCTTTTGTGTCAGCAAAAAGTTTGGCTATTTCCTTGCCAATGACCTCGGCGTGTTGCGGGTATTGCATGACGGTGGTAGATTGCAGAAATTTTGGCGAATGACGGCCCGAGGCAAGCAAAAAATGCCCTTCAAGATAAGCGCCGGTTTCGCGATACAGACTCAAAATATCCATCGACACAAGCATACCCCAGCCCGGGATTGGGGGATGAGGATTGATTTTTGACGCCCCGCGCTCGAAGGTGTCCCAAATTGTGTGTGTTGAAACTGCCAGCTAACGTCCCTGACATAATTCACAAATCACAACACACAATTTGTGGTACACCGCCCGCGCTCTAGCCTTACGACTTGTAGAATCCTGAAATGGCCTCATAAATGAGATACGATAACTGTTGATGGTTGCTTCTGCCCGCTGGTTTAAAAATGCCTTTAGGCGTACACTACTGGCCTTTGCACCTGCTAAGGCTCGAGCCGATGACGCCTTTGCCCAGGGGATTTTGAGCGCTGAAGAATACAAGTTGTATCTAAAAATGGATGTTCGGGACCGCTGTCATGCTTGCTTGGTGGCTAAGACGCTGTCAGCCGAAAAACCGGACGCCTCACTAGAGTTGCTGCGGGCGGCTTTGTTACACGATGTGGGTAAGAGCGGTATTAGCTATAGTGCCTGGCAACGAATTGCCGTGCATCTGTACACCCCACGTGATTTGCCCTTACAACCGCGACTTAAAGGAATGCGGGGTATCTGGCAAATAAATTTGCACCACGGAATTTATGGTGCACAGATGATAAGGCAGGCTGGTGGTAGTGAGCGTGTGGCTGAGATTATTGAGAGACACCATAAGCCCCACAGAGACGGTGAGGCGGCTTTACTAAAAACAATTGACGAGCGATTTTGATAAAGACTTGCAAAAATATGGTGAAACGAGCTTGAGTGACAATCTTGACTGGCTTTTTGCGAGGCAGCGTTTTGGCATAAAACCAGGGCTTAGCCGCGTTAGGGAGCTGCTTAATCGTTTAGGGCAGCCTCACGAGAGCTTTAGGGTGATTCTGGTTGGCGGTACCAATGGCAAGGGCAGCACGGCTAGTACGCTGGCCAGCATCCTAAACAGTGCGGGGATTAAAGCCGGGCTTTTTACCAGCCCTCATCTGACCCATTTTGCCGAGCGTTTTGTGGTTAACGGTGAGAGCTTGTCCGATGAGGCAATTTTCGTTTCTCTGGAGCATATTCGCCCATTAGCCGAAGAACTTGAGGCGACTTTTTTTGAGATTGTGACCGCTTTGGGTTGTATGCTTTTTGCTCGAGCCTCTGTGGAAATAGCCATCTTCGAACTGGGTTTGGGTGGGCGTTTTGACGCGACTAATGTGCTTACACCGGAGTTGAGTATCATTACCGGGGTCGCTCTGGATCACCGGGAAGTATTAGGGGAGACCGTTGCAGAAATTGCTAGTGACAAAGCCGGAATTATGCGCCCAGATAAACTTTGCCTCACTGGTGCCGATGATCGAGCATTATCGGTGTTACAGGCCGAAGCACAGCGTTTAGGAGCCAGGTTGTGGGCACTTGCTCAAGACATTAACTATAGTGTCGGGAACTTAGGTTGGCAGGGTTTTGACTGTGCTCTTGACAGTCCTCTTGGTCATCTTGAACTTCAATCACCCCTTATTGGCGAGCATCAGGCGCGTAACGTGATCTTGGCGGCGGTGGCTGCACAAGTGCTTGGCGTGGAGCAGATGGCTATCCAAGAGGGTGTTGAGCGGACACGCTGGCCCGGCAGGCTCGAGCCTATTCGCTATCAGAATCGCATTTTTTTGCTCGACGGCGCACATAACCCCGAGGCTGCTACAGTGTTGGCGCAAGCGGTCAGAGCCCTGGGTTTTAAGCGTGTCAGACTGATATTTGGCGCTTCACAGGATAAAGATATAGCCTCAATTACCGATGCTTTGTCAGAAATTGCTTCTGAGGTCATCGTTACGAAATCTAAAAGCCCTCGTGCGGCAGCACCACAGGCGTTGGTAAATTTTTGGTCAGTGCCTGTTAAGCTTGCGGACCACGTCGAGGCGGCTCTGGGACTGGCGTTGGCGGCTAGCAAGCCCGATGAGCTGATTTTGGCTGCAGGTAGTCTTTATTTAGTCGGTGAGTTAAGAGCGATATTGCTTAGGCAAGTCTCTGAGCCTTGGTTGTGTTATCAGTAAAGACGTGAACACAAGCGCTGTGTCAAAAATTTTGTGAGGGGGTGAGTAGTTTGTGGTGCGTGGTAAGTAGTTGGCAATTTGTGGGAAAATCCGCTACTTTCCACTTTTTACTTTCCACTTATTTTTAGACATCTTCAAAATATTGGTTTTTCGCCTTGTCTTAGACTTGGAACGTACTTTATAACGATTACGACAGCCATTAGTATCAAACCGATAAAAGTGATGAGCAGCACGTTGAATGAAGCTCCCTGTTGATACATCACGGCATAGACCACCAGCGGATAAAGCGCTACGGTAAGAGCAGAAGCTAAGGTGGCGCGCCTTAGCAGCAGCACCAGCGCTATAAGCAACAGCAGCCCAATTAGGCCGCCTAAAGGAAAGAGTGGCAGAGAAACGCCTAAAAGCGTAGCCAGCCCTTTGCCGCCCTTAAAACCCACATAGAGCGACCAGACATGCCCGATAATTGTTCCTAGTCCGGTGGCCAGTGGTAAAGCGATAAGCAAGATGTCTGATAGCTCCAAGATGCCAGCTAACCACAGGCCAAGATAACTGGCCAAAGCACCCTTGCCGATATCCACCAGCAAGACCATGACGCCTAAGACCCAACCAAGATTCCGAGCCGTATTCATTGCTCCCATGCTGCCGGAGCCCACCTGGAAAATCTGCCGTCCCTTAATTTGGGCGGCAAGCTGGGCGCTTGGCAGCGAACCAAGTAAATAGCCGATTGCTAAAGCTAAAGGTAGCCAGAGCATCTCAGATCACCTGAAGTGTGAAGCGCTGCAAATTGTTGAGGCTTTGCAGTGCGGTTACGTGAAAACTGATATATCGGGATAATAAAACCCAGTGAAGATTTCGCTCGCTAAGAGGATGTTGAAGCACTTCGTGCATCGTAGCGTGCATGATAGCAGAAAGCTCGGCTGCGGCTTTGGGGTTTAATTTGATGCCGCTGTTGCATTTATTACAGGTGATACCGCCTGCGGCAATGTCAAACATGAGGCCGGTTTCGCTGGCGCCACAACGGGCGCAGCGTAACAGTCGCGGCGACAATCCGGCTTGCTGCAGTAGCTTCCAACTCATAATCAGGGCCACGGCCTCGGGGTCGCTATGTTGTGCCAGACCTCGCAAACCACTGGCAAGATAACTGTGGATGTTTTCACCCAGATGAACATCAACAGTTAGTTTATCGGTGAGTTCAGCCAAGATGTGTGCATAGGGGTAGACAGCAGGGTCGGCCAATTGGGGCAAGGCGCCGCCAAGCTGGACTTGGGTGATGAGCGCTAAATCTTCATCATTTTTACGGTAGTACTGCACTGTTACGTCGTGAAAGAGGCTTAATTTGCCGAGATTGCCTCCAAGCAACTTACCTTTTTTAGCAATGGCTCGCCACTTGCCGTTTTCGCTAATAAGGGTGATTACAATGTCACCATTAGGCAACTGCTTGCGGCGGATGATGATGCCCTCACGCAGGGCATAGCGTGTGCTCATGTCTTATTTTATAACCAAAAGAAGCAATTTTCTTGCCTTATGAAAACATGAAAGAGGCAAGTGGAAAGGAGAAAGTAAAGAAACAGTAAAAAGAGGAAAGTGGGATTTTTTGGCGAGGGCAAAATCAGGGGGCGGGAATTTGTCATATTCTCCGTGATATTCATGGCCTTGAAGCTATGAGCAAGTGACCAACAAACAAGGGGTTGCAAGCCCTTGTTATAGAATCGGCCTAACACCTCACACCTTAGCCCTCGCTTTGTAGGGATGCTTTCTAACAAACACTTTTCCTACCAACCACAAACTACCTACCACCTACTACTCACCACAGACCGTTATTTGAACAGCAACACAGTAGGCTCGAGCGGAGTCAATTTCAGTTTTAAGCCCGGCTCGAGCCTAATTATCTCTCCGGTTTTCAGCACCCGAAAGTCGCCGTGAGGCAAGTCGATAATCAATTCACCGGCCAGCGCCAGCAGCCACAGCTCGTTTTCAGTAGTTAACCGCTGTGCCTCGCTGAGCATTTGCACGGAAAATTCGGTGCCGGGCACAGTTTCAACTTCACCGGCACCAGCCTTGGCTAAGCTGATTAAGTTAAGCGTTTGCGCAGTACTCATAATCTTTAGTTTCTAGGCGGCTTCAGCCTGATTATTGTTTTTTCGTGCCCGGCCAAAGGCCATGCGCAGTTTGAACATGCCACGTTTGTGTATGGCCTTTACATCCTCAGTGCTGAGTTTTAACTCCCGGGCTACCGCCGCAACATTCTGGGCGCTTTCACCACGCATTCCCTCGACCTTGGCCACTACGGTGGCGGTTTCCTGATCAAGGCCAGGTAGCAGGGTCTCAAGCTCTTTAAGAGTTGCTTTGGGTTTAGGCGGGCTCTTTTTAGCTATCTTAGTCTTAGGACGTTTTTTGCTGGTTTTGGTCTTTTTGGTACTAACTTTGCCACGATTAACTGTCCTACTAGTCGATTTTTCGGCGAGCAATGACAAGGCTTCGGCAAGGCTTATCGTGTCCGGGTTTTGACCTTTAAGTAAAGAAGCATTGGTTTTTTGATGTTTTACATAAGGCCCATAACGCCCTTCCCGGATTTCGACGCTTTCGCCGCTTTCGGGATGTGTGCCAAGAACGCGCAAGGGTTTGTTTTTTACCTCTTTTTTGGCGATGAGCTCGAGCGCCCTTGTTAGCGTTACCGTCAAGACATCATCGTCTTTGCCAAGCGAGGCAAAGGTGCTGCCATGCTTGACATAAGAGCCAAAGCGGCCGATATGGGCCTGGATTTCCTGGTGGGTTTCTGGGTGTACGCCCAGGGTGCGGGGGAGCGAGAGCAAGGCCGCCGCAATTTCGGGATTTAGCTCTCCAGGGCTGATGTTTTTAGGCAGCGACACGCGTTTGGGCTTGCCCTTTTGCTCGTCATTACCCAGTTGCAGGTAAGGGCCATAAGGACCCCGCCTAAGCAGCATGGCTTGTTCGCTGCCCGGGAAATTCCCCAAAGAATTGTCCTCGGGTTTGCCCAGCTGCAGCAACTGGGTAAGCGTTTCTTCGCTTACGTCGCCGGGGGCAAGGTTTTCAGGCAAAGAAGCCGTAACCTTTTTGCCGTCTATTTCGCCTTCGACATAAGGCCCAAAACGACCAACGCGAACAACGGCATCACCCCACTGTGGAAACTGGATGGTGGATACGGCTCGAGCATCGATTTCTTCTAAGCCTTCTTCGACGCGTGTTTCTAAACCGGTCTCGCCAAAGTAAAACTGATGCAGATAGGGGATAGCATCTTTTTCGCCGTTGGCGATGTCGTCAAGAACCTGTTCCATACCGGCAGTAAATTGCGTGTCTACCAGCCGTTCAAACTGTTTTTCCAACAGATTGTTGGTGGCAAAAGCCGTAAAGGTGGGCATGAGCTGATTGCCCTGCTTGCGCACATAGCCGCGCTTTATGACCGTATCGATGATACTGGCGTAGGTGCTGGGCCGTCCGATACCTTCTTGTTCCAAGAGTTTGACCAATGAGGCTTCGGTAAAGCGGGCTGGTGGTTTGGTCTCGTGCCCGGCGGCGTTGACCTCATGACAGTTGAGTATGTCCCCGGGTTTAAGGTCTGGTAAGGGCTGCTCCTGATTTTCCAGGGCGGCATCGGGGTCGTCACTGCCCTCGACATAAGCCCGGAAAAAGCCGGGAAAGATGGTGTTGCGGCCCGTGGCGCGAAAGCTGGCAATTTCATTATTTTCACCCGCAGCAATATCAATAATAGCGCTTACAAAGCGCAGTCTTGCGTCGGCCATTTGCGTGGCTACCGTGCGCTTCCAGATGAGGTCGTATAGCGCGCCCTCAATGCCGCTTAGTCCATGATCCTCACGTGTTTTCATGGCTTTACCGGCAGGGCGGATGGCCTCGTGGGCTTCTTGCGCCGAGCGGGACTTGGTGCGGTATTGTCTGGGGTTTGGGCTTAAATACTCCTGGCCGTAGCGTGCCGCGACCGCGCGGCGACTGGCGTCGATGGCTTCTTTGGATAAATGCGTAGAGTCGGTACGCATATAGGTGATATAGCCGTTTTCGTAAAGCCCCTGGGCAATTTGCATGGTTCTTTTAGCGGAGAGATTAAGTTTGCGGCTGGCCTCTTGTTGCAGTGTCGAGGTGGTAAAGGGTGCTGCCGGCGAACGTTTACCCAGACGTTCCTCAACATTGCTGACCTGCCAGGAATTTTTATAGCTTTGCTCGGCTAAACGCTGCGCTTTCGCCTCGGTTAACAGCAAGACATCTTTACCAGCGCTCAAATTAGCCTTGAGCTTGCCGGTTTCGGCGTCAAAATCACGACCTGTGGCCAGCCGGATGCCGCCCAGATGCGTCATGACCGCTTCAAAACCACGCTTGTCTTTATCCAACTGCGCCTTTAAGTCCCAGTAAGACGCCGGTACAAAGGCAATGCGATCCTTTTCGCGCAGGACCATAAGCCTGACTGCGACGCTTTGCACCCGTCCCGCCGAGAGGCGTGGTGCAATTTTCTTCCACAACAACGGCGAAATGGTGTAGCCGACCAAACGGTCCAAGACGCGGCGGGTTTCCTGGGCGTCTACTAAGTTTTTGTCGATATCCCGGGTGTGCTTAAGCGCTTCGTGGATGGCCTCTGCGGTAATCTCGTGAAAGACCATGCGCTTAACTGGAATTTTGGGCTTGAGCACCTCAAGTAAATGCCAGCCGATAGACTCGCCCTCACGGTCTTCGTCAGTGGCGATATAGAGCTCGTCGGCATCTCTTAGTGCGGACTTTAGTTTGCTGACAACTGATTTTTTCTTGGGCGAAACAATATAAAGCGGCTCAAAATCCTCATTTAATTTAATGCCGAGCCGCGCCCAGGATTTGCCCTTAAGCTCTTTGGGAATCTCGGCCGCCGAGGCGGGCAGGTCCCTGATATGCCCCATGCTGGCCTCGATCTGATAGTTGCCCGAGGGTAAAAATCTGCGAATAGTTTTTGCTTTTGTCGGAGACTCTACAATAACGAGCCTTCTGCCCCGACTGTTTACCGAATTACTCAAAACGTCCAGCCTCCTGTATGCGAGGCCATTATAAGCAGCGAGGCGGAATTGTCAACGGTTTAAGGTACAGTCTCACTAACTATCAGAGCTTGCGGCGGTTGGTGATTGCGCGTCCCAGAGTGACTTCATCGGCGTATTCTAAGTCCCCGCCAACCGGCAGGCCATAGGCGATGCGTGAGGTGGTAATGCCGATGTCTGTAAGTAGACGAGCCAAATACATGGCGGTGGCCTCGCCTTCAACCGTGGTTGCGGTGGCGAGAATCACCTCGCCGGTATTTTGATCGAAACCTTGCAAGCGCTCGAATAAGGCCGCAATGGTGAGCTGATCCGGGCCGATGCCGTTCATAGGCGAGAGAGAACCGTGCAGAACATGATAGAGGCCGTCATACTCGCCGGAGCGTTCGATGGCGAGCAGGTCGGCAGGTTGTTCGACTACGCAGATGAGCTCATGATTGCGCTGATGGTCTGTGCAGATGCTGCACAGTTCTGTGTCGGTGATGTTATAGCAAAGCTTGCACTGCTTAAGTGAATTCTTGGCGTTGAGAATCGCCTGGGCCAGCTCACGCACTTCCTCTTCGGGAAGGTTAAACAGGTGAAAGGCCAGACGCTGAGCACTTTTAGGCCCCACGCCGGGGAGTTTGCCGAGCTCGCGAATAAGTTGGATAAGGGCGGAAGGATACTTCAAAGTCAGAACCGGATGGGAGCTTGAGGAAAGGGGAATGAGGATTGAGGGATAATGAGGAGGAAATCCCGCTGTCCCTTTATTTACTCCTGTTACCTAAAAAAGACCGCCCAAACCGCCTAGACCACCCATAGCGGCGCCCATTTCGGTTTCCTGCAATTCTTTGGCTTTGCGCTGTGCCTCGTTAACGGCGGCAGTAACAAGGTCCTCGAGCAGTTCGATATCATCAGGGTCAACGGCTGATTTGTCGATGGTGATTTTAGTGATATTGCCGTCACCGCTGGCGGTTGCCGTAACCAGGCCGCCTCCAGCACTGCCCTCAACGCTTAGGTTGGCGAGACGCTCTTGCGCTTCGGCCATTTTCCGCTGAGCTTTTTGGGCTTCTTTCATCATTTTTTGAATGTTCATAAGCATCTCCTGTTTACAGTTTAGCTGTTGTCTGAAGTTTTGTCTTCATCGGTACCAAAGTCTGCTTCGTTTGCGCTGTTGGTGTTATCAAAAGCACTGTCAGTGGGGGCAGACTCTTCTTGCCAGTCGATAACTTTGCCGGGGAAGAGGCTTTGCAAAACGGCAAAGCGAGGGTCCTGCGAAAGACTACCATGATCAGGGTTGTTTGCTGGCTGTGCAGAGTCGCTTGCCTCAGCTTCTGCTTCCGGTGGTGGCGGTAGCGGCTCACTGTCCCAAAAGTCTGGGGGTAAGTCTTCTTCCAAATAGCTGCTCGCTGCTTCTTGCGGCGGCCGCATCCGGGTAGCTTGTGTCTGTTGCGGGGGTTTTTTAGGCTCCGTAAGATTTTCGGACGGGGTGCTCGTTGCCGGCACTTGCCTTGGCAATTCGGAACTTTGCTTTGTGGCTGCACCCGGAGCGGACTTTTCAGCACACTCCGCTACAGCTTTTTTCGGCTGGCTTCTCCCGGACCCTGGATATGAAGCTTAAATCCTTCACCAAGTACCTTGGCCACAAGTGTGGACAGTTCGTCACTGCGCTTTTTTAATTGTTCAAAATGAAATTTATGGGTTTCGGGATAGCTCAAATAGATGTCCTGTTTGTCGATGCTGACTTCTGCCGGCATCATAAAAGCCTTGAGCTGGGCGCCGGCCTTGCTTAAGACGCTGTGCCAGTTGGCCTTGGGCAGATTTTTGGCCGCTTCTGACATTCCTGGTTTTGGGGCGGCCTTGGCTACCTCTGCTGGTTTGCCGCGAGCTATGGGGTCGAAGTCCGGTAAGCTCGAGCCGGTCCTAGTCGTTGGCTCTGCTACAGGCTCTGTGCTGCTTACTGCCTCTTTGGGCACGTTGTGTAACAAAGCATTCATGGTCTTAATCAGGGCGACTTCTAAAGAAAAAAGGTCGTTGCGGCGCACGAAGCGCTCTGCCTCATCATCGAGGGCATGTATGACGCGCAAGAGATCGTTTTGCTCCAGCTTAAGCGCAAAATTGCTCTCGCTGATACCCACCTGCTGATAAAGCGCCTCACGCAGCGTCACCGTCAGATGTTCGGCTAAGCTACGGGGTGAAAAACCGTCATGATAAAGCTCGCTGGCTCCCTCAAACAACGCCCCTAGTTCTCCTGTGACCAGATGTTGAGCCAGGCGCTGCAAACGCTCTTTGGGAGGCAGCCCCAAAGCGGCCTCGGCATCCTGAAAACTAATGTCTTTACCGGCGATCAGCAAGCGCTCGAGCAGCGATTCGGCGTCGCGCATGGCGCCGTCGGCGGCCTTGGCAACCAGCAGCAACGCTTCACTTTCGGCGGCAACACCGGCCTCTTGACAAAGACGCTTAAGCTTAGAACTTATCTCGGATTCCAAGAGGCGGCGAAAACGAAAATGCTGACAACGCGACAGAATTGTGGGCGGCAGCTTTTCCGGCTCGGTGGTGGCCAGTACAAAAACCAGATTTGGCGGCGGTTCTTCTAAGGTCTTTAGCAGGGCATTGGAAGCAGATTTGCTGAGCATGTGCGCTTCGTCCAAAACCCAGACACGCTTACCTCCCCGAATGGCCGCTAAACTCACCTTTTCGCGCAGGTCGCGGATGTCTTCAACCGAGTTATTGCTCGCAGCATCTAACTCGATGACATCAGGGTGACTGCCACTACGCACCAGAGTGCAGGACTCGCAGTGGCCGCAGGGTCGCATTTCGGGGCTTGCTTGTTCACAGTTGACCGACATGGCCAAAAGGCGTGCCGTGGTGGTCTTGCCGACTCCGCGCGGTCCCGAAAAAAGATAGGCGTGACCGATGCGCTGGCGCTTTAGGGCCGCGACCAGGACTTCTTTTACGTGCTCCTGCCCAATTACCTGATCGAAGGTGTAAGGTCTTGCCTGCTGATAGATCGCCGTCATGCACAATCATGCTAACACTTAGCGGAGTTAAGAAGAAGGAGGAGGCTTTGCCTATTGCCGTGAAACACGGCACATGCTAGCTTAGGACATTTGGGAGGAAGAACTTTGCTGGCCGACCCACGACAACAAGAACTGGCTGAGAAGCTTGCCAGGATTCGCCTGATGATGGCGGCGGCTAACTTAGACGCCGTGCATATCGCAAACTTGGGCAATCTGTCCTGGTTACTTTGTGGGGCAGACTTACTCGTTTCGTTTGCCGATGCACCGGTAGCCGAAGCGGTGGTAACCCAGACGGCAGTGACGGTGGTGGCTTCCAATATCGAACGTGGTCGGCTGAGCGCTGAAGAATTACCGAACGGTGTCAATATTGTCTACGCCTCCTGGTTTGAGCCAGATGACCTGGGGCGCATTATCAAGGAGTTGACAGCGTCGGATAAGGTGCTATCCGATACGGCGGGACGCGGTTGGCCCAGCCGAGATTTTTGGCCGTTGCGAGTTCCGCTGACAGTAGGGGAACTAAGGCGCTACCGGGAGCTTGGCCAAGACGCCGCCATGGTTTTTACCGACGTACTCTCTGGCCAAAAAGCCGGGGTGAGCGAGCATGAAGTGGCCGCAAACTTAGCCGAGGCTTTGCGTGCCAAAGGGATGCAGCCGGTGGTCTTGTTAGTTGGCAGCGATGAGAGGCTGATGCGCTTTAAGCACCCCTTGCCGCAAAAGAAAAAGGTGGAAAAACGCCTTATGGCCGTTGCTTGCGCCCGGCGGCATGGGCTTTATGCTAACCTGACCCGCCTGCTTGGCTTTGAGCCGGAACCTAAAGCGCTAAGACGCGCCTATGACGAGTTATTAGAAATCGAAGCCGTCATGCTCGAGCACAGTAGACATGGCATCTTGGTCAAGGACTGGTTTGCCCAAGTCCAGGAGGTTTATGCCGCTTCGGGACACCAAGACGCCTGGCGCGACCATCATCAGGGCGGACCAACCGGTTATTACACCCGGGATTTTGTAGCCAGGCCAGACAGTGAGCGCATGCTGGTCGATGGCTCGGCCTATGCCTGGAATCCCTCTTTGGCGGGTTTAAAGGTTGAAGATACGGTTGTGCTTATTAACGACAGGCTGGAAATACTTAGCGAGGACCCGCGCTGGCCGTTGCGTGTATTTGCGGGTCGGCACCGTCCCGAGGTGCTCAGTTTATAAAGGAGCTGTGATGAACGCAAAGCAGCGTGCGCAAGAATTGTTTGAACGCCACTACGGAGCCTTGCCCGAGGGCGTGGCGGCTGCCCCTGGGCGAGTGAACTTAATAGGCGACCACACCGACTATGTGGGCGGTTTTGTCTTTCCAGCCGCCCTGCGTCTTAACACCGCTATCGCCTACCGGCGCAGCGCCGAGAGTAATCGGGTTTGCGCCGTTTCCGAAGCTCTTGCTGATAAAGTTGACTTTGGCTTGCGGCAAGAGGGTGTGTCTGGCTGGGGGGGCTATTTGGCGGGCATAGCCTGGGCGCTTTTAGAAGCGGGGTTTGAACTAAGCGGGCTCGAGCTTGCCGTGGCCAGTGACGTGCCCACGGCTTCCGGCTTGTCCAGCTCGGCGGCTTTAGAAGTGGCAATGGCTCGAGCCTGGCGCACGGTTGATGAGCTTGAACTTGACGATGTGAACTTAGCCAAGCTCTGTCAGCGTGCGGAAAATGCTTATGTGGGCGTGCCCTCGGGCATCTTGGATCAGTTTGCCAGCAGCGTGCCCGCAGTAGGGCAGGCCATAATCTTGGATTGCCGCAGTCTGGATTATCAAGTCATCGCCATTCCCGCAGATTGGACCTTTGTAATTGTGGACTCCGGCGCAAGTCGCCAACTGGCGGGCTCGGCTTATGAACAGCGCGTCAAAGAATGCGCGGAGGTTGCCCGGCAGCTTCATTTGCGGGCACTACGTGACTTGCAAGCCGAACAACTGCTGAAACTTGACGGAGATTTACTCAAGCGGGCCAGACATGTCTACGGTGAAAACCAGCGAGTGCTTGAGGCGGCCAGCGCCATGAAAGCCGCTGACATTGTCGC
The DNA here is from genome assembly GCA_030147925.1 of Trueperaceae bacterium. GTDB lineage: Bacteria > Deinococcota > Deinococci > Deinococcales > Trueperaceae > JASBUK01. The sequence continues at coordinate 15,182 of JASBUK010000101.1, forward strand.
CTTTGGCCGACTGATGAGCGCCTCACACGCATCTTTGCGCGATAACTATGAGGTCTCCAGCCCGACTTTGGATCGCCTGGTAGAAGCCGCTCTGGCCTTTGAGGGTTGCTATGGAGCCAGACTCACCGGGGCAGGCTTTGGAGGCAGCACCGTTCAACTGCTTAAACGCGGCAGTGAGGACGCTTTTGGCGCTTATCTCGAAGAGCGAGTGCCCAGCGCCAGGCTTGTAGCGCGGATTTGATCTTATAGTGCGTTTCTGTCTTGGCTGACAGTAAACTGGCCGCCTTTATTTCTACTCGTTCCACTCGGGTGTTATTGACTAACTGTCAATAACACCGAAACGCTCTTTAAATACGACCCTGAGAACGCAGCAAGAAGAAGACAAGCAGCGCTATGGCGATATAAAAGGCAAAGCGAAGCAAGCGGCCACCAAAACGCTGGCGGAGGTCGGCGAACGCCCCGCGGGCTTCGTCTCTGTCGACCTTGCGCAGGGAGCGTTGGGCGCGGCGAATCGAACGCACGCTTTTACTGATTTGACCTTTGCGCCGGTAGGCCACGCCTAAGTTGTGGTGAGCGTTGGCAAATTCCTCGTTGAGTTTTAGCGCGGCTTCATAATCAGCAATAGCCTCGTCAACTTCGTTGCGCTCCAAAGCGAGATTGCCCCGATTGGTCAGGGCGCGATAGTGTTTGGGGTCCAGCTCGAGCGCTCGAGCAAAAGCGGCCTCGGCTTCGGCCAGCTTGTTTTGAAAGATATAGGCCGTGCCCCGCTGCGTTTCGACTTCCGCCGCTAAGAGTGATAGCTCCACGTCCGCTAGCAGCGAAAGCGCTTCTTCCGGTTTGCGAAGATCAAGGTTTTCGCTGCCGCTTTCCAATAGTTTTATCTGCGTGGCCAGAGCATCAGGCTTGGCAAACGGACCGTCTTCTAAACGATCTAACCGCATTTGCGCTCGCTTCCAGCGTTTGGCCCGCAAGTCCGTGCGGATGTCTGCTAAGATGCCGAGCACTTCGGCAACCGCCGGGTCGTAAGTCTCTTCTAGCAAGTAAAACCTTAGGGCTTCAGCGGCCTTGCCCGCCGCCAGTAAGTCCTGCCAGCTTATATTGCCGTTTTGCTGCTCAGACACGGCCTACGTCCTTTTGTGCCTGCCGGTAGACGGCTTCATAGGCTTTAGCCGCTATGTCCCAGGAAAAATCTGCCGCCATCGCTTCTTGAAGCATAGCCTGCCAGTGTGTTTGCCCGTGGTAGCGCCGCAAGGCCCACTGACTGGCCCACAGCAAGCCGTCGGTATTAGCGTGATCGAAGAGAAAACCAGTTTTATCGTGCTGGATGGTGTCCTTTAGCCCACCTGTTGCGCGAGCGATAGGCAAGGTGCCGTAGCGCATGGCAATCAATTGACTGAGACCGCAAGGCTCGAAACGGCTGGGTATTACCAGGGCGTCGGCACCAGCATAAATCTGATGCGCTAAGTCTTCGTCATAACCAATAAAACTACCGATACGACCCGGATACTGACCTGTCGCCTCATGAATCAGGCTTTCCATCCAGCCTTCGCCGGAGCCTAAAATAGCAAGGTTCCAGCCCTGCTCAAGCAACTGCGCTAGTGCGGCTAAAAGTATGTCGATGCCTTTTTGATCGGCTAAACGCGAGACCACAGCGAGCAAGGGGCGCTCTGGCTCGAGCCAGAGGTGATGACAGAGCGCGGCCTTGGCCTTGGCCTTGCCGCTTAAGTCAGCCGTGTCGTATGGCTGGGCGATATGCGGGTCTGTCGCTGGATTCCAGACATCGGTGTCCAGGCCGTTGAGAATGCCCGAGAGTTTGTGGCTGATATGCCTAAAGGTACCGTCTAAACCATAGCCATATTCGGGTCGCTGAACTTCTTGGGCGTAATTGGGACTGACCGTAGTCACCCGCTGGGCAAAACCCAGTGCGGCCTGCATGGCGTTGGCTGCGCCGAAGTGGTTGAGATAGCTTTCGCGCAGTGCGCCGGGCAACCTCAGCCAATAAAGCGTGGACTCGATTTCCGAACTACCCTGGTGTTGAACATTGTGCACTGTGTATACGCTGGGCAAACCGGGAAAGCCCTCGGGCAGGTGCCAACCCTGTGCCAAGATCATGGTCAAATAAGCGCTGTGCCAATCGTTGACATGAATAACATCCGGGACAAAATCCACCCGAGCCGCCACTTGCGGGACCGCCCGCGAAAAAAGGCAAAAACGTCGGACATCATCAGCAAAGCCATAAAGGGCACTGCGCCGAAAATCACTGTGACCCACAAAAGCATAGCGAACCCCCTCACGCTCCAGCGTGCCGACTCCGCAACTGGAAAACCCGCCGTCAAAGGGGACATCGACATCGCCTATCCACAGGGGTGCAGACCTAGCTCGCAGCGTCTGGTACCAGGGCGAGACCACCAGCACTTCATGTCCTAAACGGACGAGCGCCGCAGGCAGAGCACCGGCGACATCGCCCAGGCCGCCGGTTTTGCTATAGGGGTATACTTCGCTACTAACGAAAAGAATACGCATGCCGCTCATTATACGTCCGCTCCAGTTTTCAATTACCTGCGCAACTTGCCCACCTAGAGGTTCTAAGGGTTTTAAACCACATATAACGCCTCTTGCCTGGAGAATGGAAATGCTAGGAATCAAAGGTGACTTGCGGTATAAAGACTTACTGTTCTTAGCTTAAGGTGGCAAGTATACTGGTAACTATGAAAGCAAGGCCGGAGGATTTATGAAACGTAAATGGCTGATTCTCGCGTTAGCAGCACTGAGTTTATCGGTAGCCGTAGTTTATGCTCAGTTCTCACGCGATTTTTCCGAAGAATTTTTAAACACCGCCGCTGGCAGAGCCTTTATTCAGGCATATGGAGCGCTAAAATCAAACTATCTGAACGATATTGACGATGACACTATCGTTCAGGGGGCTATTGAAGGCATGCTAGATGCCCTAAATGACCCCTTTACCAGTTATGCCACGCCCAGCGAGGCGGCTCGAGCCAATGAAGATCGCGGTGGTTCATTTGAAGGCATCGGTGCTGTCTTAAGCGCCCGTAACCGCACGGACAACACCATGGTCGAGATTATCAACGTCTATCGTGATGGACCCGCCTGGAATGCCGGTTTGCAACGCGGAGACATTTTCGTAGAAGTCGATGGCGTCAATGTCGAGAACGCTACAATCAGCGAAATTGTGGACATGGTGCGCGGTCCCCGGGGAACCACCGTCGAGATTGGTATGCGCCGAGCCGGACGCGAGGAACTTATCTTTTTCAGCATCGTTCGTGACAAGATCGACATCATTAGCGTTGAATCGACGGTCTTGCCCAATAACGTCGGCTATTTAAGCATCAGCACCTTTGCCAATCAGCGAGTTTACGAGCAATTGACCGAGCAGTTAGCCAACTTAAAAGCTCAGGGTATAAGCTCACTCATTCTTGATTTGCGCGATAACGGTGGCGGCCTGCTCAACCAGGGCATTTTGGTGGCCGATGAGTTTTTAAGCCAGGGCGATATTGTTTTTCAGCGGGCTCGTGGCGTGACCCAGCGGCTCGCCTCGGCAGATCGGCGCTTTTTTGAGTTGCCTATGGTGGTGCTGGTAAACAAAAACTCGGCCTCGGCTTCCGAGATTGTCGCGGGGGCTCTACAGGATAATCAGCGAGCACTGGTCATCGGCGAAGAAACTTTTGGCAAGGGTGTGGGGCAAAGCGTAATTTCGCTTATCAACGGTGGTCAACTGACCTATCTTTCCTTTGAATGGCTCACGCCTGACCGCAAGAGCATCAACCAGCAGGGCATCGAGCCGGATATCCGCGCCGAGGATACTCGCTTCCCGCAAGTTATCACCCTAAGCGGACAAGGAGCCGAGCCGGGCGAAGCCCTGGAAATAGTGGTTGGTGGTGAGCTAATCGGTACGGCCACGGCCAACGAGGATGGCGAGTTTACCTTTATTCAGGCCGGAGTCAGACGTTCGATAAGTGAGGTTCAGGGCACAGCGCTAGTTGATTTAGAAACAGATAATGCCCTTAAGGTTGCCTTTGATACCGTGCTCGATGTTGTCGCGCAAGCGCGCTAGCATAATTTAAGAGAAGAGAGTTCTGCCGCATTGTGATCGAGGTTCGGCAGCTTTCTAAAAACTATGGCCGGATCAGGGCGGTAAAAGAGCTTAGCTTTACCGCCCATCCCGGTGAAGTTTTGGCCTTACTGGGGCCTAATGGCGCCGGTAAGTCAACGACGATAAAGGCGCTTACCGGGCTTATCCGGCCAAGTTCGGGTACGATTAGGCTAGACGGTTTTGATGTCGTAAAACAAGGTGTAGCAGCCAAAGCCCGACTTGGTTATGTGCCGGATCGTCCCTATCTTTATCAGAAGTTAACGGGCCGCGAGCTTTTGCGTTTTTTGCTGCGCTTAAGAAAAATCACCGATGGTGACGCCAAGGCTCAGCACTGGCTCGAGCATTTCTCGCTACAAGACTTTGCCAACGAACTTATAGAGACCTATTCTCACGGCATGCGTCAAAAGCTTACCCTTATCGCCGCAGTCCTGCATGAGCCGCAGGTACTGGTTATAGACGAGCCGATGGTAGGCCTTGACCCGCGTGCCGCAAAGCAAGTGCGGGCGCTGATGACTGATTATGCGGCTAGGGGCAAGACCGTGCTACTAACGACCCATGCAATGGATGTCGCCGAAGCCGTGGCCAGCCGGGTGATAGTCATGCATCGCGGTAGCCTTGTCGCCGCAGGAGATTTAGGCCAACTCAGACAGCAAGTCGGTAGCGTCGCCGCCGATCTTGAAGCGATTTTTTTAACCTTAACCGAAGAACAAACACAAGGGTTCGGCCCGACATGACGCTTTTCGCCATGCGTCTGCGTGGAGCGCTGGGCGCTGTCAAAAAGCAGCCCGGACGCTATATTCTGGGTTTTATCTTTTTGGGCTTGACTTACTGGAGCGTCTTTTCGGTGACGCTCTGGGCCGTGCGGTTTCTGGATAACTACCGGGCAATCGACACGGTTGCCGACGCGGTGGCGCAGCGCAGCCTAGAAGGACTTCTCCTTGTTCTGATGCTCAGCGTGGCGTTTAGCGTGCTGACTACGGCAATCACCACGCTGTACAGCTCGGATGACCTGCCCTTTTTACTGGCCCTGCCCGTAGCTGCCAAAAAGGTCTTTTCGCTTAAAGTTGCCGAAACCTATTTGAACGCTGCTTTCATGCCGGCGATATTTACCTTGCCCGTTTTGGCGGCCTTGGGGGTAGGACGCTCGGCTTCGCTCAACTATTATCTGCTGGTGATTATTGCCGTGCTGGCGCTTTATGCCGTGCCGGTAGCACTTGGTTCTTTTGTTGCCCTTATCCTGGTGCGTCTGGCACCGGCGGGCCGCGTCAAGGAACTGGCTACCGCTTTGAGTGTGCTGCTAGCCGCCGGGCTTATCTTTAGCCTAAGAGCGCTACGCCCAGAAAGACTAAACGCGCTCTCACCCGAAGAGTTCGAGCAGCTTCTCAGCCGTTTTGCCAGCTTTGAATTAGGCGCCCTACCCTCGAGCTGGGTCTCACGGTCTGTGTGGGCAGCCCTAAACGGCAAGCCGTCATTTGACATCTGGCTCTTATTGGCAGTGGCGGCGCTGCTCTTGTGGCTGCTGACAAGACTAGCGACACTTGCTTACCGCGAGGGCTGGATACGCTCGCTTGATTTGGGTCAGCCCCGGCTTGACCCTGCTGTGCGTGGCCCGGCCTGGTGGGAACGACCCCTGTATCGCCTGGGACATCGCGGCAGCATCGTTGCTAAAGACAGCCGCCTGCTCTTACGAGACCCCAGCCAATGGTCACAATTGCTGGTGCTTTTGGCCCTTGCCGGGGTCTATCTGCTGAGTGTCGGTAGCGTCGGTGTCGATGCGCAGCGTTTTAAAGACGCCCTTGGCACCCTAAATGTCACTTTCTTAGGTTTTTTGTTAGCCGGTGTCGGTATTCGCACGGCTTTTCCACTGGTGTCGCTGGAAGCCGAAGGTTTCTGGTTGTTACGAACCGGTCCACTAAAAAGCCGCGACATTGTTATAGCTAAGTTTTTTCATGCCTTGCCCATCATGGCTTTTTTAGGTGGAGGTCTGGGTGTTGCAGCGGCTTGGCTAATAGACGTGTCGCCAACGCTGGCTTTTGCCTCCCCACTGGCTGGTGTGAGTGCGGCGATAGTCACCACGGCTCTGGGAGTGGGCTTGGGCGCAGCTTTCCCACGTTTTGACGCCACCAATCCAGCGGAAATCCCGCTTTCGCCCGGTGGTCTTTTGTATATGACCCTGGCCTTAGCCTATGCGGCTTTATTGACCGTCATTTTAGCCTGGCCGGTCTGGCAGACATTGCGCAGGCCGGGCAGCTTTTACTGGTCTGAGCCAGAAGGACAAGTAATTGTGCTTGCTTTAGCAATGCTCACTTTGCTGCTGAGTGTATTGGCGCTGTGGTTTGGCAGTTGGCGCTTGGCAAGGTACGAGCCAGGTTCATAAATGTACAGCTATAGTCCGTTTCATTCTGATTGACAGTAGACTGAAGGCCTAATTGTCTACTCGGAATTAGTTTCGACTACGTCGGCAACGCTCGGATGATGTTGACAACTGTCAATACCACCGAGACTCTTTTTTTAAGCTTCAGCGTCAGGCAGAAGCCTTTCCACTTGACGAATAGTGCGGAAAAGATATCCGCTTAGAGCAATAGCCATACCTGCAATGCCTGCCAGTACGAACATAACCGCGATACCTGCACCTGGACCAGTGCCCACTAAAGAGCCGAACACCGGCACTAATGAACCGTCTACCCTCATTGACGGTTCAAACACTTTATCGGCTAAAGGACCGCTTAAGAGCATCACTACCGGCAGGGCGAGTTGTTGAACCATTTGACGTATGGCAAAGACTTTACCCTGGATATTCGCTGCGACTTTGCTCTGCCAGATGGACTGATTGCTGGCGCTTAGAATCGGCACAAAAAAACTGATACCGAATGCCCCAATGAGCCACATAGGGAGCGTCTGTCCCAGCCCGATGAGAATATACCCAAACAGACTGACAGCTAATAACCCTAACAGAATGCCGTGGACGCGCCTTTTAGGGCCACCCCAAACAGCCATGAGCAATCCACCTACAACACCGCCTAAGCCGAGTGACGAAAGTACGCTGCCTAGAGCCAACTCGTCGTTGCTCGAGCGCGCCAGAATCAGAGGTGCCAACATAACCATACCCAAGGCCCCGATAAGGTTAACGGCAAGATAAAGTAAGAGCAAATGAAATAGAGAAGGACGCTGGATAATGTAGCGGAAGCCGTAGCTGACTTCCTGCCAGAGGTTTTCGGACTTTACCTCGGCGTTTTTTGGAATCTGCGGTTTTGGAATTGCTACGACCAGAAGACCTAGAATGGCCAGCGAGAAGGTGGCAATGTCAATGACTAGCACCCCTGTAATTCCTATAGTAATTAGCAGCACACCGGCCAGTGCTGGTGCGACTATGTTCGCTCCCGCTTGCGCCAGCGCGAGCATCCCGCTGGCCCGAGCGTATTGCTTTTGTGGGAGCATGGTGCTGATAGCGGCGGAATAGGCAGGAAACTGGAAGGTACTAAAAATTCCTGACCAGATGGCCAGCACATAGAGGTGCCAGACTTCAAGGATCCCTGAGGCATAGAGTACGAGCGTTATGATGGTCGAGCTACCTGCGCCTAAATCCGACAGCATCATGGTGAGCTTGCGATTCCAGCGGTCAATGAACACTCCCGCCAAGGGACTTAGAAAAATAGCAGGGCTAAAGCTAAAAAAACTAACTAGGGCGAGCGTTGTGGCCCGTTCTGTTTCTTGCCAGGCCCAGATGCTAAGGGCAAAGCCAGCCATCGTCGTGCCGAGTAGCGAGACAAGCTGCCCAAGCCAGATGATAATAAAACCAGTCATGCCTGCCGGAAAAGAAAACTTCATATAGCTAGACAATGGCGGTAAGCTGATTCAAATGGAAGATGAAAAATTGACCAGGGAGCGACGTACAATCATTCACCCCGCAGCGGCGCGTGTGTTGACGGACATTAGCGAACGCCGTTTTTTAGACCCCTTTATCAAGAGGGAAAGCTCATTGAGCGATGCCGCTAAAGAACTTGGCATCAAGCTAAACACGATGCATTATCGTGTCAAGCGATTTATGGCTCTGGGTCTTGTCTCGGTAGTTCGTGAGGAACTGCGCAAGGGAAAGAGGATTAAGATTTATCGGGCCAGCGCCGATGAATTTTTTGTTCCCTTTAAAGTAACGCCTTACACGTCACTCAAGATATTACTTGACCAACTGGGTGCGCTTGACCAATTCGTTCAGAATGCCGCCGATACCTTAGCCAGACAGGGGGGGACTTGGGGTGTTTTAGTGGCAGGTGACAAAGAAGATGGGGTAAGGGTGAAGCTTTCGCCTATTGATAACAAGGGCATACCAACACCGATTTCCTTGGTCGCTTGGTTGGACAAAACGCATCCTGCCCTGTGGGAAAGTGAGAAAATTTTGCGACTCGATTTTGAAACAGCAAAAATGCTGCAAAACGAACTTTACGAGTTGTTGCAAAAGTACCAGCAAAAGGGAAAGACTGCTGGACAAGCCTATTTTTTGCTGCTGGGGCTGACGCCACTGAAAGAAGAAAACCTCTGAGTCTAGTTTGGGCCGGCTTTACGTACCGCTTCCGGCACGTCCTTAGTAAACCTGGCAAAATTACGCTTAAACATCTCGGCAAGCTTATAAGCCTGTTGGTCATAAGCTTGAGGATCAGTCCAGGTTTGCCGCGGGTCGAGCAGTTCATTGGGCACACCGGCAATGGTTGTTGGCATGGCCAGACCAAAAACAGGATGTTGCTTTGTAGGTATGTCATCAAGCTCCCCGGCCAAGGCCACGCGCACCATCGCCCGGGTGTGGGTGAGATTAATCCTGTTACCGCTGCCGTAAGGCCCACCGGTCCAGCCGGTATTGACCAACCAGATGCTCGAGCCATGGCGCTGCAGTTTTGCCCCTAAAAGTTTGGCATAGCTGCCTGGTCTAAGCGGCATAAACGGCTCGCCAAAGCAAGTGCTAAAGGTGGCTTTGGGTTTGGTGATACCCCGCTCGGTACCGGCGACTTTGGCGGTATAGCCACTTAAGAAGTGATACATGGCCTGCTCAACGGTCAACCTGGAGATTGGCGGCAGGACGCCAAAAGCATCGGCGGTTAAAAAAACCACTGCGTCGGGGTGGCTGCCTATGCCGCTGCTGCTGGCATTGGGAATGAATTCTATCGGGTAGGCCGCGCGGGTGTTTTCGGTTTTACTGCTGTCGTAAAGATCGACATGGCGACTATCGGGGTCTAAGCCCACGTTTTCTAAAATAGTGCCAAAGCGTTTAGTGGTGGCGTATATTTCTGGTTCGGCTTCGGCGCTTAGGTTGATGACTTTGGCGTAGCAGCCACCTTCGAAATTAAAAATGCCACTGTCTGACCAGCCGTGCTCGTCGTCGCCGATAAGCGTTCTTTGGGTATCGGCGGACAGGGTGGTTTTGCCCGTTCCCGAAAGGCCGAAAAAGAGTGCTACATGGTCGTTTTTGTCGTGGTTGGCCGAGCAGTGCATGGGCATGACGCCCCTGGTGGGCAACTCAAAATTCATAGCCGAGAAAATTGATTTTTTTATTTCCCCGGCGTATTCGGTATTGCCGATTAATACCAAGCGCTCGCTCAAGTTCATGACGATGACAGTTTCACTGCTCGAGCCATGCTTAACAGGGTCAGCCCGAAAACTTGGCAGGTCAATTACGGTGTACACCGGCTTGGCCGCAGGCTTTTCTGGGCGGATAAACATGTTTCTGGCGAAGAGGCTGTGCCAGGCGTATTCCGTGACGATGCGTACAGGAATCTGATAATGTTCATCAGCCCCCACAAAGAGGTCTTGCACAAAAAGCTCCTTGCCAGATAGGGCGTTTAAGAAATCTTCTTTGAGCGCTGCAAATTGCCTTTCGGACATAACTTGATTTACTTCGCCCCAGTCAATTAGGGGAGTAGTCAACTGATCTTTGACAATGAATTTATCGTGTGGTGAACGCCCTGTAAAACGCCCGGTATCGACCACCAGCGCGCCCTCGGCGGCAATGGCGCCCTCGCCTCTTGCCAGTGCTTGTTCGTACAACACCGCCGGGCTGAGGTTCCAGTGGAGGCTAGCGGTACCGTCTAAGTTAATACCGTTTTTTACAGCCAATTTGCTGTTATGAACCATCACGTACCTGCTTTCTGCTAACCGTGGGTCTGCTGCCCAAAACTTGCAAAAGAGAGTATGCACAAATCTATGCAAGCCCTTATGGGGCAAGCATAACAGCCATGCGAGCAGCAGTTTTATGCATTGTAAAACCTGGGTACAACACTATAACCAATTAAACTCGGCATCACCAGCGATAGCTGACCCCAAAGCTGAGCGCTTGGCTTTCGCTCGATAAGTCAATGCCAGTCTCAATGCTTAGTTGCGGGGTAAAAGCGTAGCCAAGGGTAGTGCTGAATTCGGTGACCGGTGTAGCTGCGGCGTCATTTAAGAAATTAAGACGCCCGGATAAGCTAAGTTCCAGCGGGGCCAGATCATAACGCAGGCTAAACTCGTTGCTAAAGGCATATTGCTGGTCAGGGTCGCTAAAGCGCCCGATTTCATAACTGGCAAAGACGTCTTCGCTCACATAACCGCCTACACGCAGAGATACACCAAAGGGGTCTTCGCCGCCGCTGTTAATGAGCGAGCTTAACGATGAGGTGCGAATCTCCAAGAGGTCTACACCCAGAGCCTCACCCAGAACGGTTTGTAATTCCGAAAGTACCAGTAAATCTACGGCGGTATCGAGCGCGCTTTGCGCCACCGAGCTGGCCAGGCCGCTTTCGCCGATAAGATCGCTGCTCAGCTCGAGCCTTCCCAAGGTGAGCAAACTGACTAACTCTGCTTGAGTCAGCGGCCTGGGGCCAAGCGCAGCGCCGCTTAACTGTATCAGGGCATTAGTTTGCAAGGTCGGTTCAAGTTTTAAGCGTCGGGTGTTACTGTCAAGCTCTTCAAATTCCCCGGCTATGATCAGCACGACTTCAAAGCTCGAGCTTTCCCGAGGGCTGGTAAACTCATAAACTTCCGTTGCCGCGCCGCTTAGCACCTGGGCCTTGTCATAGCTGGTTCGGGCTTCGATAAAAATCAGTGGATAAGCGCCGCGTGAGGGTTCAAAGGTGGCTACCGCACTCTCTACGTCGAAATTGCGTCCCGAGAAGCGAAAGTTACCCCGCAAGGCTCGAGCCTCTCCCGTGGCTTCGGGGCTAGCGACACTGCCGCCGAGGCTAAGGTCTAAACCCAGTTCAGCGCTGCCAAAATTTTCCTGAAAGCGTATTTGCTGTGGGGCTCGCAGCCTAAAATTATCAAAGAGGATGCGTTCATATAGCGGATTTCGCCTGCTGCTGCGCACGACGATATCCTGTTCGCGCTCTTTTAGCGCAAGTTGGGCCTGTGACGCAAATATATCGCCGGAGAGCAGATAATTGCCCTCAGAAAACAGCAGCCTCATAGCAACATCGGCTTCGCTTGAGGCAAGATAATAATCGGGCGCCGAAATGTTTAAACCCTCACCGCTTAAGCGCAGATCGAGTGGAGCCAAGGAGCCGCTAAGCGTAAAGGGACGGCCCAGGACGCCACTGCTGTCAAGTTGCCAGGCTGTGCCGGTCTTGGCTGTTATCTCGCCGCTGACATTACTAATGTTGCCAAGCGCAGGAACTGTGGCGTCGCCGCTAAAGCGGAAACTCAAATCGGCGTTTGGGCTAGGCAAAAAGTCCAAGTTGCCGTCACCGTTTATCTTAAGTTCGCCACCAAGAGGGGAGACGCCGCGTAATAGGGCGCTGGCGCTAAAAAGACTTTCTTGCAAACTTAGTTCTGCTTCATTTAAGCGATAGCTCGAGCCGCCTAGCTGCACATCCAGACCCGGGCTGTTAAGCGTTAGGCTGGGCGCGGCCAGCGAACCGCTAGCTTGCAGATTCAAACTGCCCTGAGCACCGACATCAAAGGCAGCTAAGGGTGGAATCAGTCCTAAAATTGGACTTAAATTAGCTTCGCTGGCTTCGATATTAAACGAGAGCACCTGGGGCGAGATTTGTCCACTGGCTTGCCAACTGCCCTCACCCTCAAATTCGGCTAAGTCAACGAGCAGATTACCGTTTTCATAACGGAAGGCCACATCGCCTTGCGTGATAACACCGTCGCGCTCGAGCCGGATGCGCTCGCTGGCCAGCCGAATGACACTCTGGCCCGGTGTCGCCAGCGGAATATCAAGCCTGGCGTCGGCAGTGACGATAGCGGTTACACCGGAATCGCCAACGATGGCGTCGGCCAGAGCATGCAAGGGAAATTGCTCGAGCTTAAAAAGTCCTGCTAAACGCTTGCCGTCATAGCTTAGATTCAGGCGGCTGCGGGCGATGTTAGCGCGGATATCGATGCTTGCTAAGCTGCCGTTAAACTCAATTTGGCTGGGTAACTTGCTGTTAAATACGCTAAGTTCGGGGCTTAAAAACTGTCCGGCCAGACTCTGGCCCTGCAACTGGGCAATGCCGCTTAAAGGTGCGTCCAGATAGGGCAGACGCCGGGCGATAACGGGTAGGTTTTTTAGATCAAAACCATCAAGACGAAGCTCCGCGCGGCTAAAGTTGCTGGCTTGTGGCAAGAAGCGCTTTTGTAAGTTGCTGGGCCAAACCTGCTGCCAACCAAGCCCGCCGCTTAAGCGGGCGCTGCCGTCGTCACCGCGAAGCTGAGCAATGCCGCTAAGGCCCCTAGGGTCAAGGTCTAACTGACTGCTTAGTTTGAGCGTACGCGCCGAGTCGGCAAAGATGGCCAGGTTGTCGATATTCAGCTCGCCTTGCGGGCCAACGCTCTGCTTATAGTCAAGCTGCGCCGTTAACTGTCCTGTACCTAAGCTTAAGTCTGCCTCTAACTGGCTCTCAAGTGTCTGGCTATTGAGCTTAAGCCTCAACTCTCCTAACGCAGTTGCTGAATTTAGCTCAATAGCTGCTCCGGCCACACTGATATCAAAAGGTAAGTCCTTTAGTTCGGTTAACCCGGGCAAAGTCTGGAAATTACTTTGCTCTGCGCCTTGCCAGCGCCCTTGCAGTAAACCATTCAGGTTATCTTGGCGCTCTAGCTGACCGGAGACTTGGATAGTGCCGGCGTCGCTTTGCCAGGCAAGGTTGTCAAGCTGAAGCCTTGGCTGCGGTGTAGCCCACAGGGTGACGCTGCCGCTGGTGTTTTCGCTGCCGTAAAAGACCCAGCCGCCCTCTAACAATTCGGGTAACCAGATGCCAGGGGCGCTGCTGGGCAGCACCGAAGACAATTCCAGGCCGGGTACGGTTTTAGTGCTGAGGCTTAGCTTAAGCCAGCTGTCGGCTTCCTCGGCAGCCTGCAAAAGCGCCTGAGCCCAGCCGAAATCAAGCTCGAGCCTACCTAAGCTTTGGAGCTGATCTTGTGCTGAGCGCATGATTCGTAACTGGTTTTCTGCCGTGTTGCCAATCGTCAGCAATGTGTTGGGCCATAGATTACCACTGATGTCTAAAGGTTTGGCCAGCAAATCCGACACGAATCGCTGCTGTAGACTCAAATTATCAGGACTAAGGTCGATATTGCCGGAAAGCTTGTTCTCTCCTTGAATTAGCGCCAGTGAACCCAGTAGCCTTGGCCCCAATAACGGGCCTGAAACCGTACCACTAAGCTCGAGCCCAACCCCCCTAAGCTCTGCTTCGCTTAAACTAACCCGGCCCTGCCAGCCTGAATCTTGCTGATATTGGGTCTCCAACGCAAATTCCCCGGGATAGTTAGTCTTGGCTGACAATGATAGCAAACCGTCTTGATATTTAGCAGCAAAGGGCAAGTTGATTGTCTCATCAATAAGTTCAGCCCCTATCTCACCACGCAAATCTGCTTGGTTTAGGTCACCCTCCGCCTGAATATTTAGCTCAAGACCTGCTGGCAGCCCAAGGGCAAGCTTGCTTAGCTGCCAGCTAAGACCCTGCTGATTAACTAAAACAGCCGCCGCGAGATTTTCACCCTCGATGATGACCCGACGCTCAGTATCTTCAAGGCTCGAGCTAAGCTCTAAATTACCCAGTGCTATATTGCCAAGACTCAGGTCTGATAAGTTTCCACTTAGCCAGTTTGAGATACCGTCGGCCCAGCTATAGGCAAGCTCGAGCTGCCCCCGATTGTTGGCCGCTAAGCTGGAGAGGTAACCGCTAAGCCCGGCACGTCGCGCTGAAAAATCTATCGCCAAACGCCAGGTAGCAAGCTTTTCTCGACCTTCTAACAGGACTTGCCCAGGCAAGCCGGGGTCGGCAAAAACAAGGCGGTAGCCCCCTAAGCCTAACCCACCCTGGGCCGTTACACCGCTGCTATCATTTAAGATATTTATGTCTGAGCTAAAGCCAGCCAGACTCAGATTGCTGCTTAACTGAAGCTCTGCTTGCCGAGGCTTAATAGAAGCCGAAACTTGCCCTTGAGCGCTGCCCTGAGCATTCAAGCGTAGCTCGAGCTGCGGGTCTGAGAGGCTGCCGGAAAGCTGGAGATTGCCCCCTAGGCCCCAATCGCTGGCCTCAAGACCGAGGCTTTCGGCCTCTATAAGCCCGGAAAGCGAACCAAGCTGGCCGTTATTTTCACCAATGACCAGTGGCCCTTGTAGACGACCCCGGAGTTGGCTGTTGTTTACAGGGATGTCAGCCAGATCAAGATCGAGATTTAAGACCCCGCTTAAACGTTTTTCAAACAGCAAGCTGCCCGAGACGAGACTGTGCGCGCTGGCAAGTGAAAATTCGGAGACGACTGCGCTAAAAGGCTCGCCCCAGTTTTGTGTAGCGGAGGCCGCGGCGGCTAAACGTGCCGCATTTAATTGCGGTAACAAATTGCTTAGGTCAAGCTGCTTGGCAGTTGCCTGCGCTTGCCAGCCATTTTGATTTAGGCCTGCGCTTAGGCTAAGCCCGTCACCGGCAAGTTGTGCTCGAGCACCTTGGCGGTCAAGTTCTACGCTGCCGGCGGCGTTTAAGGCTCCGGCTAACTGTAAAGGTCCGCTAAGCAGTGGCTCAGTCCAGTTACCGTCAATGCCAAGCTGTCCTGAGAGTGATAATGCTTCACCCGGCCACCAAGTTAAACTTTGACCGTCAATCATCATATCCAACTGACCGCTAATTGTGGGGTCTTGCCAGGGATTGTCACTGGCGACAAGCTTAAGTTCAGCCACAGTATTGTCCTGATAAAGCGCCTGCCCACTGAGCGCAAGCTGCCCGTCACCCTCGATGCTCAACTTGGCGTTAACTTGTTCTAGGCCCTGCCACCCGACGGTGGCCGTTCCCTCAAAGCCACTTTCTGCCTGCCAGCTCAAGTTGCTGTCAAGCATAAGATCGGGCTCGAGCAACAGCGCTCCTTGTGTTTCGAGGCTTTGCAAGCTCAGGCGATTTGACAAAAATGCCTGCAGGTTAAAACTCTGTTGCTGTGCTGCTAAGCGGTAGCCTGCATTCGTTGCCGCTACCGTAACGGTGCTAACCGGCAAGAGTTCGCCAAGGGCAAGCGTTCCGTTTAAGTCGGTTTCTGGCCAGGCGGTGCCGCTTAGTTTAAGCTGGGCTAATTCTGCGTCTAATTCAAAGCTTTCAATACTAAACTGCCCTGTGCTTAGCTGGCTGCTCAAGTTGGCCGTAAAGGGTTGCGAAGCTATCATCCCCGCCGGGATGGTTAGCTCGCTGACAAGGCTCGAGCCTGCCTCTGCTGCTAACAACTGGCCGCGCCACAGCGCCTCGCCCCAGGTAGCCTCCCAAAGCCCCTGACGGTCTGCTGGGTCAAAGCTGGCCGTTAAGCTTAGCGGCAATTGACGCAGTTGACCTTGCCCCTTAAGGCTAGGCGCAGACGTCCAATCAAGCTCGCCAGTAAAACTGAACGGGTTGTCTAGTAGGGGATGGTCAACTGTGATCCGGCTGTTTTTTGCCGCCAAGTCACCGTCCGCACGGATATTTGCCCCGGCCAAGACGCCCTCAATTTGCCAGTTGCTATCCGTTCGGCCAGTCAGTTTAAGGTCAAAGGCATTATCAAGGATTGTACCTGTAGCTGCCAGATCGGCCTCATAGTTGAATGTCCCTGCCTGATTATCCAAGCTGGCTTGTCCGCTTAGCTCGCCGTTTAGCGCTACGGGCAGTACTGTTGCCAGCATGCTTAGCTCGAGCTTTGCAAACTCCGCCGATGAGGTAAACGCCGCGCCGTTGCCCATGAGTTGCCAGGGTATGGGTGTGTCTGTGAGTGTCACCGTGCCCTGAGCGCTGTACTTTAGGTTTTCTCCCGAAAAGGTCGCCTCTAAGTTTAGGGGCACTGCCTGATAATTACCGTTGCCGCTTAGCTTAAGCTGCCAGACTAGTGCTGCACTAGACTCAAGATCAGCCTGCAAGCGTCCTGTCTCCAAGCCTGAAACGTCAGGCAACCAAGGATCAGGATCGACTGATAAGGAGGCCTCCAGACCCTGCAAATTGATATCTATGGATCCGTTTGCTAAAGGGCCGCTTAACTCGGCGCTAAGCTCGGGTGCAGGTAAGGAACCGCTTAGCTGTGCCGTTAAATTGTGCTCCTGGTCTTTAAGCCAACCGTTTAAACTCAGGTCTCCCGACCAGAGGCCGTCAACAAGCTTTATGTCCGTGTTGTCGTTGGTAATTTGCAGATTTAGTCCTGTTTGATAATTTGCTCGAACTAAGGCGCTTTGTGGCGGGAGTCGCAAAGCCAGCTCTTCGGTTGTGGAGATTTCTGCAGTACTGACTGAACCGACAAATTGAGCTTCACGCAGGGGGCCTGTCAAATCACCATTTAGCTCGAGCAAATCATCAAGGGCTCGAGCCGATAGCTTTAAGTCAAAAACTGGCAAGACTTGGCCTGCTAATAAGGCGGCATAATTTTTAGTCTTGCTATTAGCCTCAAGCAGCAAACTGTCGCCAGCACCCATAAAACTCAAGTTGACGTTGTTAAGTGCATTGGCATTTAGCTCGCCGCTCCATCGCCCGGCCTGAAAATCAAGTTGGCCGTTTATGGTCACAGCCGTGCCCAGCAAGCTACCAAGGTCAAAATTACCGGCCTTTACGCTAGCGCTACCTTGCTGCCAGCTAGCGTTTAGCCCCTCGGCGTCGATAGTCGCTGTGACCCTGGCCTGATTACCGCTAATTTCAAGATTTAGTGAGGGCTCAACCTCACGCCAGTTGGCGCTGAGATTATAGCTAAAATCACGACTTAGCCTGGCGCTGGCTTGAAGGTCGATGTTTCCTTCTGCTTTGATCTGATCAGAATTTATTCCGGCGAAGAGCAAAGCCGCCGGAGTCACACCGGCAAGACGTAAGTCTGCTAGTGAACCCCAGAGTGTAAGCTCGCTGGCTTCATCATCTGACTGGAGCTTAAGCGCACCCTCGAGGCGTCCGTCTGGATTACTGCTGCTAAATCTCGCATCGGCCTCTAGCTCTGTGCTAAGTCCGGCCCAGGTGGCTGTTTGTAATATATCGGCGTCAAGCTGCCAGCCGCTACCAGCCCAGTTTGCCTCTAGCCGAGATTCGCCTACAGATAATCGGGCCTGGGCTTGGGCCATATCGCCTTGCAACTGCCAGGTTTGTGCTGTGGTATTTAAGCCAGCAACGGCAAATTTGGGCAGCGTTCCGCCCCCGCTGATCTGCCCCTGACTTAGCTCTAAGTCCCCTGATTCTCCTAACTTAAGATTGGCGCTAAACTCAGGTAGTAATTGACCAGTCAGGCTAATGTTTTGGCCAAAAAACAGACTGTTTCCTTGCAGCTTCAGGGCAGAGCCCGCAGCATTTAGCTCGAGCTCTAAGGGTATGCCTGAGAAGTCAGCTACCAGTTGGGCTTGACCCTCGTAGCTGTTTGCTTGCTTTGCTAAATCCGTCTGGATTTGACCGCTGAGTTCCAAACCCAACGCCTGAGCCAGCGTCGTCAGCGGCAAGCTGCCCTGAGTGCTCCAGCCAGAGTCGGCAAGCTCGAGCCTGAGGCTTTCTTGGGCATCATTTAGCGTTGCTGAAAACTGAGGGGTAGGGGCGGAATATTTGCCGCTAAGCTCAAGCTCGAGCAAACCCAATAGGCCTGCAAGCTGCAACTGCTCCTGACCCAAGTCGGCAGTGCCCGAGATGCTGAGGTTCTGAGCCAGAGTCAGCGGCCCCAGTGCCAGACCGGGTTCGCCACTTAGTAGAATATCAAGCTCAGTAGCGTCACCGCTGAGCCTAAGCTGTCCGTTGTTAACGTCGGTGTTAAGCTCAAGCTCCAAGCTGTCTAAAGGTTGCGTTAGTGTGCTGGTCAGTTCGCCGCTAATCGCGGCTGTGTTACCGGCTATTTGCAGAGGCGTCTGTTGAAAATTGCTGGTGAGCGCCTGATCATCTACGATGAGCAACAGGCCGTTGGTAATATCGCTCAGCCTGATTTGGCCGGTGCTGCTGTTTAGATCGAGCACGGCATCTAAAGCCGGCAAGCCAAAGAAAGCGACTTGCAGCGGCGATGTTATGAGTCTGCTGCTGGCTATTAGACCTGATTCACTGAGCGTGAGATTGCCTTCTTTAAGACTTATTTCTCCCTTGGTTTGCCCTTCTAAAGCCGTCTCGGCCAAGCTATAAACCACACGTCCGTCGGTTCCACTTAAGCTTAGCTCGCCGTTTAATGACAAAGCACCAAAACGGCCTTCGATAGCGCTCAGGCGGCCAGCAGTCAGCGTGGTAGTCAAGTTGCCTCGCAAATCGTTTAAGAGGCGGTTATCTCCAAACTGGAGAAAAAGCGGTTCTACAGCGTCCAGACTAAGCTCGAGCGGCAAGTTATCCATGGTTCCGTCGGCGCTTAAAGTGGCATCAAGCGGTGTAGAAGCAAAGGGCAGACTGAGGTTTTTTACGTTTGCCTGGCCCTGCAAGCGGTTGTCTTGCCACAGGAAGTTGCCTTCTAAGCTGCCTGCGAGGGCGTCATTGCCGCTGACGTATAGTTGCAGGCCGTCGCGCCCGAGGCTGCTCTCGGCACTTAGCGTCAATTCACGCCCCAGCAGCGCCCCGGCTGCTTCAAGTTGCGCTTCTGCCTCAACTAAGTCTTGTCGCCTCTTAAGCGACAAGTTCAAATCAGCCCCAATGCCAAACAGTTGGGCTTCGCGGGCATTTAGCTCCAGGTTGTAACCCTCAGCTGCGGGCTGCAAACTCAGGCTCAAGGGGCCACCCGCAAACAGAGCTTTTGCGTCAACATTACTGCCAAGGCTACTGCTGTAGCCAAAGTTAACACTTAAGTCTTCCAGTGCTTGGCCTGCTACATTGCCCCTACCTTGTGCCTTACCCCTTAGTTCAATAGCTTGCCAACCGGAAAGCTCGAGCATGGTCTCAGCAGTACCGCTGATCGCTAAATTCTCCAGTGAGAAGGGGGGTTGCTCACCTGCCAGCCAGAGCGCAGTATCAGCTAGTGCCGGATTCCCTGCTACTTTTGCTTGCCACTGGTAGTTAGCTACATCAACTGTGCCTGTCGCCGACAGCGGCCCGCCCAGAGCTTGGCCGCTCAGCTCGGCGCTGATAAGCGGATAGTTCATGCTAACGATGCCATTAATAGCGGTGATTTGGCTGTTGGCCAGCAACACCTCGCCGCCGCTCACCCTAAGATCGGCTGAAATCTGAGAGTCCCGCACCGTGACGCTGCCGCTGGCAGTGCCCGACTCGGCTCCGGGCCACCAGTGCTGAGCTAGAGATATATCCGCGCGGCTGACTTGGGCGTCAAGTTCAAAGGGATTGACTTTTACGCTTGCCGTTAGTTCCGCCCTGCCTTCGGGGTTGCTGATTATTCCGCTTAATTCAAGACCATTTAAGCCATTACTGATATCAAGCTCGGAAAGCGACAAATTAGGCAGCGTAAAGGGTGCGTCATTGATGTTTAGGGCGACATCCTGAATGTCGATATTTTGCAGCACCGGTCGGATGGGCAGACCACCACCGCCTTCACCACTGCTGGTCAGCTCTGCGAAATCAAGCGAGCCACGCACAGTTTGTGCACTGAGTGACAGGGGTAATTCACCGGCAAATAGCGAGGGCAAGAAATAGCCTATGTCTATACGCTTAAGCTTTAGCTCGAGCCCCGGCATACTAAGCTCGACTTCGCTAAGCTTAAGCCCTGACCAGAGATTGCCTGAACTGCTGAGATAACGTAAACTCGTGTCAGCCGCTAAATTGCGTGTAAGCAGCCCTAAAAGCCAGCTTCGTCCTAAAGAAGTCTGCGGGAACAGATAAAGCGCCACTAGACTTGCAGCAAAGATAATTATCGGCAGGAGACGGCGGAGCTTCACAATTTTACTTTAAGCCCTCGTTTCGCCTCTTGGAAATGCCATCTTGGAATGTTCCCCAAGGTTTAACTGGGCCTGCACGGCGATCCAGGTCAGCAAGGATTTTGCTAAGTTCAATTAACACAACAGGGGAGGATTTATAGTTCATCTTCAGAATGCCATCGGGCGCCTTTGCCTTTTTGGGTAAGAATGCCGCCCAGGCCGTTATTAAGATAACACTCTACAGATGAGAAGTGGCCCTTATTGGGCCAGGGTAGTTTCATGTTCTGTGGCTGTTGACAATCTTTGCTTAGCCACTGGATTTTGTTTATTGCAGGTTGGTGGTTAGTGGTCGATTGTTTGTGTGAGTATCCCCTAAAGAGGATTTTATGACATGGATAGTAATTTCGTAATAGCATAAGTCTGTGGTAAACGAAGTTGACAAAATGCGCATGACCGTACTCGTCTCGGGCCGGGTCCAGGGGGTAGGCTACCGCGCCTTTGCCCGGCGTCATGCTTTGGACATGGGTTTGTGCGGCTATGCCGAGAACATGAGTGACGGTAGGGTAGAGGTGGTGGCCGAAGGGGATGAGCGCGAGCTAAAGCACTATTTGCACCAGCTAAAACGGGGTCCGGCACATGCCGTGGTGGAAGACGTAGAGGTGGCCTGGGCCGAGGCGAGCAGTTTGGCGGGTTTTTATGTCTACTAGGCTAGGCAGCGCTCGAGCCCTGAGCCAGGTCGAACTGGCCGATGTTCCCGGCGTCCTGGGTAAAATTGCCCGCCAACGCCTGGCGGATTATGCCGATGTTGTCTTGCCGCCCAGCCTGCCCCCTAGCGGCATTAAGCGACCTGGTTTCGCGGCGGCGTTAGCTCGGGAGGCACAACTGAGCATAATTGCCGAAATCAAGCGCTCGAGCCCTTCACAAGGCGCCATTGCCGCGCTTGACCCGGTGGCGGCGGCTCGAGCCTATTTGCGTGGCGGTGCTACTGCTCTCAGTGTCTTGACCGAAAGCAGGCATTTTGGCGGTGACTTAAGCCATCTGGCCGAGGTCAGCCGGGCGGTGGCTTTGCCGCTACTACGCAAAGACTTCACCGTTCATCCCGCTCAGCTTTATGAAGCCAAGAAAGCTGGTGCCAGTGCGGTCTTGCTCATTGTGGCCCTCTTGCGCGGGCACACCGCTGGCTATCTTGACTTAGCAAAGCAACTTAAGCTTGATGCGCTGGTAGAAGTGCACGATGAAGCAGAGCTTATGCTGGCTATAGCAGCAGGTGCGGACATAATTGGAGTCAACAACCGTGATCTGCGCAGCCTTGAGATTGATTTACGCAATGCCCCTAAGCTCATTAAAAAGGCTAAAGCTACGGGTTATAAAGGGCTCCTAGTGGCGGAATCAGGTTATAAACAGGCCGCAGATTTGACGGCAATTAAGGGTTTGGCCGACGCCGTGCTTATTGGTGCTAGTCTGGCAGGTAGTGGTGACTTAGAGGCAGCCCTAAAAAGTTTAAAGCAACTTGCGGATTTGGAATAACATGACAAGTTTGCAAGATAAAACGGCACTCATAACCGGAGCTAGCAGTGGCATTGGCAAAGCTTTGGCCCTGGCTTTGGCCGCGGCGGGAACAAGGCTGATACTTTTAGGGCGCAATAGTGCGCGTCTTGAACTTGTGGCGAGTGAAGCTCGAGCCCTGGGGGCAGAGGTTGAAATTCACCTAGTTGATCTGACCGATGATGAGCAGCTAACAGCCTTTATAAAAGCGTTTAGCCAAGCGCGGCAAAGCGTTGATATCCTTATACATAGCGCCGGGGTGATTTCGCTGGGGCCAGTAGCTAGTGCGGCTATTGCCGAGCTGGATTGGCATTACCGACTTAATCTACGCGTGCCTTATCTGCTTACGCAAGCGCTCTTGCCACTGCTTAAAAGCAGCCGGGGACAAGTTGTTTTTATCAACTCCGGGGCCGGGTTAAACGCCAAAGCCAACTGGAGCCAATACGCAATCAGCAAACACGGTCTAAAGGCCCTGGCCGATAGCCTCCGCGAGGAACTTAAAGCAGACCGTGTGCGTGTTTTAAGCGTCTATCCAGGCCGGACCGCCAGCCCTATGCAGGCCGAGGTTCATCGTATGGAAGGCAAGTCGTATGAAGCCGAAAAGTTTATACAACCCCAGGACTTAGCGCAGCAGGTTCTCAGCGCTCTGGCGCTGGCACCCACTGCCGCCGTGACGGAGCTGATAATCCGCCCTGGGCTTGACTGAATGAGCGCGGACAGTAAAAAGTAAGTAGAAAGTGGTTAGTGGGAGGTAGAAACGAGGGATTTTCCAAAATGCTTTTCCTACCCACCACTCACTACAAACTACCGACTACAAACCACCAAATATATAAATTGACAGTATTCCCTTGCCCGTTTGCAAACGTGTACGGGCTCGGCGTTGTAAGAAAGTTAGAGGTAAAGCCTTTTGCGGCTATTGTGCTGCGAAAAAGGAGAAATTTTTCGGCTGGCGCTTACACCTTATTTGCGATGC
>JASBUK010000116.1 GCA_030147925.1 Trueperaceae bacterium
CACGATGATTCTAATCATCGGCGGTGATACGCCGCTTGCTTTCCTGGTCATCCACAACTTTCAGCATAAGCTCTTCAAATCCGACTGCATAGTTATGTGGAAGGGAGGAATAACAGATAGCAAGTCGGTTGAGTTTAAGTAGAGTCGAAAGGAGGTTTACATTAGATAGTACCAGCACCCGAAAACGCGGGATTTTCTTAATAGAATGGACTAAAGACCACCATATATTGAATATTGACCGAAATAAGGAGTTGTGTGATGGACAAATTGTTTCAGATTCTGTGGAATCGGATTGTGACTCTTGCAACAAAAAATCAATTCATAGGCACATTCGATAAGCTATTGGACAAGGCCTTACCCAAAGTTTACGCAAGTGCTTGTGATGAGTGCCCACACACGAAAAGCTATTGCCGGGGCACTTCGTGTAGCGGTTATGGTGAGTTAAGAAAGTGTATCCTTGTAGGTTGTGACACGGTAAAACAATTATGCTACTACGGAAATTGTAGTGACACTGGCGTTTGCTGTTAAATATCAGCTTCAGTTTTCGGTCTAGGAAGTTTCCTAGACCGAAAACTCTGGATTCTCTTATGACCTATCTTGGACTACAAATTACATTTCTCTTAATAATAGTCGTTGTTGGCAGTTTTGTGCTCCTTCGCAATTCGTTCTGGCTAGTCGTTGTGACCGGAATAAGTATGTTGCCCACCCTTACTCCAGGAAGTAGGTTGCTCGTTTTTCGTTTTTGGCCCAGCCAGAGCGTTACTTCGAAAGAATCAAATCATTGTGTTTGAGAGTTTGAATATTCCTGAGCAGTATCGGGAACGTTGTGAGAAACATCTGGTCAAACGTGTGATTGGGCTTCCAAACTCGGCCGTGGAGCAATCAGAGACGGTTAACATGGAGGGAAATTCAGAACAGAAACAGGATGAGTTGACTCCCTGGTTGGTTCCCCCAAAAATGTACTTCGTCAAGGGCGATGCTGCTCATAGTTTAGACTCCATCCAGTGGGGGGCAATTCGGCTGCCAAGATTTGTCGGCATTGTGATTTTAAAGCTATCATCTAAAACATTATTGTCTGAACCTGAGGATATCTTGGAAGTACCCTTTGATGCCTCCAAATGAGGCTTAATCCGTCATCAACGGTCTATATTTTGTCTAAATTCCCAGATAGGGGTGATTTAAAGTGCATTTGATTGATCTTTGGCACAAATCCCTAAGACAATTCCGAAACCGAAGCCTTGAGAGCTTTCTGATTGTTGTTGCAGTGGCGCTAGGAGTAAGTGTGGTTACTGCTGTAGCAGCATTTCTCGATCTAGATCGGCAGGCCCAACTAAGGTTTGATGCTTCTCTGCAGGCCAGAGAAATCACCATCATGCGAATTGAAGACGATCAGGATATCTTCCGCCAAGCCCCAGCCAAACGTGTCGGCAACACAAACACAGCACCGGTTACGTTCACGTTCGATGATTTAAAAAGTGCTCGAGCAGCAGCCCCTAAAGTAAGTCAGGCCTACCTTTTAGAGTACGAATCCCTGCTGAAACAACAAGATTTGGCCAGCGAAATCAGGGTTGCCGCTGTGACACCTGACTATTTGAGTGCAGCTCAAGTAAAACTGCAGTCGGGTAGTCTTTTTACAGAAAGTGACTTTCGTGAAAGTCGCAATCTCATGCTGCTTTATCCAGCGACCGCAAGGCTGCTCGAGCTTAACGGCGATCCTGTTGGTCAGAGTGTGGTTTTTAATGGCACGCCAGGTCAGCCCGAATACCTAATAGTCGGTATTATAGCAGCATCGGAATCTAGCACCAACTATGACGCCTTAATACCCTACGGCACAGTCAGTAGAACTTTGCCTAATGCAAACATATCGAGCATCCGCTCACTAAAATTTGCAGTTGCTAATCCTGCGCAACTTCCTGAGGCACGCGCCGAATTAGCTGCCTTTGCCGCTGCTAGCTGGGGACTAGACCGAGTCAGCGTTCGTTCTGGTTTAGATGATCGGGTGTTTAGAACCAGACAGCGAGTAACCAGTCTGATAATAGCGGTTTTCGCATCGGTTGGCCTGGTGGTTGCCTCGCTCAATATCATGAATCTGATGCTGACTCGCGTTCTTAAAACGCAGCGGATGCTTGGTATCTATCGTACGCTGGGCGCAACTCGTAGTGCACTACGAAATCAGGTTTTGAGCGACG
Organism: Trueperaceae bacterium; assembly: GCA_030147925.1. GTDB lineage: Bacteria > Deinococcota > Deinococci > Deinococcales > Trueperaceae > JASBUK01. Next base: position 2,190 of record JASBUK010000116.1, read on the forward strand.
CGCTGCTCTTGGGTAGCCTAGGGGGTCTCGTCGGGATACCGGCAGGCTACGGTTTACTAGCTGCCTACAATCGCTTCCTTGACACCAACCTTGCCTTTAATCTGACTCTGTCACCCATGGCGATTCTCATTGGTATTGGTCTTGCTGTTGGTATGAGCCTACTCTTTGGTCTCTATCCCGCTATCCTGGCAGCACGTGTCCGTGTGGTCGAAACACTGAGGAGCTTCTGATGGCATTTTTCCAGCTCTCACCACACAATATCCTGCGCCACATGCGCCGAAGGCCCCTGCGCACCACACTCACGCTCTTGCAACTTGTCTTGAGCACACTCGCAATGGTAGTAGCAGTCAGTCTTTATCTGAGTGACACGAGCCAGCGTGGCAAAGGCGAGGTCTTTAGTGTAAGCGCCTTGACAGCAGGCCAGTATAGCGCAATTTTTTTAGACGGCTTTCAGCAGCAAGATATTCCCAAACTTTTAGAACTCGCACCAGATGTGCAAGCGTTAGCCTTATTTTATCCAGGTACATACCGCCCTAGTGTAGCTGTCGCAAATGACCTCTTTATCCTACCAAGAATTGCAGAAGTCAGCAGAACCTACTTTGATCTTATGGAAGCAGAGCTAGTAAGCGGTTCATTTTTTACTAGCGAGGAGGTTACTAGGAAGGCTAAGGTTATCGTCCTCTCCGATGCAACAGCAACCGTCTTGTTCGGTGATGTTGAACCCTTGGGTCAAGAGCTGATGGTGTTTCCTCATGGGGAACCAACTCCCATCACCTACCAAGTGATAGGTATCTTTAAAGATCGGGGAAATATCAACTATGACTCTGGCCGTGTTTTTGCTCAGGCACCCGCTTATATTCCTACAACATCTGTTACTACTAATCTCTTGGTGTTAGCCAGGCCGGGTGCAGGCGCTGCTGCTAGAGAACAAATTATTGCGGCATCACGCCGACTCTATCCAAGAGTAGCTATAGAAGGAGAGTTCCTAATAGATGAACCCGTTCGGTCGTCTTTATTAGCTACCGACCTCAATCCAAATGTGATTATCTTTGGGCTTTTCGGCATTATTGCTTTCGTACTAGGTGCTGTTGGTATCTTCTCACAATCGGTGGTAGCCATAGCAGAGTGTATGAGTGAAATTGGGGTGCGACGAACCCTAGGTGCTTCGCAGCGGCACATTAGTTTCGAATTCATGGCAGAGGCCGGTATGCTGGCCTTTCTGGGTGGCCTAGTTGGCATGGTGCTAGCAGCATTACTTGTTCCACCGCTGGCTTCTTGGATAGGTGAAGATTTATTTTCTGGCATCCATTTGGATTTCCGGCCACTCGCTAGCCTGGCAGTGTTAGGCAGTATCGTGATAGTTAGTGCTGTCTTAGGGTTCTTTCCTGCATGGCGAGCAGGAAAATTGCACCCCATTGAGTCACTCCATGAGGCTTAGATGATGTTGCGTAAGCTAGCACTGGTGCTCAAAGAGCAAGGTGAAGAAAATGAAGCGGGTGAAATTCTAGTTGTTGGCTTACTTCACTTTACTCAATACCTATCCATGAGATCAGACTAGTATATCTTGGTTCCTCAGGTAATTTAGCTGATGGTCAGATTATTATCAGCCGTTCGCAAGATGCTTACCCTCGCCTGGCAAGCGCATCTGGGCATGTTTATTGGCACTCTCCTACTCACGCTGGTGGCCGGAATAGTACCTCTTGGCTTAGCGTGGATCAGCAAGCTAATTTTTGATCTGTTGGGGCAGGGCCTCGGCCTGAATAATACGGTAAACTGGTCATTATTATGGATTTTGCTGGGGATTCAGGTTCTCCTGACTATTATCAGTAATCTCACCGCACCCGGGAACACTTACCTCAATGCCGAGCTAACACGGCAACTAACACTCAAAGTACAGACACTTATTTTTAAAAAACTCAACAGCTTTAACGGTATAGCTTATTTTGAGAGACCCACCTTCCATGACACAATACGGCTTGCCCAACAAGGTGTACAGAGGAGTGTGGGACAAGCTCTAGGCTTGTGCATGAGCCTAACTCGAAACACCATTACCCTTGTTAGCTTTCTGACAGTGCTGTTTGCCCTTAGCCCGCTTTTTGCTCTACTGCTGGCAATTTCAGCCCTCCCACAGCTCTTTGCTGAACTCAAATTTGGCCGTGAACGTGCCAACCTGGCCTTTGGACTAAGTCCTCATGAACGCCGCAAGTTTTTCTACAGCCAGCTCTTAAGTAGTGCTCACGCTGCCAAAGAAGTACGATTTTTCAATCTAGGTGAATTCTTTTTAGGTCGCATGATTGAGGATTTTACGAGCATTCATGAGGCTGAGAAACAGCAGCAGATTGGTGAGCTGCGTTGGAATGTGGGCTTTGGTAGCCTATCTGGCATAGTGGCAAGTATATCTCTCATCATCGTCATCACACAGGCCTTTGCTGGTTTGATTACGCTTGGAGATCTTACCCTGTTTATCGCAGCAGTGGCCAGCGTACAAGGCGTACTGTCCGGCATGATCTACGCAGTAGCTGGGTTGCATGAGAATACACTTTTTTTCAATCATTATGAAACCCTGATGGCGTTGCCGCCTGCACTTCCTACCGTCAAAATACCCCAATCCGTTCCTACTCTGACACAGGGTATCGAATTTCGTAATGTCTGGTTTCGCTATACGAGCAAACATCCATGGATACTTAAAGAGGTTAATCTCTTTATTCCCAAGGGCAAGTCAGTGGCGCTAGTAGGGCTCAATGGAGCAGGTAAGACGACTATGGTGAAACTTTTGGCTCGACTTTACGATCCCACAGCAGGACACATCCTTTGGGACGGCATCGACATCAAAGAGTTAGATATTACTGCCTACCGTGAGCGGATCGGTGCTGTGCTACAAGATTTTATACGTTACGACTTGACAGCGCGAGAAAACATTGGATTGGGTAAGCTTGCATACTTAAATGACCAGGAAAAAGTGGAGAAGGCAGCTCAGAAAGCAGGTATCCACAAAACCCTTGCCTCACTCCCACAAGGATATGAGAGCGTGCTAAGCCGTCAGCTTTTTGCACAGCACAACGAATCTGGCATAGATCTATCTGGGGGTGAGTGGCAACGCCTGGCACTAGCCCGAATGTTCATGAGAGAGGCAGATTTCCTTATCTTGGATGAACCCACAGCAGCCTTAGATGCCAAGGCCGAGTTTGAACTCTTCAAGCACTTTGCCAAGTTAATGGAGGGCCTTACTAGCCTAATTATTTCACATCGCTTTAGCACCGTGCTCATGGCAGCTCTCATTGCAGTACTCGAAAGCGGTCAGATTAGAGAGTTTGGTAGCCACGAAGAGCTCATGCAACGTGGCAACCAATACGCAGAACTCTACTCGTTACAAGCACAGTCTTTAGGGTTTGCCACCCATGTAACCACTAGTGAGACTAAGTAGAATGAGCACACAGTATCATAGCCCCCAGGTGTTTAAGTTAACCCTTATCATAAGCGCAAAACCTAACATACTTTTAAGTTATGTAGTTAAGGACAACACACACAGTAATTCGGACTATCTTTCTTTGGGGAATGATGTTGTTGAAAGTTCTATGAAGGTTTAAGCCACTATATGAGAAATGAACCCATTGTTAAACAAAAAGCGCGTCCCAAAGGGGAAAAACAGCGAGGGTCGTGGCCACTTTTATTGTTTGTAGGGGTGATCTTATCACTCTTAATTATTATACCTTTTATGATTCTGCGTCCCCGCGCGGACATCTATCTTCTGCGAACTTTTGAGACAGCTCCCGTTGAACGTGGCACGCTTATTGAGTATGTGTGTGCTCCAGGAACGCTGGTACCCAGAATCGAGCGATCACTGGTTACACCGAGCGAAGGAACCCTGTTGGAGTGGCTGGTAGCAGAGGGGGATGAGGTGACACAAGGCAAGGCGTTGGGTCGTTTTGCCTCACCGAGCCTAGAGCGTGAAGTTGCAACCCAGCAAGAGGCAGTACTAGAAGCTGAACGCCGCATCCAAACACTCCAAATCGAGGCCGAGGCAGCTTCACGCCAGCAAACACGTGCAATAGAAGGGGCGCATCTTGCCTTAACGGAAGCCCAGCGAGTATTAGAGACCAGGCAACAACTTTTTGATATTGGTGCAAATTCCCGCCAGGAACTTGAGGCGGCAGCCGAGGCCGTACGGCAAGCTGAACTTAATATCCTGGACATTCAAGCAGACGCTAAAATCGCAGAAGAACGCTCTGCCCTTAGCATGGCCGGAGCACAGGCAGTATTGCGTCAGGCACAACAAGCACTGACGCTATCTGAAGCACAGCTTAGCGCACTGGAATTGACCGCACCTGTGGCTGGGCAAGTAATTCGCTTGAATGCTCGAGCTGGTGATCGGGTCACAAGTCAGACACTATTAGCTACAGTTGCTAGCGCTTCAGATTTGCAGGTCATTGCCAGCCTCGATGAGTCACAAGCACAGCGGGTGAGTGTTGGCCAAGTAGCAAACATCCGAGCAGCTAACACAACATATCGTGGTGTGGTCATGCGTGTTTCTCCTCAGGCCGAAGTCGGAGCAAACGGCACTGCCGTGGTACCTGCAGTTGTAGTTTTTGAGCAAACGCCACCCAAGCTTAGAGTCGGTGTGAGTGCCAACGTAGAAATTGAGGTCGGGCGTATAAGTGATGCTCTGTATCTTCCTCGGGGTCCCTACCTTACAACTGGCGGCGAGCGCTTAGCATTTGTAGTAAAGAGCAACACCGCCACCCGTCAAATCGTCACTTTTGGCCTTATTGATGGGAACCGTGTTGAGGTGCGCAATGGTCTTGCTGAGGGGCAACGCATCATCACTAGCTCTTATGAGGCGTTTCGGGATCGGGTTGAAATTCAGCTTGCTCCGACAGGAGAAATCAGGTGAGGCAACTCTTGGTGATCTGAGTAGTTCCCTCTTTGTGCGTTTTATTAACGTGGGAGGTTATATGAATATGAGCACAACTATGATAGAGCTAAAAGACATTTACAAGGTTTACGGTATGGGTGAGGTGGATGTGGTCGCTTTAGACGGTGTGAACCTGAAGATTAAGCGTGGCGAGCTAGTCAGCATCATGGGCGCTTCGGGTTCAGGTAAGTCTACTCTGCTTCACATCCTGGGTTGTCTCGATTCTGCAACCCAAGGTGCTTATTTGCTTGAGGGTAACGATGTGACCCATTTGGCAGACCGCGAACTATCACGCATTCGTAATCAGCATTTTGGCTTTGTGTTTCAGTCATATAATCTTCTTCCTAATATGACAGCTTTAGAAAACGTGGAGGAACCTCTTGTTTACGCAAACGTAGCAAAAAGAGAAAGGCGCAAACGAGCAGCAATACAGCTTGAACGTGTGGGTTTAGGGGACCGTCTCAACCACTTCCCAAGTCAGCTTTCTGGTGGACAGCAACAGCGCGTAGCAGTTGCTCGAGCCCTGGTCAATGAACCAACTTTACTCCTGGCCGACGAACCCACCGGCAATCTAAACACCGAGGCCGGAGATGCCTTGCTAACTATTTTAAGTGAGCTACACACCGAGGGAATGTCGATTGTTATGGTCACCCACGACCCACATGTAGCATCCCTGGCCGAACGACAAATTTTACTAGAAGATGGTCAAGTAACCAAAGATGCCCCCTTAACAGAGCGACTCATTCTTTCCGAACCAAAAACAGCAGGTTGACTTTGGCTCCAACTTAGTGAATCCTAAGTCCAGTCAAAGGAGTCGTTATGAAACTCATTAGTGCAGGCGCCGCCCAAACCGTCACCGGAAGCTCTCACTTGCTCGAGCTCTGTGGCAAAAAAATCCTCATTGACTGTGGCTTGTTTCAGGGTCCAAGAGAGATAGAAGCACGCAACTATGAACCCTTTCCCTTTGAGGTAAGTGAACTTGATGCAGTTTTGCTCACACACGGACACTTAGACCACATCGGACGCTTGCCCCTACTTATCAAACAAGGTTATCAGGGGCCTATCTACACTATCCATGCGACAAAGGCCATCAGTAAAATTATCCTTCTAGACGCCGCTAAAATTCAGCTAGAAGACTACGAACGTGCCCTACGCAAAGCTAAGCGTTCGGGTCGTGAGAGCGAAATAAGCGAACCACTTTTTGGCAATGGCGATGTCGATAAAACCTTGGCCGCATTTAGATTGGTTGACTTTGAGCAGCCACTTGATCTAGGCAATAAGGTCATAGCACATTTTCGTCCGGCTGGTCACATCCTAGGCAGCGCCTTTATCGAGCTTGACTGCCCCGATGGCCGCATCATTGCCTCAGGTGACTTGGGTAACCGCGAAAGTGCCGTTCAGGAAGACGCTACGCTGCCCCGCGAGTGTGATGCCGTCATTGTGGAAACAACTTATGCCAACCGCAGTCATCGTTCGCTTGACGCCACTTTAATAGAATTTCACGACGTTCTGCGCAACAGCATCAAAGCCGGTGGCAATGTGTTGATTCCCAGCTTTGCGCTCGAGCGCACCCAAAACATCCTCTATCACTTAAAAAACATGATAAAAGCGGGCGACATTCCCCAGATGCCGGTGTATTTGGATTCGCCTATGGCCGCTAAAATGACTGGTCTTTACTCCCGTTGCGCCAACGAATTTGTACCGGAAATACGTGAGAGGCTCTCTGACGGCGAAGACCCCTTTTTCCCAGAAACCGCCAAATTTACCATCAGTTCCGCAGAATCACGAAAAATCAACGACATCGATGGCGGAGCCATAATTATTGCTGGCTCAGGCATGATGACCGGTGGGCGTATTGTGCACCATCTAAAGCACAATCTCTGGCGCCGCGAGGCCAGCTTGGTAATTGTTGGCTATCAGGCGGAAGGGACTTTAGGCAGACGCCTGATTAACGGAGCAGAGCGCGTTAGGATTTTTGGTGAAAGTATTGTAGTTAGGGCTGGCATTCATACCATCGGTGGCTTCTCAGCTCATGCAGACAAAGACGATTTACTCCGCTGGCTAAAGGCAACTGGTAAGGCTCGCATTTACATGGTGCACGGTGAACCAGAGGTGATGAGTGAATTTGAACGGAGCTTGCACCAGCTTGACCGCGAAGCTATCATGGTGGCCCAAAATAAGTTCTATGACCTGCCCTGAGGCACAAGCCAGTACCAACAGGTATGCTTTAGTCTGTGAATAAAAGTCATGCTGTACAGCAAACTGTTAAAACTCTCTTGCGTGAGGCTCGAACCGCTCACTACCAACAAGACCTAAGTAAAGCAAATGCCAAACTAGACGACGCGCTAAAGCTCAGCCAGGAGCCAACACTATTGGCAGCAATAGCTTCGGTGCTATGGGAACTGGGTCGCTTAGACGATATGGTGGCCACCCTCAAACTGGCGCTTAAAAAGCTTGACAGCAGTCCGCAGGAATTGACGGCTGAAAAGTCGCAATTGCTGACCCGTTTGGGCGCCGCCCAACTGCGGCTAGGTCATATCCAGGCGGCGCTGAGCGTGCTTTATAACGCCCTAAAAATAAGCGACAGCGGCGGCTACAGTGCCTTGCATCTGGGCAATACTCTGCGCTATTTAGGGGAATGGGAAGAGGCAAAGGGGCATTTGAGCCGAGCTTACAACAAGGCTAAGGCCGAACGTGACGGTGCCTTGGCAATTTCCAACCTCTGTGCTCAGGGCGAATTAGCGCTTGATATGGGTGAGGGTCAAAAGGCGGTGGAACTTTTTGGCAAGGCCTTTGGTCTGACCGAGTTTTCCAGCGATGAAGCCTTAAGTATTCTGCCCTTAGCAGGTCTGGCGCACGCTCACGTACTCTGGGGCTATCCCCAAAAAGGTCAGGATGTCGCCACTAAAGCCTTAGAACGCGCCAGAGCAGCTAGAGATCAGGCCGGTAGCGCCCGCGCACTCTTATCATTAGGCTTAGCCAAGCAGTCGGTTGACATCTTGAAACAAGCGGAGCACAGCGCTAAGCTCGCGCCCCATCAACCGCTTAGGCTAAGGACCTTAATTGCCCGACTAAAGCTAGCACCAGACGTTGAGGTACAGAAAAAGGCTGTGCAGCTTGCTAAAGAGCTAGGCATAGCAGTAAACCTATCGTGGAAAGTAAAAAGTCGTTAGCCATCTTACGGTACTAAGTTGCAGTTTGCTGTTTACTGACAGCATGGATTGGGAACTACCCGTAATTGCACTTAGAGCTAAAGTTATGCTGCCCCGCACCTTAGACAACGTCGATGTGGGCCGCCCCAAGTCAAAACGCGCCTTAGAAGAAGCCCAGGCCGGTGACAACCGCGTATTGCTTTTGGCCCAACGTAGCCCGCAGATTGACGACCCCACCGGCGACGACCTCTACTCTGTTGGCACCTTGGGCGTCATCAAACAGGTCATTAGGCTGCCGGACGATACCTTGCAGGTCTTAGTCGAGGGCCGTGAACGGGCTCAGGTTGAATCCTTTTTGCCTGGCTCGTCGTTGCGCGCCAATGTTCGCACGCTGCCCGAGATTGGTGATAACCGCGACGATATGCGCATAAAAACTCTAACCGAGCAGATCAAGTCTGCTTTTGAGCAATACGCTCAACAGAACAAAAATTTGCGGCTGGATTCGTTTCACTTAGAGAATTTGCGCAGCTTAAAAGAATCCGGCCCTCTGGCCGATGTCATCACTAAATACAGCACCTGGGACGTGGCTGATAAGCAGGCTGTCTTAGAAGAAGTTGACGTGGGCAAAAGGCTCGAGCTGGTCTATGGCTTTTTGTCGCGTGACTTAGAGCGCTTTGATACCGAAAAGCAAATCTCCACCCGCGTAAAACAGCAGATGGATTCCAATCAACGCGAATACTATCTCCGCGAACAGATGAAGGCCATCCAAAAGGAGCTTGGTGGCGAAGAGGGTCTAGCTGAAATCGATGAGTTGCGCCAGCGCATGCTCGAAAAAAATATGCCCGAAAAAGCTCAGGAGCGGGCCTTAAAGGAAATTGACCGTCTGGAAAAAATGCCCGGCGGCTCTCCAGAAGCAACCGTAGTGCGCACCTATTTAGATGTGATGCTCGAGCTGCCCTGGAGCGAAATGGATGAGGAGCATCTCGATATCGCTCACAGCGAAAAAATTCTCGATGAAGATCACTACGCACTGGACGAACCCAAAGAGCGCATTCTGGAATTCCTGGCGGTGCGCCAGCTCACCAAAGACATCGAAGGCGCTAACTACAAGGCCCCTATCCTTTGTCTTGTTGGGCCACCCGGCGTGGGCAAGACCTCACTGGGTAAATCCATAGCCCGGAGCTTAAATCGCGAATTTGTGCGCATGAGTCTTGGCGGCGTGCGTGACGAGGCCGAAATTCGCGGCCACCGCCGCACTTATATCGGCTCACTGCCCGGGCGCATCATTCAGGGCATGCGCACTGCCGGTAAGATCAACCCGGTGTTTTTGCTTGACGAGGTCGACAAGATGACGGCTGATTTCCGTGGCGACCCTTCCTCGGCGCTCTTAGAAGTGCTCGACCCGGAGCAAAACAATACCTTTGCCGATCATTACCTTGAGGTCCCCTACGACCTTTCTAAGGTCATGTTTATCACCACCGCCAATACGCTTGCCACCATCCCACGGCCTTTGCTTGATCGCATGGAAGTCATCCAAATTCCGGGCTACACCTTAAACGAAAAGGTGGAGATTGCCAAACGCTACCGCATCCCGCGTCAGCTTAGCGATCACGGCTTAGAAGGTAAACTCGAATTTGCCGATGCCGCCACTAAAAAAATCATCACCGAATACACCCGCGAGGCCGGCGTGCGCAATATGGACCGTATGATTGCCAAAACTACCAGAAAGTTTGCCAAGGACTTTCTCGATAATCCCTGGAACGATGTTCGCACCGTTGATGAAGAGGCCGTGCGTAAGTTGTTGGGCGTGCCACCCTTTAGAGACAGCAAAGCCGAGAAAGAGCCGCAAGTGGGTCTGGCGCACGGCCTCGCCTGGACGGCGGTCGGCGGCGTGACTTTAGACATTGAAGCCGTCAGCAACCCCGGCAAGGGCAATATCACCCTGACCGGACAACTGGGTGACGTGATGAAGGAATCTGCTCGAGCCGGTATCGCCTATCTGCGGAGCCGCTCGGAAAACTTTAACCTGCCCAGTGATTTTTATGAAACGCGTGACCTGCACGTGCATGTTCTAGAGGGGGCCACGCCCAAAGACGGGCCGAGCGCCGGCATCTCGATGGCTACTGCGGTAGTCAGCGCCCTTACAGGTCGCCCGATACGCGGCGATATCGCCATGACCGGCGAAATCACTTTGCGTGGCCGCGTCCTGCCAATTGGCGGCGTCAAGGAAAAACTGCTAGCTGCACATCAGGCCGGTATCAAACACGTAATTATTCCTGAAGCCAACGAAGCCAGCTTAGAAGATGTCCCCGAGGCAATTTTAAATGACCTGACCGTCACTAGCGTCAAAGACTTTGAGCAGGTGCTCGATATCATGTTGCTCGAGCCCCAAACCAAAGAGAAAACTGAGTTTGTGCCGCCTCAAGCCGATGGCGAACCCGGCACATCGCCCACAACACAAGCCTGAAATTCTCACACACGACTCCCCTTCGATTGCTGTTAAACCGAGGGGGATTTTTTTGTGCCCATACCCG
>JASBUK010000118.1 GCA_030147925.1 Trueperaceae bacterium
AAAGCTTTCCTCAAACAGCTTAGACCCTCACTTATTCCTGAGCTCATGCTCGCCTTCTCTGACGCTGTCCTTGCTGTTACCCCGCTTGATGTTCAGCAGACCTTTCATCACTGTGGGTATATTTGATGCAAATGCTATAAACGCAAAAGCCATTCAGAAGATTGACAAATTTGGCGACCATCCCGTTACTTTTGATCATTGTTGGGCTAATGCTCATCCCTATCATCTACGGTTTAATTATCTGGGTGAAGGTGTTCAAGGCACAAGAACTACTGCACTAAATCACAACCGGCAAACAACCCTGAAAACAAAGGCATTTGTGACGATATAAAGCCTCACTCAATAAAACCCGGGATATCACGCGGGTCAACGTCAATTCTCACCCGGGCTTCACCCCGATAATTACGTGCAGGTTCTAATAGAGCCTGCAAACGCTCAAGATTGGCGGCGCGTAGAAACAATTGATAACTGTACTGATTGCGTATACGGGCTACCGGGGCCGGAGCCGGTCCGAGGAGCTCAATCTCAGTTGCTCCCAGTGCAAACATAGCTTCGGCCAACCAGGTGGCCGCACGCTGCGCAGCGCTTGCCTGTCGGGCGCTGACCTGCACCTTGGCCATTAAGCTAAAAGGTGGATACTGATACCGCTCCCGGCGTTTGAGCAAGTCCGTTAGAAATAGCTTAGGGTCAGTGCCCGCAACAAAAGCCTTTAGCACTTCATGCTCGGGTCGAAACGTCTGGATGAGCACCAGTGGACGCTTTTCTGGCGCTAGCTCGGCAAGATTTAGTAAAAAACGGTAAGCTTCTTCTTCGGCCCGGAAATCACTGAGGTTAAAAAACGTGTCGATAAGCGTAACGGCAATGAGTGAGACGTTTGGCAAAGGGGGATGGCGCAAAACAGCCGTTGTCGCCACCAGCACACCCGGCTGACCCGCCAACAGGTCACTTAAGTCATCCCGTTTGTCACTATCAAAACGCTTTACGGTCATATCAGGCAAAAGCTTGGAAATTTCGGTGGCAATCCACTGGGTGCCGGCAGCTCGCAAAGGGCCAACCGTGGCATTGTGGCATTCAGGGCAGAAGTCGGCCAGGCTTTCGGTGTGTCCACATTGATGACAACGCAGGCGATAGCGCTCCTGATGATAGCGTAGCGGTAAATCACAGTTAGGGCAATAAGCCAACCAGCCACAGCTCAAACAGCCGAAGGCCGCCGAAAAACCGCGCCGGGGCGCAATCACTATTGCCTGTCGGGAACGTTCACTAACCTGCTTTAAGACCTGGATCAGTTCGGCACTAAGGGGCCAGTTTTTGACTCTGGCAAGGTCAACGATATGAGCCCGCATCTGTGGGTTTGGCAACTCGGCTCGAGCACTTATAGCTAAGCTACTTAAAACTTCCGGTGAAGGCAACTTATCCGCAAATATCAGCGAAGAACCGTGAGCCTCGGCCAAAAAACGTGCCGCCGTGGGCACAAAGACGCGTGCACCGGCAATCATTTTATAGCTACTACTGGCTTCTTCTAAAACAACAATGTGCTTTAAGTGGCGCAACGGGGCCAGCAAGGCCAAATAGCTACCGACTAAAACCACCGGGCTGTCCTCTTGCAATTCCGTCCACAGGTGCAGGCGCTGGGCGTCAGTGAGTCCACCGCTGATTACTTGCACTGGCAACTCAGCGGCAAGCACCCCCGCCGTTTCTTCAATAAATGCATTTTCGGGCAGCAGGACCAAAGCGCTCTCACCACTCCTGATATCCTCTTGCAGCAGCGGCATAATTGTCGCCAAACGATCCCGCCGCAAACCGCCTGAAACGCTCAGCCGGATTTCTTGCCCTGCTGAATCAAGTTGCAAATCAAGTTGCGGTGTGGCCAGTGGTGAAGCATAAAAATGTGGCAAAGCCGGGGGGGGCGCTTCGACCATTTCGTAGCTTGCATAACCTTTATTTATAAGGCTGCGTACGGCACTCTCAGGCACATCCGCTTCACGACTTAATGCCGCGGCGCTGGCAAAATACTCGTGTTCCCACAGCAGTTCAAGCGCTCGCCGCTGATTGACTTGTCTGGCTCCTTCTAGAGCCTCATCGACAAGTCGGGCAGCTTTGAGGACACGCACCTGGGCTACTTTAGGACGCACTCGCTCCTTAATAAGCCCCTGGCGACGGTACAAGTCAAGCGATTGCGAACTTAAACTAGAGGCTACTGTCCAGTGATCTTGTGGCAGCGGAATATCTTTTATGCCTTCAAGAGGACGAATTTCGTGCTCGAGCTCTTCATTTAAACCCACAGCCAAAAAATTGGCCAGAATCAACCCTACGGGAGCACAGCTATAGTCAGCAAGTCGAACTAACATCTCTAGGCCCGCTTCGGTTAAAAAGGGCTGTGTATCCAGCGTGGCAATAGCCTCACGCAGCTCGAGAGCAGCCGAACCGCGTATTGTTTCGTGAGCTAAGATAATACCAGTACGTATGCCGGCTTGCCAGGGCACCACAATGCGCTCTCCTATAGCGGGAAGTGGCTGATTATGAGGGGGTAAAAAGCTAAATGGAGGCAACGGTAAGGGTAATAAAACACGGATGGACGAAGCCACAAGACATCTTATCCCGAATCCGATCTTTCTCGTCCTACCCACACCGTTTTTATTTCCTAGCAGAATCAGTTCTGGTTACGTTGATAAAATACTTAATAATATCTAGTACTTTATTTCACGATATCCATGCTTGTGAATATATTATCTTTAAATGGTTTAGTTTCACTACGGGGACAAAAGCTGAAGACAATTGCTCAAGGGTAGTCTAGCAGGCTTATCGGGCGTAGCGAGGATAGCTGTTGTTAAGTAAGCCAAGCCTCTTTTAAAGAAACTGACGGGTAGATAGCCGTGATTTTTAAGCTTAAGCGGTCTGTGCTGATAAACCCATTCACCCATAAGCTGCGCCCAAGCAAAAGCAATAGAGAGCATGATAATTAAGCTGTCGAGCTTGTCCGTGGTGCTCAAACGGGTGCTTTCGAGTTTGAAGCCTCTGGTTTTAAGCGCCGAGAATAGACACTCGATGTTCCAACGCTGGGCGTAACGAACAAGCGCACGCTCAGCCTTGTCCGTGCAAGCTAAAACGACGAGTTCGCCCGCTTGTGATTTGGTCACCGCTAGGTGTAAGCGTAAGCCGTAAATCCAAACGCGTTTAGGACAAACATAGCTTTGCCCTTTGGCCAGGTAACCGTAACGCTTGCCAGC
>JASBUK010000077.1 GCA_030147925.1 Trueperaceae bacterium
CAAACTGCCTGCCGCAATCTTTACACCTATAGCGCTGCTTACCATTATGAATATGACCATTCTTGACAACTGCTTTACTTTCACATGCTGGACACTTTAGCATCTGAATAGTCTATAACATTACCTCTGGAGGACTACCGCAATTACGGTAAGGTGATTCTTAACGTTAAATCATGCTAGCAAAAGCACTAGGTAGTCTTGCGTGTTATTTCTATCTTGTATCGTGTGATGTTTTATTAAAGTTGTCAGTTCACAGCAGGCAAACAGTGCACAATGCTACTTGAGGTAGCATTAGACGTAACGGGTGAACCTCTCTGTTCAAGTGCGGCCATCCTGCTTTCTGCTAAATGGGGTTGATTATTAGACGTAGCGGATGAACCACTGCGCGGCCATCAGCAGGGCGTAAATCATCAGGGTAATGCTAAATCCACCCGCGAGAAGGTCGATTCGTTTGCTTTGTGACAAACCCTGACGCGCAAAACCCCACAGCAAGCCTCCCAAGACACCACCGACATGTCCCCAGAGTGACACGTTGGGAATGGCCAGGGAGAAAAGTACAATCAGTACCATCCACTGCAGCAGTGAGCGGGTAAGCAGGCGATCCTGGACAGAGTGCCCACGCAAGGTATCTGCTAATAGCGCTCCGGCAATGCCTAAAATACCGCCGGAGGCACCCACCAACACCAGCTGATCGCTGCCCTGGGCCAGAACCGTTAGATAGGCGCCCATCACTGTGCCAAAGACAAAGGATGTGAGCAGGCTGCCCCAGTGTCGCCGGGCTTCGTAAAGCCGTCCGATGTCAAATAAAACCCAGGCATTAAAGCCAATATGCACCAGATTGCCGTGAACAAAAGCGTAGGACAAATAGCGCCACAGCCCATCTGGGGCAGGGACACCGGGTACATTGAGTAAAAATCCTGCAATGATACTGCCGACATTTTGTCCATAGCGGCGGTCAAGCCAGCTTTGCAACACAAAGGTGGCAATGATACTGAGACCCAGCGCAATGGTAGCAGGGTTTTGGCCAATCCCCCGACGCGCTACTGTGGGCAAACTTTGACCATATCGTTTAAGTTTGGCGGCAAATTTCGGCCTTAAACCTTCAGGGGCATAGCTATAAGCTTGGGAGTACAGCTTTATGGCCAGGTCAGGACGCTGCTGACGCTCGGCGGCTTCGCCCAGAACACCTAAAACCAGATGCGAAGGCACACCGGGCAGGGGCTCTTGCAATCTGCCTCGCGCCTCTTCAAAATTTCCCTGAGCCGCCGCAATTCGTGCCCGGGTCAACTGGATACTGCGGTAGCCCAGCGGTCCCTGACCTTGTTCTTGCCAGCGACGCTGCATAGTCATGAGTTCTTGTTCGGCCTCGGCAAGCTTCTCTAAGGCGAGATAAGCCTGGGCTCGAGCAGACAGCGCCAAAAAGATGTTGTCCCCGCCTTCGGGCAAATCAAGATTCAAAACTTCGTACCAGCGTTCTTGCAAGGCATAAGCCTGAATGCGGAGAAGTTTGCCGTTTTCGTTATCAGCCGCAAACCGCAGTGCCGCCTCGGCATCCCCCTGTTGCAAAGCCACCTGGGCTAATAACTGCCCGATGGCTCTGCGCCCCTCCTCGGTCCAGTACAGTAAGCTGACCACAACTTGTACTAAAGTGTAGCGTCTGGCCCGGGACAAGGCCGTTAAGATAAGCGGCGCAAAGACATAAAGCGGCGCCAATAAAAGCGTTAGCAACACTAGTGACGATGATAAGGTCTGTGTAAAAGAAAGCAAAACCACCGCCCCGCTGAGTAAAGTGGCCAGTAGCGTCTTTAGCGGCAACTCGCTAGTCAGCGGAGCAAGCCTTAGCATCCAACGACTGCTGTATATACCGGTGATCGCCACCAATAAGAGAAAAAGGGTAGTCTGATTCATTGTCACTAAGTATTGCGCATCAATGCGGCAAAGTCTTGATAGCTAGCTTGCAATAAAAACACTTCCTCTAAACCTACTCTAAATAGGTATAACCAATCAGTTCGGCGTCATAAGTGGACAGCAACTCGGCAGCGGCCTCGGCGCTGAGTGCGCCTCTTGCCAAGGCCTCGTCAATCTCCTCTTTGAGCCAGGCGTGCAGTTGTGGCGTTTCATAACCCATATTTTCAATCACCCGGCGGGCTTTCTGACCGTTTACAAAGAGCTCGAGCTCATAGTCATCTTCTCCACTGACGCGAATATGCGCCTCATTGACCCGGCCAAAGAGATTGTGGGCATTGGCTAGTACATCCTGATAGGCCCCGGCAAGAAAAACACCCAGATAATAAGGCTCGCCGTTTTTCAGCTCATGGAGCGGCAAGGTAGTCTTGACGTCACGTAAATCGACAAATTTATTGATCTTGCCGTCGCTATCACAGCTTATGTCCACCAGGGTGGCATCGCGAGTCGGTCTTTCGGCAAGCCGACTGAGTGGCACGATGGGAAAAAGCGCCTGAATCGCCCAGTGATCCGGCAGACTCTGAAAGAGGCTGAAATTGCACACGTATTTATCGGCTAAAAGCTTTGGTAAGCTTTCGAATTCTTCAGGGACATAGTCTAAGTCTTTGATTACCCTTTGAACCTTCATTAAGATGCGGTTATAGAGATTTTCAATGTGGGCGCGCTCGAGCAAACTCAAATAACCAAGATCAAAAAGGTTATGCATGGTGTCTTTGTTACTGGCGGCATCGTAAAAGACCTCCCGATAGTTTTTGACCGTAACGGTTGCTAAGAGCTCACGCATATCCTTAACCAGCGCGTGTTCCTCGCCCTTAATTTCCGGCAGTTCCGGGGACTGGCGCGTAGGGCCAATCGCGTCAATGACCGGCAATACCACCACCGCATGATGGGCCGTAAGCGCCCGACCGGACTCCGTGACTACAATCGGATGCCGCGCCCTAGCCTCATTGCAAGTTTCTAGGACGGTATAGACCACCATGTCGGCATATTCCTGCAAGCTGTAGTTCGCCGAGACATAAAAGCTGGTCTTGCTGCCGTCATAATCAACCGCCAAACCACCGCCGACATCGAGGTAGTTAATGGGTGCGCCAAGCTCACGCATTTCGACATAAGCTTGTGCCGCCTCACGCACCGCCGTCTTTACCTTGCGGATATCGGTGACCTGGCTACCCACATGACAGTGAATCATCAGCAGTGAATCAAGCATGTCGAGTTCTCGTAAGCGTTCAACAACATTCACCATTTCGGTGGCGTTTAAGCCAAACTTAGCATCATCCCCACCCGAGGCTTCCCACTGCCCGGCACCGCGGGCATGAAGTTTAAAACGCAGACCAATGGCGGGCTTGATTCCCAGTTCTTTACTTAGGCGCAAAACCCGCTCGAGCTCACTGTATTTCTCTAGGGTAATGACTACATTTTTACCTAAACGCCTACCCCAGAGCGCCAGACGAATAAAATCATCATCTTTAAAACCGTTACAGCAAAGCAGCGCCTCAGGGTGAATATCCTGCACCAGACACAGCGCTAATTCGGCTTTGCTACCCGCCTCTAAGCCCGTTTGATAGCGAGCGCCGTACTCGGCAATTGTCTCGACCACCACCCGGCGCTGATTGACCTTAATCGGGAAAACACCTTGATAGCGGTTCTGGTAGTCAAATTTTGCAATTGCCTGAGCAAAAGACTGGTTTAAAGCCGTCAAACGGTCTTCCAAAATTTGGGGAAATCTCAGCACCAAGGGTAGTGAGCGCCCACTGAGGCGCAGGTCATCAACAATCTTGGCCAAAGAGATGCTTAAGCTCTCCTCTTTGTTTCCCACCCGCAAGAAACCACTAGCATCAACCCAGAAATACCCGCCGCTCCAATAGGGCACCCCATAGAGCTCGGCGGCGTCAGCAAGCGAAAAGCGATTTGCAGCAATAAGCTTGTTCAATCCCTGTTTTCCTCCTTTATTAACATAATGCCAAACAATAAGGCCAAATCCCAATTAGGCAAATGCCCACAAGGGCGACTGTAAAAATAGCATTTCTCCGTCCATAGAATTAGCAACTAGCCGCAAAAATACCAATCTGTTTTGTTGTAACAACAATGAGTATTTTGGTCACAAAATGTGAAAGCCATTATGGTTTAATGTGTACAAGCTTAAATAGGTGAGCAAAAGAGGGGAGGTTCTTACTCACATTAAGTAGCGAATTGAGGCCCTTATTCCTTTTATTCCAATGCTCAATGAGGAGGTTAACTATGCGACTAAGCTATTTGAGAGCACTTGCCCTCATATTAGCGACTATGTTTGTATTGGCTGCCTGCACGGTCAATCAAAGACCCACGGCAAGCTTTACCGTAGCACCTGGTAACAGCGGCGACACTACTACAGAATTCAGCTTCGATGCCAGTGGCTCGAGCGATCCCGATGGCAGCATTGCCAGTTACGAATGGGACTTTGGTGATGGCAACACTACCTCAGGTCAAACTGTCACTTACCAGTTTGCAGCAACCGGTACTTATACCGTCAGCCTGACCGTTGCTGACGACAAAGACCTTAAAGACATCAGCACTACGACTGTCGAAGTTCTTGAGCCTGGAACCTTGTCGGGCTATGTCGTCAACCGCAAGGCCGGCACAGCGGTAGCAGGTTCCACCGTTACCGTCGAAGGCACCAGCCTCAGCACCACCACCGACGCCAACGGCTTTTATAGCCTTAATGTGCCCTTAGGGACAATAAACGTCGTCTTTAGCCAAAACGGCTACGCCAGCTCACGCGTCGAAGGCATCCAGGTCGAGAGTGGTCAAGCCCTTTCCTACGACACCATCCAGGCCGAAGCCTTCGATCCCTTCTTGCCCACCGCGGCTCCTACACTCGACATTGATATCAACAACGGCGACAGCATCAGCGGCGACGCTACCGATGACAGCTTTGTCGTCACCATCAGCGGCAGCACCGTCAACCCCGAGGTAAACGGTTTTGTCTTTGCCGATGTCGGCATTGGCCAGGTGGGTGGCAGTTCCGGTTACCTAAACGGCTTTATCCCTCATGAGCGAGTCTTTGGCTTTGACGGCAGCAACACCAAAGTAAGCTTACTGGCTAGCGGCTTTGATGGCGACACCACGATTCATGTTATCGCCTACGATCAAAACAACAACCGCACGGAAATTATTCGCTATGTCAGTATCAACAGCAGCTTTCCTGGCGGCAGCAACTTGGCTACTATCGATAACTTTGAGGCCAGCGCCGTTACCTTTGGCGATACCAGCATCTTCGGTCCGCTCGGTATTGCGGATTTAAATACCCGCGATCTGCGCACGGCCGTCAAAAACAATGATTTTGAGGCCCTGCGCAAGCAAGCACAACTTATAGAAACAGCCCAAAGCGGTTTACAAACACAAGGTTTTCTTGACGAAGTGATAACCTGGGTCGATCTGTTTTTTGACTACGACTTTAGCAGCGCCGACCTGCCCACCGCCTTTGAAATCTATCGCCAGCTAGAGGGCGAAGCCGACTTTAAACTGATTGGTCGCCTTGATCCTTCCACGGCTTATCTGGGTGGTATCACCTTTGGCTACCGCGACTCGACGCCCGCTTTGCAAGCAGGTGTTGCCACTAGCTACCGTGTCGATGCCGTAACAGGTAGTGATCGGGTAAGCTCCACTACGTTCAGCGTAACCCCGCTGCCGCCCTTCTACGTCGAGGCGGTCAGCCCGGCTAACGGCGAAAACTTCAGCTCGGTTCTACCTGATTACGAAATGACATTTATTGACCGCAGCGACCAGGTTGTCTTTGGCGTCATAGTCTTAGACCGTGTTCAGGCGGAAGATAATTTTCTTGAATGGCTGGCCGGCTTATTTTTGGATAATACCGGCGCAACCAGTGTAGCCATCCCTCATAACTTTGACGGAACCGCCTCGACACCGACCTTACAACCCTATCACGCCTATGACTGGCAACCCGTAGCCATCACCGCCAATGCCGACTTTAGCGCCATCTCGGTGGCCGCAGACTTCTACGATCGTTTTGAAGTCGGTTTCGGTGTTGAAGACGGTCCAGTAAATACATTCCTTACCGGCGACGGCAGTTACTAGGAGGTCTGCATGAAAGCTTTGCGTAATTTTGTACCATTACTGCTTGCTGTGGTGCTGGCTGCCTGTAGCAGCGTATTAAATAACCCCAGTAGCACGCCAGCACGCGAGATAACTCTCGACCCCAGTCAATCTCTGGTTGAAGGGCAATTGATTATTGGCTATCAGCAGAATGAAGACCCGGCGCAACTAGCTGCCCGCATAGGCGCCAGTGTGCTTACCGACTGGCCGCAAATCAGCGCGGCTTTGCTACAACTGCCTGAAAATATCGGTGTTAGCAAAGCCGAGAGCATCTTTGGAAATATGCGCGGCGTACGCTATGCTCAGCCCAACAAAGTTTTCTGGAATGAACCAGAACCCAGTACTGCAATAAACCCCACGGGCATGCTCAGTCCTACAGCGGTAATCGACGATCCAGACTTTGATAAACAGTGGCAACACCGTCAGCTCAATACCGAAGCCGCCTGGGACCTCGGTACCACCGGCCAGGACATTCGCATTGGTATTCACGACAGCTTTGTTGACCACCGTCACCCCGATCTGGTCGACAATATCCTCTACCCCGGCTATGACGGCTTTAACAGCACGCTTATCGAAGAAACCACCCCACACGACGGCATCAGTGACCACGGTAGCTCGGTTGCCGGCTCGGCTGCCGCCTCCGCTAATGCCATTGGTGGACGTGGTGTCGCCTACGAGGCCGATATTGTGCCGCTGAATATTGCCGACCCGGTATCGGGTGCGCTGGTACTAGATGCTATCGTGGATGCGGCCATCTTTGCCGTTGACGGCCCCGACGGTGCGCCTGGCGGCACTGACCGCGCCCCCGGCACCGACCCCAGCAGCGGGCCCTATGTCCATATTGTCAACATGTCCTGGGGCGGCGGCGGTTATGACCAGGCCGTAAAAGATGCTATGGATTACATGCTGGCCTTTGGCGTTACTTTAGTAACTTCGGCGGGTAACACGCCAACCCAGAGCTACGCCGAACCCGCCTGGCACCCGGGGCTCATCACCGTAGCGGCAACCAACCCTAATGACGAACGCACCGGGTTCTCCAACCGCGGCAATTACCTAAATGTGGCTGCACCCGGGCAAAACGTGTGGGTCACTACCACCCGCTCGTGCGTCCTGGCAACACCGGACGGCTCATCTTGTACCGCGGCTGACGCCGATTACACCTTCATTAGCGGCACTTCTTTTTCAAGCCCCTTTACTGCCGGGGTAGCTGCGCTCATTCTTGACGCCAGTGCCGAGCGCGATAGTAGCGGTAACATTACTAATATCAACTTAAGCCCGGCACAAGTGCGGCAGGTGCTCGAGCAAAGCGCCTACCAACCTAACGGCGACATCTTTAACAAAGACTTAGGCTATGGCATAGTAGACGCCGCAGCCGCCGTGACCATGGCTCTGGATAATAGCCAGTGGCCGGCGCCCGGCGCTACGCTGGTCGTTGATGCCGTCTTAGCCTCCGATACCAGCATAGGCCTTTCCAAAGTCAGCCTTTCCTTGGTGCCGCTTGACCGTGACGGCCCCACCGAATACACCCAAACCGCCGATGGCAAGTTCTGGGTCGAAGGGCAAGGACTGTTCCAGGAAATCAACCCTGGCCGTTATCTGCTAACCGCCAGTGGGCCGCATACGGCCACAACCGGTATAGAAGCGGCTACTTTTGAGAAAGTGGTCGATTTGCAAGCCGGTGCTACCACCTTTGTCACAGCCCCACTGAATGTCACACTTTTTGATGACCTCAATGAACCAAACGACGCCGTTGCAGCAGCGACCCCAGCCACTTTAGGCACGACCACCAGGGCCAGCCTCTACAATCCCAGTAGCGGTGACGATATAGACATCTATGCCATTAGCGTCACGGCGGGAAGCAGCTACCGTGTCAACCTAGAAACCATTTCTGGTAGTTTTGATACCTATCTGCGCGTGCTGGCCGCAGACGGTACTACTGTAATTGCCGAAAACGACAACAACCAGGCACAAAGTCTTGATTCCCTGGTCGATTTCACGGCCACAAGCACCGGCACGGTATACCTTGAGGTTACCGATATCTCGGCTTCAGACAGTCCCGGCAACGTCTATGAAATGGATATCGCCACGTTCATCGGCAGCGAAACAGAGCCTAATGGCAGTGCGGACGTTTCTGGCGCCACCATCAGCAATGTCGACCTTGGCAATGCCCAGGCCATAGCGTTTGGCAGCGCCATCGACGCTACTTTGAGTTCAGGCACTGACGACGATATCTTTGCCGTTACCGTCACCGCCGGTACTACTATCGTCGCCGACGTTGAAACTCTTACAGACGGTGACCCGGATACCATGATCGCCATTTACGCCGCCGATGGCAGCCAAGTCGCCTTTAACGACGACTTTACGGGACGTGAATCACGTGTTAACTACGAAGTGACTGCCGATGGTACCTACTATGTTTTGGTGGTAGCTTGGGATAATGACACTCCCGCTACCGGTAACTACGGCCTTACCATCACCAGCCACGTCAACCCTTAGTTAAAATCTCACCGTAAACCTTAAGCCCTGCCTATACGGCAGGGCTTTTTTTAGAGCTGGGTTCAGCAGAAGTTTAGCCTTCTACAAATTTATTTAGCGGTGTCATAGTCCGAATCATCTGAGTTTACACTCACGCTACGCGGTACTCCGTAAACACGAGCGGGTTTTAGAGCCACAAAGCCATAATCACGAGTTTTGCTTATCGTTTCCCGCTAGCACCGAGACCAAAACCTTATCCACCTTGCCCCGGTCCATGTCCACCACCTCAAAACGCAGGCCGGACCACTCGAACTGCTCAGTAGGGCTGGGCAGATGCCCGAGCCGGGCCACTACAAAACCCCCTACCGTCGCATGAGGCTCCAAAGCATCATCAGCTGACGGGCTGATGCCAAACAGCTCCCGAAAATCATCTATTGACAAAAGACCGTCAATCAGCCAGGAACCTTCCTCACGCTGCACCGCTTTGGGTTGCTCGAGCTCCTCGGGAGTAGGAATATTGCCAACCAAGCCTTCCAATAAATCCCTTAAGGTCAGCACGCCTTCGATACCGCCGTATTCGTCAACAACCAGACCCAGATGAGCACCGCTTTGTTTGAACTGTTCAAGGGCGCGTAAAGCAGACATTGACTCCGGTAAAAACAGCGGCTGCTGCACTA
This sequence comes from Trueperaceae bacterium, assembly GCA_030147925.1. Classification (GTDB taxonomy): domain Bacteria; phylum Deinococcota; class Deinococci; order Deinococcales; family Trueperaceae; genus JASBUK01. The sequence goes on from JASBUK010000077.1 coordinate 9,210, forward strand.
ATGCAGCGATTTCTAGGGTTTCCCCTTTGAGGCACATTAAGAGCAAGTCGCGGGCACTGACGATCCCTTCGACCTGATCTATGTCTTGGCGGCTGACCACAAAAAAACTGTGTGCGTGTTGGCTTAGGCGCCCTTGCATGGTTGCTAGGTCATCGTTTAGATCAAGCCAGGCGATATTATGCCTTGGCGTCATCAGGGTTTGAATACGCCGTTCTCCAAACCAAAAGACGTTCTCGATGATGTCATGTTCGGCTTCCTCAAATACGCCGGCGGCAGCGCCTTGTTTAAGCAAGCCCGTGATTTCGGCTTCGCTCACCGGCGGTCTACCGCTGTCTGCTAGGGGCAAGAGGCGCAAGACCCCGTTGGTTGAAGCGCTGAGAAAAGCAACCAAAGGAGCCGCTAATCTCGCAAGCAGCTTCATGAAACTGGCTACCGACAGGGCTGTTGTTTCGGGGTTGCTAAGGGCTATGCGTTTGGGCACTAATTCGCCGATAATCAAAGTCAGATAGGTGATAAGAGCGACTACTAAAGCTAAACTAAGAGGCTGGCTATAGGGTTTGAGCCAGGCAACCTGATCAAACAGTTGTGCCAGCGGTTCCGCCAAGGCTCTACCTCCAACCGCGCCCGCCACAATAGCAATCAGGGTAATGCCAATCTGCACCGCCGAGAGAAAGCGCGTAGGGCGGTCATAGAGCTCGAGCGCCACTGTAGCCCGTCCGTCACCGGCTTCGGCCAACTGTTGCAGCCTGAAACGCCGTGAACTCACGATGGCCGTCTCCGCTAAGGCAAAAAGACCGTTTAACAGAATGAGTAAGAAGATAACAGCGGTTTCTAGCATCTTGGTCACCTCGGTTTTTAGCGACGCTTAGTTTTATTGGCGGTGTACCACAAATTGTGTAAAGAGGTGAGTAGTTTGTGGTGAGTGGTTAGGTGGGAAAAACGTTTTTAGAAAACCCTCCGCTGAGTTCTTTTTCACTGGAGCTTAACAATTGACGGATTCCATTTGTCTGAATAATTTTTATCATCACTAGAAAATCTCTACTTTCCTCTTTCCACTTTTTACTTTCCACTTTCTCTTTTACACCCAATTTGGGACAGCTTCGTTTAGTATTACTACCAGCATTACTGCGGCACAATGAGCACCATCGCCGGAAAGATCATATCCGGGTCATCAATCAGATGCGCGTTGGCCACCAATATATCCGGCCAGCGGTTGCCGTCACGATAAAAGAATGCCGCAATAGAAGAAAGTGAGTCGGCTGGCTGTACCGTGTAGATGCCCCTTGCACCCGTGAGTCTGGCCACTTCACTTTGTACTTGTTCTAACTCCTGTCTTGTACGCTCGAGCTCAAGTCTCTGCGTTTCGGTAACGGTGCTGAGTTGCGACGCTTCTTCTAACAACGCGGCATAGCGCGAACTTAGGTCGCTGGCCCTTGCCTGGGCCGTTTCCAATTCGCCGGTTGTGCGAATCAAGCGCTCTGTTAGGGTCTCACTGCGGTTTTCAAGCTGATTCAGTTGGTCTAAGAGCAAGTCCCGCTCGGTCATGGTTTGCTCGAGCCGCTGGGTAAAAGCCTGGTTTTGTTCGGCTAAAGAGGCGCTCTGCAAACGTTCTGTTTCAAGTTCGCGAGAGATTTGCTTGACTTCGTTTTGAAGTGCTTCGCTCTGGCTTTGCACTTCCGCAAGTCGGCCCTGATACTCCTCAACTGCCGCAGTGAGTTCTTCTTGTCTTTTATTTAACTCAGCATTTAACGATTCGTTATTTTCCCTTAGGTCAGCAAGTTGAGTCTGGAGACTAACAATTTCGGCTTGCGCTTCCTCTTGTGCAGCGTTGGCTTCTGTCAAGGAGCTATCCAGTTGACTTAGCTGCTCTTGTAAATCAGCGTTTTGCTGTTGCAGCGTAGCAAGTTCCCCCAACTGGCTGTCGCGTTCGGCAACTAGCGCTTGGCTGTTAATCTCGGCTTCGTCAAGTTGGGCTTGGAGACTATCGCGTTCCTGACGCAAAACGGCAAGTTCGCTGTTTAGCGCCTCTAGCTGAGTTGCGAGGTCTTGGGGTTGCGCAGCGGCCAGCGCCAGTTGTTCACGTAAGCGCTCACTTTGCGCTTCCATCTCGCTTCGCTCGCGGCTTGCCTCGGCCTGCATGGCGGCCAAGTCAGCCGTTAAGCGGGCATTTTCAGCGGCCAGAGCTTCCTGGTTGGTTGCGGCCTGGGCGCTTTGCGCGTTTAGTACTTTGATACGCGCGGTCAAGACATCTAGTTCACTTTGGCGTTGCTTAAGCTCTGCTGCTAAGGCTTCTAGCTGCGTTTCTAAGCCAAGCCTTTGTTCCTTAGTTCTGGCAAGTTCTGCTTGCAAAAGGGTGCGCTCTGTCGCGATGTCCCGCCGCGACTGCTTAACGGCGAGCAACTGCGCTGCTAACTCTGTGCGGCTGGCGCTCAGAGTGGTGAGTTCTTGCTCGAGCCCAGCCAACTTATCCTGTTGCGCGTTGATAGTCTCGTTTAGCTCGTCAAACTGACTTTGGGATTCAGCAAGCCGATCTTGTAGCGTGGTCTGGGCAATTTGTAAAAGCTCATTTTGCCCGCTAAGCTCCTTGGCACGCTGTGCTAGTTCCTGCGCTTGGGCAAGCTCGGCTTCGAGACTCGAAACAGTCTCGCGCGAAGCCGCTAAATCCGCTGCAAGGGTGGTGTTAGTCTCTTGAGCGTTCGTTAGCTCCTCTTGAAGGCTACTCACTTGTTGCTGGAGTTGCTCGTTCTGCGAACTTAAATCCCGCTCGCGCTGGCTCGGACCACAAGCCGCGAGTACCGTGATTAGCGAGAATGCGAGACCCCATCGAACTGCTTTTCTGGCGGACATGACATTACCTCCTTAAGCAACGTGGGCTAGTGTTTCAGTTAGTTTACAACGCAGACACATCCTTAAGTGGCAGAGCTTCGCTCATCACGGAAAGAACAATTTTGTCCGGAGATTTAAGGCGAGAACAAACTAACACCCTAGGCTGACCCTGGCATTTATGATGATTCAGCTTAGCTACACAAGGGCTCGAGCAAAGGAGGCCGAAGTTCATGTTTAAGGCACAGGTTGACTATCTTGAGGGCAGGGTTCACACCGTTGACTATCGGATTTACTGCGCCCTGCATCCTACAGTGGGAGTCGGCGTGGCCGAACACATGAACCGCAACGACCGCGCTGTCTTGCCGGTGACCGATGCTATGGTCTACGGCAAAGGCTTTCAGCACCCACCGGGTTTTGAAGAGCTGGGCAGTTCACTGTCGTTTATGGTCATCCCCAAAGATCGAATTTTATGGATCAAAGGGGGCTATTTTGATAAAAAAGACGCCCATCAATACGAAGTGAAACGCGTCATCATCTTCTTTGCAGATCACTTCTTATTGGGTGATCTCAGGATGACTAAAGACTCGCGTATCTCCGATTATCTAAACAGTGTAATTGCCCAACGACCCTTTCACCGGCTGTATAACGCCTCTTTGGGTGTCTTAGCAGAGGGAGAGCCCGTCACCAAGATAAAACCTCTCGAGAGGTTTGACCTGCTAACTGTAAATCTGGCCAATATTACGGGCATGGGCGAGCCGCAGGGCTTTGATCCGCTACGTTTAGAGGACCCTGATGCCGAAACGTGAAGAATCAAGCTATCGGGTTGATATTGTTATGGCCATATCCTGCCAGCCTGCAGAACTATGACACTTTCATGACACTTCCTAAAGTCCATAAGTTTTAACATAGTTACTTAGTGGAACGACTTGCACTTATTGGCGTCTCGCATCGTCGGGGCGGCGCCAGCGCCTTAGAAAGCTGGCAAAGCAGCTTTGAACCTAAAATACTTAATGAGCTAAACGGTCTCGGTTTTTCCGAGTGGGTGCCGCTCATTACCTGCAACCGCTGGGATTTAGTCGTGGCTCTGCCCGAAGAAGTGAATATAGAACAAGCGCGGCAAAAGCTCATCCCTGCCGGACAAGACATAAAACCCTATGCCTACTTAGGTGACGGTGCCCTAGAGCAGATAACCCGCATTGCCGCCTCGCTCGACTCCTTAAATCCTGGCGAGGATCAGATCATGAAACAAGTGCGTGAGGCCTTTGTCGAGGCGCGGGTAGCCGGTAGCACCGGCCCGCTGACCTCTTTTGCCTTTCACACCGCGCTGCGCATTGCTAAAAAAGTGCGGCGCGAGGTGGCCTTAGCGCCTATGAACACCTCGCTATTTAGCTTAGCGCGGCCCGAGCTCGAGCAGCATTTGCCGCCTAAAGCCACCATAGCGATTCTGGGTGCTGGTGAAATAGGCACGCTGGCCGCCAAAACGCTCTCCGAAAAGGCGGGCGTCAAACTTATGATTGTAAACCGCAGCCCCAAAAGAGCGCAGCTACTGGCTGAGAGCCTGGGTGCCGACAGCCTGAGCTTAAGCGACTTTTTAGCACAACCACCCAGACTTGACGCCCTAATCTGCGCCACTCCGGTCAAGAGACTGGTTGATGAGAAGCTGCTCGATAAATTGCCCGCGCTAAAGATTGTGGTGGATTTGGGCATCCCGCGCAATATCGAGGCCGAGGCGGCGCGTCGGCGTAATTTGCCGGTGCTGGATGTTGACAGCCTACAGCTCGCCGGATACCAGCGGCGCGAGGAACTCATCAGCAAGCTGGCCGAAGCCGAAGACTTGGTGCAAAAAGAGCTCGAGCTAGCCCTTAGTGAGTGGACAGAGAGGCAACTGGGGCCATCTATCAAAAAACTGCGGGACTGGTATTTAGAAACCATTGGCGATGACTTGCCCCCGGAAGAAGCAGCAAGATTAGCCCACAAGTTCGCCCATGTGCCTGTTAAAGGTTTGCGTGCACTAGCCAGAGAACACGGTCTTGAAGCGGCTAAGACCTTTTTAGCCGAAACGGGCTTGTTATGAAAAATATTCGCATTGCCACTCGCAGGAGTGATTTGGCCTTGTGGCAGGCCAACTGGGTCAAGTCTCGTCTAGAAGCGCTGGGTCACAAAGCCGAACTGGTCTTGATTGAAACGCAAGGCGACCTTAACTTGCAGGCCTTTAAGCTACTGCCAGGGCAAGGGTTTTTTACTAAGGCCGTGCAAGACGCGGTTATTAACAAAACGGCGGACTTAGCAGTTCACTCTTTTAAAGACCTGCCCAGCGCTACTATGTCGGGGCTCGAGCTGGCCGCCATGAGTGAACGCGCCGACCCACGCGACGTGCTGCTGATTCGCCTCGAAGTATTCACTCCAGCAAGCTCTCCCCTGCCACTAAAAACAGGCATCACGGTAGGCACCAGCGCCGTGCGCAGGCAAGCTCAGCTTAAACATTTGCGTGCCGACCTTGAGCTTAAGGAGTTGCGCGGCAATATACCGACCCGGGTACAAAAGCTCCGTGACGGCCTATACGATACCATCGTGCTGGCTGCCGCCGGAATAAAGCGTCTAAAACTTGACCTCGCTGGGCTTAAGCTATATCCGCTCTCGCCCGATGTCTTGGTGCCGGCTCCGGCCCAGGGTGTGGTGGCCATCGAATGTCGCCGTGAAGACTTTGAATTGGCCAGCATCTTAACCGAACTACACTCGCCGGAAAGCCATCGCGCAGTAGCCGCCGAACGTGGTCTGATGGCCATGCTTAAAGGGGGTTGTCAACTGGCGCTGGGCGCTCACGCCACCTTAGATAAAGGCGCTATCACCCTAAGCGCCTGGTATGAAGGCAAACAAATTAGCGTGCAAGATGTCTCGGCGGAAGGCGCGGCGTTTTTGGCCTACGAGGCACTGGGCCGCCCCGTACCCCAGTCTGAGGTAGAAGTTTGAGAATTGCCCTCACGCAATCCCAAGGGCGACTTGAAGGGCTCGAGCAGGCCTTGCGTGAACGCGGCCATGAAGTGCTGCGTAGCCCGCTGATCAAAACCGAAACTCTGCTTAGCGATAATGTACGCCAGCGCGCTTATGAGTTGTTGGCTTGTCCCTGGCTGCTCTTTACCAGTCCGGCAGGGGTCGAAGCCTGGCAGGACTTAGAGCTGCCTTTACAAGGCGTCACCGCCAAAATCGGTACGGTTGGCGCTAAGACCGCTAAAACCCTCAAGAACTTTGGTGCGCGGGTCAGCCTGGTTGCCAAAACAGCAAATGCCGCTGGCCTGGCCCAAAGCTTTTTGGAAAATCCTCAGGCCAAAGGCCCGGTGGGTTTACTCCGCGGAGACCGCGCCTTGCCCACCTTGCAGGATGAACTTGAAAAAAACAGTATCGAGACACGTCCCCTGGTCATCTACCGCACAGTCATGCTCGACTGGCCGGTAGAAGATATCGATATCATCTTGCTCTCGAGCCCTTCGGCGGTAGAAGCGTTGCCGCCCGAAGTCGGTATGAACAGCAAACTGGTCACCCTCGGCCCCAGCACGGCCGCCGCCGCCGCCGAGTACGGCTGGCGCAGTGTTCAGGCCGAAGCCCCTGACGCACCAGCGGTTCTAAGGGCCATTGAAAGGTTGGTAAAGACATGACAATCGCACAAAGACAGGCTATGCAACTGAGCAAACGCCCGCGCAGACTACGCAGCAGCGCCGCCATGCGCGAACTGGTAGCGGAAACCACTTTAAGTGCCCATGACTTTATTGCCCCGTTCTTTGTGATACCCGGCAAAGCTATAGAACAACCCATCGCAGCACTACCCGGCATCTCGCGTTTTAGCAGTGATCGGCTTTTAGCAGAGCTCGAGCACGCCCTTGAACTCGGGGTCAAAGCCGCCCTGCTCTTTGGCGTAGTCCCAACAGAAGCCAAATCTCAGACGGGCAAAAGCGCTGCTGATCCACAAGGCCCGGTGGTAAGCGCCTTAAAAGCGGCCAGGCAAGCCTTTGGCAACGACCTGACCTTGCTGACCGATGTTTGCCTTTGTGGCTATACCGATCACGGTCACTGCGGTCTGCTAAAAGAAACTCCGCGAGGCTGGGTGGTGGATAATGACAGCAGCTTAGAGCAGCTTGCCCGCATGGCCTTAGCACACGCAGAAGCCGGGGCGGACATGGTTTCACCTTCGGACATGATGGATGGGCGCGTGGCCTATCTGCGCGACAGTCTCGATGCTCAAGGACACAGCTCCGTTGGCATTTTGTCCTATGCGGTTAAATACGCCTCGGCATTTTATGGCCCCTTTCGCGATGCCGCTGGTTCTGCCCCCAGCAGTTCTGTAAGCATTCGTGACCGCAAGACTTATCAGATGGACCCGCGCAATACCCGGGAAGCTCTGCGTGAGGCGGTGCTGGACGAGAGCGAGGCTGCCGATATGCTCATGGTCAAACCGGCTCTGCCCTATCTCGATATTTTGTCTCATGTCCGGCAACATTCCTCTTTGCCTTTAGTCGCTTACAATGTCAGCGGTGAATACGCCATGATTAAGGCCGCCGCCGCTGCCGCCGCCCTGGAGGAAGCCGCCGCCGTTAAAGAAAGCCTTATAGCCATGCGCCGCGCCGGTGCCGACCTGATTATTAGCTATCACGCACTAGAAGCGCTGGAGAAGGGTTGGATATAAAAGTAAGTCCGCAACTTTTTGTAAGAAGATGAACAAGCGCCGCCTACACTCAAGAACCACCACCCGCATCGCCTTTGGGGTGATAATCGTCTTTGTCTTGGCGCAGGTGCTGTGGTGGATTATCTTTCAGGCACGGCTTATCAACAGCAATACCGAAGAAACTTTAAGCCACTGGCAACGCGACGCCAGCACTGCTAATTCTCTGCTGCTGCTTGCACCCGGCAATGAAAACCTCATTAGACAGTTACAGGAAAGCTATCCGCAGTTGCTTTTTGATAATCAGCAGTTTGTCGTCGATAATCGCGCGGTCATAGAGTTGGAGCAGCAGCAAAGAGGCTATATCCGCATGTTCGCCTTCGAAGGGCCGTTTTTTGTCCTGGTAGTGCTTTTTGGGCTTTATATCATCGCCCTGAGCCTTAGAACCGAACGTGAGCTCAAGCGTCGCCAGCAAAATTTTCTAAGCGCCATCAGCCACGAGTTCCGCACCCCCATAGGAACTTTGCGTCTGCTGATCGAAACCGCCCTTTACCGCTCGCTCAGCCCCGAAAAACAACGTGACTATTTGCAGCGTATGGACCGGGAGCTTACGCGACTGGAAACCACCAGCGAACAGGTCTTGGCCAGCGCCCGGCTCGAGCAAACCGGCACGTCGCCACAGCTAACAGCCACCGAGCTCAATCGGGAGGTCAGGGAAATCGTGCAACGCTCAAAGCCTGGCCTAGAAGCCCGGGGAGTCTCGCTCTTGGTTGATTACAGCCCCGAATCGCTTCCCGTGTCGCTCGAGCCCTCGGCTTTTAACATCGTTATCAATAACCTGCTGGACAATGCCGTTAAGTACAGCCCCGAGGACAATAAGCCCATAAGGTTGCATCTGGAGACCCGGGGTCACCTCGTCATGCTGCATGTTGAAGACCAGGGTGTGGGCATTAGCGAGAGCGAGGCAAAAAACATCTTTGACAAGTTTTACCGTGTGGGCAGCGAAATGACCCGCGACTCAACCGGCGTGGGTCTGGGTCTTTATCTGGTTAAGTCTATTACCGAAGCCATGAACGGCTGGGTAAAATACGAAGCTCTCGACAAAGAGCAAGGGCGGGGCAGCCGTTTTACCGTCATTTTGCCTCGGCGCTTAGAGCAAGGCAGCAAATACTCATCTCAGGCAGTCGTATCGGAATGAAATATCACAAAACCCACAGTTTTCCCGCCAAGCTTTCACTTTGTTTTCTTAAGACCAAATCATGAAACCAAGCATCCTTATCATCGAAGACGAAACGTCCATGGCCGACATCCTGGCCGATAACCTAAGCGAAGAAGGCTATGAAGTTGCTGTGGCCCAAGACGGTCAAACCGGGCTGGATATGTGGCAGCATTCAAGACCTCAGCTTGTTGTCCTGGACGTGATGCTACCGCAGCTAAACGGCTTTGAACTCTGTCACAAAATGCGCACCGCCGGCGACGACACCCCGGTTTTGTTCTTAAGCGCCAAGAGTGAGCCAGAAGATCGTGTGCAAGGCCTAAGAGTCGGCGGTGACGACTATCTGCCTAAACCCTTTCACTTACCCGAGTTTTTGCTGCGGGTAAAAAACATGCTAAAACGTAGCCGCTGGAGCGGGGTGACAGGGCCAGCAGAAACCAATATTTTCTTTGGCGGTCACAGCGTTGATTTGCGCAGTTGGACCGCTAATTTGGCAAACGGCAAACAGGAGCTTTTGGGCGAGCGGGAGTTCAAGATTTTTAGGCTACTAAGCGAACGTTCGGGGCAAGTGGTAAGCCGTGACGACATCCTAGACGAGGTCTGGAGCGACGACGCCTTTCCCTCCAGCCGCACGGTCGATAATTTTGTGTTGCGCCTGCGCAAACTGTTCGAGCCCGACCCGAGCCTCCCTATCTTTTTTCACACCGTCTGGGGGGTGGGCTATAAATTCACACCCGAGGGGCAAGCAGAAGAGGTCAAATCATGAAGCAAATTTTAGCGACAATTCCCGCTCCTCAAATCTCATATAAACCAGCTGAGGAAAAGCGCCTATCATGAGTCTATTTTTAGACGCCGCCTGGGGCCAGGACACCAACCGCGCACCCATCTGGATAATGCGCCAGGCAGGGCGCTATCTACCCGAATATCTGGCTATCAAAGAAAAATCCTCCTTCTGGGAAATGTGCCGCATACCCGAGCTGGCCTGCGAAATCACCCTGCAACCAATTCGGCGTCTGGGCGTCGATGCCGCCATCCTCTTTCAGGACATAATGACCCCACTACCGCCTATGGGTATCGGCATCGAGTTTAAGCCCGGCCCGATGATTGACGCACCGTTGCGCACACTCAAGGCTGTGAATGACTTGCGTATTCCCGCACAGGACGAGGTCGCCCCCTTTGTTGCCGAAGCTATCAAGCTCATCCGCCAGGAAAGCCCCGTGCCCTTAATTGGCTTTGGCGGTGCCCCGCTGACGCTGGCAACCTATCTGGTGCAAGGCAGCGGCAGCAAAGATTATGCCGAATTTCGCCAATTCTTGCGTCAGGACCCCCAAGCCGCCCACGCTTTGTTAGACAAGCTCACCGAAGTCTCCATCCGCTACTTAAAGATGCAGGTCGAAGCTGGCGCCCAAGCCATTCAGCTCTTTGACTCCTGGGCAGGGCTGCACGACGCCAGAACATATGCCAAATTTGCCAAACCCTATAACAGCCGCATCTTGGAAGCGCTCGAGCCCTACCGCATCCCTCGGCTTTATATTGCAGTGGATGCACTACACCTTTATGACGAGATCAAAACTCTCCCCTGCGAAGTCATTAGCGTAGACTGGCGAGCCCCTTTAAGCCAGGTCAGACCTATGCTTCCCGGCAAAACCCTGCAAGGCAACTTAGACCCGGCTGTACTGCTGGCTGACAAAGAGGTCATAACAAATGAAGTCGAGCGTGTTCTAAGCGAGGGTCTGGGCGGCGCTCACATCTTTAATCTGGGTCACGGCATCATGCGTCAGACCGACCCCGAACACGCGCTGCATCTGGTGAATACCGTTAAAGCATTTGATCGCAAAAAGGCACGCGAACTCCTGCTTGATTAAAACACTGACGTTAATACCTAAAGTGTTTTTTCCTGGCATGGTTTGTCATAAAACGACCAATGCTTTAGCGTTAAATGACCCCTCGTTTTACACAAGACAATGTGTAAAAATGGGTCTATGGCAACCAATTTACAAATAGATGACCGCTTGCTTTTAGAGGCGCAAGCACTAGGTCACTTCAAAACAAAAAAAGAAACCGTAAATCAAGCACTTAAAGAGTTTATAGAGCATCGCAAGCAGTTAGAAATTCTAAATCTAAAAGGGCAAGTAGATTACTACGACGACTATGATTACAAAAAACAGCGCCAACGGCGATGAGGGTAATTGTCGATACATCAATCTGGTCGCCTTTTTTGCGACGTAAGCACCCTATAAGTGCTCAAAATTTACAGGTGCTCGAGCAACTCATTCGCGAAAAGCGCATACAGATGCTAGGGATTATTAAACAAGAACTTCTTTCGGGCATCAAAGAACAGGCACAATTTGAGAAATTGAACGATATATTGGCAGGATATCCTGATTTGCTGGCCGACAGCGAGGATCATATTGTTGCGGCACAATGTTATAACACTTGCCGAAAAAAAGGTGTGCAGGGTTCAACCGTGGATTTCCTTATTTGCGCTCAGGCCGTCAATCACCAACTAGCTATCTTGACCAGTGATAAGGATTTTCAAAGCTATGCCAAATTTCTACCAATTAGACTCTATTCAGAAGAGGTCGAATAATCTATGAATCGACGTGACCGGGTCGTTAAGTTGCTTAAAGCCGGACAGACTAAAATTATTACCGACCTTGAAGACTTAGATAGCAAAGGTAAATTCCAGGAATACAGCTGGCAGCGCCCTGGTGGTGGAGGGGGCACAGCGCAAGTCATGGAAGGTGGCAAGGTCTTTGAACGAGCCGGGGTGAACGTCTCGGCTGTTCACGGGGTACAGGTGCCACCAAGCCTAGCCCAAAAACACCCTGGCGCGGCGGATAAACCTTTTTTTGCCACCGGTATCTCGATGGTGCTGCATCCGTGCAATCCTTATGTACCGGCTTTTCATGCCAACTATCGCTATTTTGAAGTTGGCGCTAGTGACATCTGGTGGTTTGGCGGCGGCGCCGATATGACGCCTAGCTATGGTTTTGCAGAAGACGCCGTTTATTTTCATAAGACGCTTAAAGATTTTTGCGACAGACACAATCTTAGCTACTATCCAAAATTCAAGGTAAATTGCGACGATTATTTCTTTATCAAGCATCGCCAGGAAATGCGCGGCATTGGCGGCATCTTCTTTGATCAGTTGCAAGACGTTGGCACTGGTGATTGGGAGGCGAATTTTAAGTTTATCCGCGATGGCATTGACACTATCTTGCCAAGCTATCTGCCTATTGTTAAGCGGCGCCAGGACATGGCTTATGGCGAACGTGAGCGCCAGTGGCAGCTTTATCGCCGGGGGCGTTATGTCGAATTTAATCTGGTTTATGACCGCGGCACCACCTTTGGTTTGCAAACCAGCGGTAATATTGAGGCCATTCTGATGTCGATGCCGCCCTTGGCACGCTGGGAATTTAATGCCCAACCCGAGCTTAACAGTCCGGAAGCTAAATTAGCCGAGTACTTAAAACCGCGTAACTGGGCCGAGTTTGAACTCGAGGAGAAACTTGCAGGGTAAAAACGCCATTATCACCGGCGTCAGCCGTAAGCTTGGTATTGGTGCTGCCCTCGCACGCGAGTTTGCCGAGGCAGGCGTCAACGTTTTTATCAGCTATTACCGCCCCTATGACGCCAATATGCCTTGGGGAAACCAGCCTAAAGAAGTTAAAGATTTGCTTATTGAGCTTAAACGCAAAGGAATTCAGGTCGTTGGGCTCGAGCTCGACCTATCCATTCCCGAAGCCGCCGGTCAATAGTTTGATGCAGCCGAATATCATCTGGGTCCTATTGACATTCTTATCAACAACGCCGCCCACTCACAAAGAACACGACTTGACGAGCTTGATGCCGCACAAATTGACGCACATTACGCAGTGAATGTTCGAGCTGTTGCGCTACTGTGTGTGGCACGATTTATTGAGTACCAACTTAGCTTAGTCAGCAGTTTCAACAAACACCATTTTGGAGAGCTTTGCAAGGTAGGCTATTAACATGAGCGAACACTCCTCTTTAGGTCCCACCGGGATTGTCATGATGAACTTAGGTGGCCCCAAAAACCTCGACGAGGTAGGGCCGTTTCTGTTAAAACTCTTTGAAGATCGCGAGATTATCCAGTTGCCCGTACAGGATTTCTTGGGGCCTTTTATCGCCAAGCGCCGCACACCCAAAGTGCAAAAGCTCTACGAGGGCATTGGTGGCGGCTCACCCATCCTCAAATGGACCGAGCTGCAAGGCCAGGGCATGGTTCAGCGGCTGGACAAACTCTCACCCGCAACCGCCCCGCACAAGTTTTATGTTGCCTTTCGTTACATCGACCCTTTTAGCGAAGACGCCCTAAGACAAATGAAGGCCGATGGAATAAAACGCGCCGTGGCTTTTACGCAATATCCGCAGTTTAGTTGTGCCACTACCGGCTCGAGCCTAAACGAATTGTGGCGGGCAGCTAACAGACTGAGGCTGGAGCAGGAGTTTAACTGGAGCGTTATTGACCGCTGGCCCACGCATCCTAAATTTATTGAGGCCATGACCAAAACGGTAAAACAAGGGCTCGAGCTCTTTAGCGAAGATGAGCGTGACGACGCACTGCTGCTCTTTAGCGCCCACTCGCTGCCGCTAAGCGTTATCAACCGTGGCGACGCCTACCCGCAAGAAGTCGGTGCAACCGTACACGAAGTGATGAAATGTTTAGACTTCTCGCACGAATACCTGCTCAGCTACCAATCGGATGTCGGTCCGGTACCCTGGCTGGGCCCCAGTACCGAATCGGTGATAAAAGAACTGGGCAAGAAAAAGCGCCAGAACGTGCTGGTAGTGGGTATTGCCTTTACCAGCGACCACATCGAAACTCTCTCGGAGATTGATATCGAGTATGGCGAACTTGCACACGAAGTCGGTGTCAGCAACTTCAAACGTGCTCCGGCTCTAAACGGCGACCCGCTTTTTCAGGACGCACTGGCCCAGGTCGTTTACGAACATCTGCAAAGCGGTGAAGCCTGCAGTCGTCAATACGGCCTGCGTTGCCCCGGCTGTGTCAATGAGCAGTGCCGCAACATCTTGAAGCCGGTGGCAGCTTTTAAGCGCACCGCGGTAGGCTCCAGGCAATAAAACAAGCAACAAAAAAGGCGGGAATTAACCCGCCTTTGGTCTCTCATACCGAATCTCATTAATTCCTTAAGCGTTATGAAAGCCACCGGTCTCATTCTTCTCGTGCCACTCGCATTGAAAAACCGAAGGGGATTCGTCTTTTTAACGGAATCGGTATCAGCTAGGCAAAACTCAATCCAGAAAATCCCGTAGTTTACGAGTGCGGCTCTCGTGATACTTGAGTTTGCGCAGCGCTTTGTTTTCAATCTGGCGGATGCGCTCACGCGTCACCCCAAAATAAGCGCCGACCTCCTCTAAGGTGTGCTCACGACCATCGACTAAGCCCTTGCGCAGCTTCAGCACCATCGCTTCACGTTCGGTGAGCTTATCCAGCGCTTTGTCAAGCTCTTCGCTCAGCAGCGTCTTGCTGGCCTGCTCAACCGGCGATTCGACGTTATCATCGGGAATAAAGTCACCGTAAAAGGAGTCTTTCTCGTCGCCAATAGGCGTTTCGAGCGATACCGGTTCTTGGGAAACCTTAAAGACTTCTTCGACCTTATCGGCGCTCCAGCCCGGCCCCATCGCATCGGCAACTTCTTCGTAACTGGGTTCGCGAGAGAGTTCTTGCTGCAACTGCCTGGCTGTGCGGGTAAGCTTGTTGATCGTCTCGACCATGTGAACGGGAATGCGAATGGTGCGGGCCTGATCGGCAATGGCGCGGTTTATGGCCTGACGAATCCACCAGGTGGCATAGGTTGAAAACTTGTAGCGACGGCGATACTCAAACTTTTCTACCGCTCTAATCAGCCCTTGGTTGCCCTCTTGAATAAGGTCGAGGAAGCTAAGACCCCGGCCAGTGTATTTTTTGGCAATCGAGACCACCAACCGCAGGTTGGCCTCAATCAAGTGCTGGCGGGCCATATCACCGTCTTCAACCACACGCTTTAGACCGCGCTTGGTGCGCTCGGGTAGTTCCTCGACTTCTTCCTCAAGACGTTTGGCGGCGGCTTCACCCTCTTCGATACGACGCGCTAAGCTGATCTCTTCTTCGAGCGTCAGCAGGTCAACACGGCCAATCTCATGCAAATACTGGCGCACCGGATCGTTGGTGCTAAGCCTGGGACCGGCCATCATTTCGGCTCGAGCTTCTAAGGCTTCGCGCTCTTCGTCATCCTCTAAAACATCATCGTCTACATCGTCAAGATCGTCGTCTTCGATAATCTCATCGTCGGCCAAATCGACAATTTCAACGCCTTTAGCTTCCAAGACCTTCATCAGGTCCTCAAAATTGGCGGCTTCACTGTCTATATTCAGTCCTTCGAGGGCATTGTTAAAAGCCAGGCTGATCTCTTCGGTATTCAGCGTGCCCTCACGTTGACCCTGTTCTATCAGCTTTAAGACAGGCGCGGCCTCAAGCCACTGGGGCGTCGTGGCTGTTTTGGCTGCAGCTTGCTTGCTGGCTTTTTTGGCCTTGGCTTTCGTGCCGGTTTTACTCTCGGGTTTTGTCTTGGTCTTTGTTTCTGCCATGACCTCTCCTAATAACAGACTCAAACTTTTACGTCAAGCCGCCTAAGCGACAGCTTAATAACAGGTTTGTTGGTCTGGTGGTGTCCAATCGTTTGATACTTAAAGAAGCTCTCGGCCTGTGGACAAGCGACAGTCTTGTGATTGTGTGAAGGTGTCCCAAATTGTGTGTATTGAACTAAAATAGCGTCTGTTACGCAATTCGTAAATCGCAATACCCAATTTGTGGTACACCGCCGATTGTGATTGTACGCCGTTTTGCAACGCGCCTCTCTATCTTAAACGCTGGTAACGGGCTCTGGTGTGAGCCCGTTGTCAAAGAGCTAGTGTAGCATAAAGCGCCGATTCTGATAGTGTGCCGCAGTCGCTTAGCCCGGCTTTAGGGTCATGTCACGCTTCTCATGGCGCCTAATTGATAGATTAAGGTCGTGCTAAGGCTCGCCACCATAGTCTTTACGGCAGTTGTGATAGCGCTGCTTGCGGTTTCTTTGCTGCCCGCCAGAACTCGCACGATACCCGAGCGGCTCATCCAATTAGGCGAGGTCAACTTAACACTGTATCCCCAGGCAGACCCGGAAGCCGTCTGGAGCTTTAGCGCTAAAAAGGTCGATTATCTACCGCAGAGCCGTGAAACCACGCTTTATGATATTGCCGATAGCCAGCGCGTGATAAAAGGCGAGGTGGATTTCACCCTCGAATCGGAACTCCTCACCATTGACAGCCAGGAAAACCTGCGGGGTGAGCAAATGTCCGTTCACCTAATCGAAGCCAACTGGGACTTAGATATGCAGGCTAGAGACGAGCGACAAGTATTGATTGACCAACGGCGTGGCAAATTTGAAGTGCCGCTGCTGCTCTATAGTGGTGACGGCATCCAGGAAAGCCGTGACGAGAATGTGCGCATGAACTTCGATCTGACCGATTTCGAGGCCGGGGGGCCAAGCAGCATCGGTTATAACCGTTTTATCGATACGCCTGCAGAAGACAGCGGCCCCTAACCGCTTGAGGAGATAGCATGAGCAAACGCATCCTGATCGTTCTTAGTCTGATTTTTACTTTGCTTTTAAGCGCTTATGCCCAGGACTCGGGCGAACGCATTATCACCATCACTTACGACGGCGGCAATCGGCGCAGCCCTGATCTGCGTTACGGCCCTTATATCTATACCCACCCTCAGCCAGAAGGTCTAATTGCTAACGTCTCCAACCTGACCATCTACGCCCGGCAGGCCAAGATGAAAGCACCTGAGGGGGTGCTTATCTCGCAGGCACAGGGCCAACGCGAGGCCAGCTTCGCCGGAGGGGTGCGTGTCACCCGGGGTAGATTGGAAGCAACTGGCCCCAGTCTGGTCTACAGCGAAACCAGCGGCTTAGGCGTAATGCCGGAAGCCACCCAAATAGTCATCGCCCCAGGCAACGAAGGAGAGGATCCGGTGGAAATCAGCGCCGCGACCGTCACCTTTGATGTCGATACCGATGTGAGTATCAGCCGGGGTAAAGTCAGGCTGGTCAATGGCGATCAGAGCGCCGAAGCCGAAGAGCTGGTTTTCGAGGAAGAGCGCAATCTGGCCCGCTTGCGCAGTGAAGGGCAGCAGGTAAACGCTAAGCGTCAGAGTGAGGAAGGCGAGCTCATTATCATCGCCGATGAAATTCGGGCGCTGACCGATCAGAACAATTTGTTGGCCAGCGGCAACGTCACTATCATCGACGGGAATATCACCAGCAAAGGCGACACCGTTTATTTTGACGATGAGGCCTCTCGCGCCGAGGTCATTGGCAATCCGGCGGTATCGGTCAATGCAGAGCTAGGGCTTACTATCTCCGGGGCCAGGCTCGAGCAACTTACCGATATTGACGTAGTCGAGGTATTAGACGAGTCGGTGCCCTCACAATTTGACGTTCTGGCCTTTAGGTTGAGCAGCGAAGCTGCGGAGTGATGAAGCGCTGGTTCTATGCCGGGCTGCTAGCTCTCTGGGCCATCAGTTCCGGGCTGGCTCAAAACGGCGACACCCGCCCCCAGCTTAGTATCGAACGTAAAGATAAAACCATCCGGGTGATTCAAAATGGCCGCAGCGCTGATGGCGCGCGTTTTATTCCCGGCAACCCCAACTGCGAAAAAAATAGCAGCATTAGCAGCTTTTTTGCTCCCGAACCCGGTTTTGTCGAAACGATAGTCAACGACACCCGCATCACCTCGGCTATCGCCCTGCTCAAGAAGCCCGATGAAGGTGAAGACGAGGAAGTGCTCGAGCTTTACAGCGGCACAGTTGATTTTACCGAGCGCACCCGCTGCCCGGAGAATCTCACGGAAAGCAGCACGCCCAGCGTCACGATTTTTGAAGGCCGCAGCACCATTGTCGGCAATAACTTTTTTTATGACAACGCTACGGGCATAGGCACTATGACCGGCCCGGTTGACCTAAACCGTGCTGCCCAGGGAGAATCTGCCGCCCTTAAGGCCAGTGCCGATAACTTGAGCATCAATGTCGATGAAGACCTGACTATTTTAGAAGGTAATGTCTTAGTAGAGACAAAAACGCGCATTAGCACTGCTGAGGTGCTCGAGCTCGACGAGCAAACCGGTGTAGCCATCTTGCGCGGCAATCCGGCCAGCAGCCGCGAAGGCAGCGATCTGGTCGAGGGTCGCGTGATCGAATACGATATTGACAACAACGATGTGGTGGTAACCGAGTC
The DNA here is from genome assembly GCA_030147925.1 of Trueperaceae bacterium. Taxonomy (GTDB): domain Bacteria; phylum Deinococcota; class Deinococci; order Deinococcales; family Trueperaceae; genus JASBUK01. The sequence goes on from JASBUK010000077.1 coordinate 27,211, forward strand.
AGTCAGGGCTACTTTTGAGTATTGAGGGCAAAGCGTTCGGACAGTTAAAAACCAGATTTTCAAGCTGTTAGCCAATCACTGGCGTGAATGTCTGAACTATGCAACCAGATCCACTAAGGAGCCCGCGCCTCTTCAGAATTCATGCGCTTGGTGAACTGAGTGAGCGCAACCACCTTGTCGGGAAACTTTGCCCTAATTTCCAGCTCACCCCCCAGAGCTCTGATATATTTCTCCAGTGTTCTAACCAGAATATCTTCCTGACTTTCAATCTTGGAAATGGCCGCCTGTCGTATTTCCAGAATATCGGCGAGTTCTTGCTGGGTAAGCTCTTGGTCTTTGCGCAAGGTGGCAAGCAGGTCATGTTCCATCACCAGTAGTTCTGTGCCTTTTTTTATACGCGCTTGGCGTTCTTCGCTGAAGTCCTTGGTTAACTCACCAAAGGATTTTGCCACATCTAATCCTCCTTGTCTAAAGTATCTAGGTGCTTTGCAAATATGGCTTCAGCCAACGGAATCATCTTTTTATACCAGCGTTTATCGCCTGCTTTATTACCCCCGATCAATAAGGAGTGCTTCCCGCTTAGGATCAAAGGCAAAGAGGATACGGTAGGGTTCGCCTCGGTGTTGCACCCGTAATTCTTTTAAGTTACTCAGACTCGCCCCTTCCAAAGTATCTGCGTAGGGTCAGCTCAATTGGTAGCCACGCTCTTGTAACAAACCAACGGCGAAAGCAATCTCATCCTGTAAATCTTCTTTTAGGCCATTAAACCAATTATCAAATTCATCTGAGCTGTTGACTGTATACGGCATCCTACTATCACAGCAATTTATAACCTCAGAGTATTATATAACCTCTAAGTTATATTGTAAAGCTTTTTTACTAAATTCTCACTATGAACTAGCACTATTAGTTGTTGGCCTGTCAAGAAATCAGTCACAAGCCATACTAATCAGCAGTGAGCCCGTTCTTGTGATTAGGCTGTTTTTAAGTGGTTTCCACTTTGGGTAAATCCAGAATAAGCAAACCCTGGTGCAAATGAGCGTGGCTGGCTTCGCGCTCGACCTCAGCCGGCAGTTCAATGCTGCGCTGAAAATGTCCACTGGGTCGTTCGCTAACGAGCAATTTACCGTCCTGGTTTGGTTCACGCAAACCAGCGACAATTACTTCACGACCCTGGATGGCTACCTCAAGGTCATCCTGAGCAACTCCGGGTACTTCCATAATCAAGCGAAAAGCCTCGCCAAAGTCAAACAAATCGACCCTTGGCCGAGGCTCGGAGAGATTTAAATTCTCATGCAAATTACTGATTTGTTCGCGCAGCACCAATAATTGCTGAATATCGTGGCTGGTTTCCAGTGTATCAAGCTCCATTCGCCGAGTTTAGCACTCCTGCTTATGAGCTTTGTTACCCCAGCTACGCGACTGTATTGGCAAGGACTGCCAAGATAAACTAGGTTGCCCGAGCGTTACGTCGCAAAAGGGCTTAGGGCTTTTCTGATAGTTAATTTATGAACGACTCCCCCTTCATACCAGTCATCACCGGCCCCACCGCGTCCGGCAAAAGTTCTCTGGCGCTGTGGCTCACCCAACAGTTTAAGTTAGAAATCGTCTCGGCTGACGCCATGATGGTTTACCGGGGCATGGATATCGGCACCGCCAAACCCACGGTGCTCGAGCGCAGCCGCTTGCCCCATCATCTTATCGACGTGGTCAGTCCTGATGAAAAGTTCAGCGTTGCTAACTATGTCCGCTTAGCAGAAACAGCTATTGCCGACATTTTAAAGCGGGGGAAGCTGCCGCTGTTAGTGGGTGGCACGGGTTTTTATATCCACGCCTTAGCCCAGGGCCTGCCCACTGTTCCCGCCGCCGAACCCGAGTTGCAAGCTGAGCTCTGGCAGGTGTTTGAGCAGCAGGGTCTAGAATCCCTGCAAGCGGAGTTAGCAGTGTTTAGCCCTAAAGACGCCAGCCGCGCCCAGCGCAATCCCCGGCGCGTGATCCGCGCCCTGGAAATCATCCGGCGCAGCGGTAAGGCTCCTAGCGAATACCCCTATACCACGCCCAAATTTCGCTATCAAAAAATCGCACTAATCCCGGCAATTGAACTGCTTAGTGAGCGCATCATAGCGCGTACTGAGACGATGTTTGCCGCTGGCCTGCTAGACGAGGTCAAGACTTTGCTAAAACTCTATCCTGAGCGACCCACCGCCATCCAGGCCATAGGTTATAAGGAGGTAACAGCTTTCTTAGAAGGCTTAAGCACGCTTACTGAGGCCAAAGACGCCGTAAACTTAGCGACCATTCAGTATGCCAAACGTCAGCGCACCTGGCTTCGTAAAGAACCCAAAATAAGACTGGTTAAGAGCATAGCCGCCGAAGCCAAGGACGAGGTAACTACCTGGCTTGACGAGGTATTGAAGCTCTCAGGCTTTTAGACTTTGCGTCATTTAGTATTAGAGATGTTATTTCGCTTTTTTGAAAAGCCCCTTGATGCGCTCTAGCAGCGTTTCGTGCGCCTCGATTTTTTCACCTACTTCCTGGGCGTAATCCTCAAGCAAGTCCCGCGCTCTGGGGTTGAGTTTTTTGGGTATCTGCACATCAGCGGTTACCACCAAGTCACCCATGCCCATGTGACGCAGACGTGGCATGCCCTTACCGCGCAGACGAAACTCGGTTCCTGCTTGCGTACCGGGGGGAATATTGATTACCTCGGGCTCATCCATGGTGGGAATCTCAAAAGCACTGCCCAGTGTTGCCTGGGCAATACCCAGTTTAAGCCGGTAATGTAGGTCGTCACCCTCACGGGTGAAGTCTTGATGAGGTTCAAGCTCGATATAAACATAAAGGTCACCCGCTTCGGCTCCGTCAATACCGGCATTGCCCTGTTGCGGAATCCGCAAGCGGTAGCCCGCGTCAATGCCTTTGGGTAAATTGATCGGCACCGTCTCACGCACTTTCATGCGTCCACTGCCGCCACATTTGCCGCAAGCAGTGGTAATTACCTCACCAAAACCCCGGCACTTCGGGCAAGTTTGACTGCTCACCACAGTGCCAAAAAATGACTGTGACTGCATGCGTACCTGTCCTGCGCCAGCACAGGTCGGACAGGTCTGACGACCACCGCTGCCCGGTTCGGCACGCTCGCCCTCACAGCGATCACAAACTGTTAAGCGCTCTAGCTCGAGCTCCACTGTAGCGCCCACTCGCGCTTGCTCGAGCGTAACCGTTAGCCGGGCCTCAAGGTCTTCGCCCGGACGCCCCCGCTGAACCCCAAAACCGCCCCCGGTAAAACCACTACCAAAGACCGAGGCAAAAATATCAAAGATATCGCCGCTATAGTGCGCTTGCGGATCGGCGCTGCCAAAGCGGTCGTAGCGGCTGCGTTTTTCCGTATCGGAAAGAACCGCATAGGCCTCGTTGATTTCCTTAAACTTTTCCTCGGCGGCCTTATCGTCAGGGTTGCGGTCAGGGTGATATTTGAGAGCCAGCTTGCGGTAGGCGCTTTTAATCGCCGACGCCTCAGCGTCTTTGTCCACCCCTAGCAAGTCGTAGTAATCCATCGTCATCAACTAAGCAGTATAACCAACTGACAGCAATTAGTTGTAGTGCGCCAAAGATTTTTAACGGCGTTTTAAGTTGCGCAGTCGCGTCGTGGCTTCTTCTGCGCTGATCTCGCCCTGCTCGAGCAGATTGAGCACTTCGGTTCTTTCGCTCTGGCTGTCTTCGATTGCTTCATAAGCCTCGTAACCCAGTGATTTGAGCAGGTTTTCAAAGCGCAAACGCACCGTGGGATAGCTAAGCCCCAAGATGCGCTCAACTTCTTTTAGGTTGCCACGCACCTTGACAAAAAGGCGCATGAATTCCAAGTGTTCGGCAGAAAGCAGCGCAAACTCATTGGGTACAAAGCGCCCTTCGATTTTCACACCACTCGTGGGGCACTCTAGGCGCGTCACTTCGAGTGGTTCGCCCGTAACCGGGCACTGGGTTGGCATGGCCAGTTTTTGCATCTATAACTCCTTAATCAAAGTCGGCTGAGTTTAATAGCAAACTCCGCACTGTCAATCTCCAAGATGGTATCGCCGGGGGCAAAACCAAGTGGCTTTAGATCATCGCGCAGCAAAATCAGGCTGGCTTCTTGCCAGCTCGGGCGGCTTTTCTGCCGGTAACGCCACCACAGCAAAACGAGCTTTAGGCCAAAACGCAGAACTTCCTCAAGCGCCCACAAGGGCAGCAGCGAAACAAAACGGTGTCGCTTTAAGCGAAATTCCAAACGCAGGAGACGCGGCCTTAAATCAGTTATGTAGGATTGCTTTATCCGTATCATAAATAGAATCGTCTAAGGGGATGCTCTCACGAGCAGTTTTCCTGGCATTGCATGCCAGGAAAACTGCACTTTGGTATCAACTACAGCTAACAGCATGACTAGACAACCTCAACAATCACCTTGACTTCTTTACCCTCATCATCAGCTTCGACTTCTACTAAGCGCCCCTCGGGCAATTCACCCTTTAGGACATCTAATAATTCATCTAAGTTGATGCCCTGGGCTTTTAGTTCCTCACGGGTTTCTGTGGGCACAAACTGCATGGCGAACTTAGCCAGTGGAGCCGGCACGTTTACCCGCACTTTAGCCTGATCGGCGGCGTCGACCTGGATGCGCACCATTTTAGCTATGCCCTTTTTCGGGGCCGTGCTTGCTGTCTCTATGGCCGCGAGCAATTCCGTGGCCTGTTCGACGCTGATCTGTCCGGCGGCTAACATTTCGAGAATCTTTTGTCTTTCAGTCACTTTCAACCTCCAGTTGTAAGTCCCCTGTGCGCAACTGCACTTCCAAAGATGCTGCGGCTTCCCCTAGCGTAGCTTCGACATGTCCCCCCATCATGCGCCGTTTTGTTTGCAGGGATTCTTTAAGTTCAGCCGGGCCTTTAAAATCGAGATCACCGATATTAACGTCTGCTGTTATTTTGACGCTCGAGCCCTTTAAGAGCTTAATATCAACATCACCTGCGGTTAACTGAACGCGGTGCTCACCCTCGCTTAAGAGCAAGCCAACATCGAGATCACCTGCACTCATGCTCAAATCAATACCGCCTAAATTAGTGGCGTTAATATCTCCGGCCAGTAAATTGCCTTTTAGGTAAGGAACGCCGTCAATATCAACATCTCCGGCTTTGCTCTTTAACTCCACTCCATAGCCCGGTGGAATGCGAACGTTCAGGTCATCCATACGGCGCATAAATCCTGTGATCAAGCCAGCTAAGCTTTTATCTTCAGCACGCTCATAAGCAATGAGATAATCATTGCCCTGCTTGCGAATCGTCGCCTTGCCGTCAACTGCAGGCGCGGTTAAAGACGGGTCAAGCCGGATAGAAAGGTCGCCTGCCAGCACATTAATACGCACCCAGCTAAGACCCTGTGGTGTTTTGACGGCAGCGGGGTCGGGGGCTTTGGCTGCTGCAAACGGCATGTCACTAGCTTCTGCGTTATCGCTAGACTCGCCTACAGCCGCCTGCTTGCTAACCTCCTGAGCAACATCGTCAACGGCAGTCTCGGCCTTATCAATGTCCTCTAGTGCCGATAAGAGTAGATCAGCTTCCTCCTGACTGATTTTGCCTTCTGCTAACAAGGCTTTAACGCGTTCTTGTTCCGTCATTTTGTCTCCTAAAAGTGCGTGAGCGATTTGGTTGTTTTGCTGGCCTGGGGCTCGAGCCGCTCGGCCAGTAAACGCAAGCCCTGCGCTAAAGAGGCGCGTAGCGAGAGGCGAGGCGCCAGACTCCTTAGCCGGACTACCTGCGCCCTTTGCTCTTTTTCCACAATTTCGGCCCTAACCAGATACTCCAAATAAAACGGATTCATAACGCCTCCTTTCTTAAATGAGTATAAAGCTATAGCTTATTGTTTGTCAATATTTATTTTATATATTATAAAGTTTAACTATATATAATCACAGGAACAAGTTTTTCGGCGACCAAAACAGCTAGTGGGTGCTTTGCGGTCAGTGGTTGGTAGGAAACCTTTCACTTTTCTCTTTTCCCGGCTCATCTGACAGCCATGCGTAGCCGGAACTTTCACCGCCTTTTTATGCCTACAGTGCGGCAAAAATCCGTATCAAAGCAGGGTGCAACATTGCCTACGGGGATGAAGCTGGAAGCGAAAAGGCGTCGAAGCGTAGGGTGTCAAAGGTAACAAGAGGGTGTTTAGCACAGGTTTGCGCTCTCAAGGCTGCCATACCGGCAGCACCTTGTTCGGACCAGTG
>JASBUK010000146.1 GCA_030147925.1 Trueperaceae bacterium
GATAGACTGATAGTTAGCGCCAATCAGTTCGACGCCGTGAGCTTCTAAAATGCCCCGCTCGTAAAGAGATTTAGCCAGATTGAGCGCAGTCTGACCACCCAGGGTCGGCAACAAGGCATCGGGTTTTTCAATTTTGATGACCTTCTCGGCAAATTCAACCGTCAGCGGTTCTATATAGGTGCGGTCGGCCACTTCCGGGTCGGTCATGATGGTCGCCGGGTTCGAGTTGATTAGCACTACCTCATAACCTGCCGCCCGCAGAGCCTTGCAAGCCTGGGTGCCGGAATAGTCAAACTCAGCGGCCTGACCAATGACAATCGGGCCGGAACCAAGTATCAGGATTTTTTTAAGGTCGCTTCTTCTGGGCATCTAAAACTCACTCCGCATTCAAGCAAGGAGCATAGCACGGGATAGTCACTAAAGATAACAGCGGGAGACGAGGCTAGAGTGCTAGATTTTAGCTATTGATTACCCAGCATAAGCCGGTGAAGCCGTAGTGCCAAAGGCTTTTTTAGATTCAAGCATCATCGTTTTTTAGCTCGAGCACAAACTCTTCATCCCCAAGCGCGATCATGTCCCCTTGGCGCAATTTGCGTTTACGGCGCGTTTCAACTTCACCATTAACCTTAACCTGGCCACTTTGAATCAGCATCTTGGCTTGCCCACCGGTGTCAGCCAGCCCGGCAAGTTTTAATGCGTCGCTAAGCGTGATGGTGTCATGCATAATCGCCAGTTTATACCGAAAAGAAGCAAGGTTTACTGAGTGGAAAGTAAAAAGTAGTTAGTGGAAAGTGGTTAGTAGGAGGTGGAAACGCCGGATTTTCCAAAACGCTTCTCCTACCTACCACTTACTACCAACCACCAACTAACTTATGCGAACCCCTATGACTTATGGTTGTAATCTGAGCTTGCTGTGAATTTGCTGTGAGCGTTGCCGCGCTTAGGGCGCACGGCATCATTTAAGCTTAATGACAGGTAAGCAAGCAAGTTTAGACCGTCAGTGGAGGGGTATATGCAAGGGACACGGCGACGACGAGCCAGACGATATCTTAGCCTCGGCCTGCTTTTGGTCTTGGTTTTGCCCGCTGTTTTTCAGGCCAGTGGCAGCAACGATTCGCCTGAGGCAAGTTTGCTGCAGCAGGTATTGCCCACGCTGCCGCACTTTGCCCAGCAGAATTCAGCCGTTGGGGTTTTGCCCCTGATTGTGCCTAAGGGTCAGCCGCCGCTCTGGGCGGTCTATACTCAGGGTTCGCGGCCTTACAGCATAGATGAATTGGAAAATCATCTGCTGCTAATCTACCGTTTGCAAGAGGGCAAATGGCAAGAGCTTGACCGGATCGAACTGGAAACACCCGACTATGTTTTTGAAGGCGCGTTGCAACAGGTTGAGTTAGAACCCAGCCGTATTTGGTTGCAGCTTGAAAGCGGTTTAGGGGCTCACGCCGGTGGTTTTGATTTGCTGAGCTTTGCTGATGAGCAGTTAAGCTTGGAAGTTTCTCATATCAACTCGAGCCCGGACGCCGGTGAACTGCGCGACTTAAACGGAGATGGGGTGCTCGAGCTCATTCTTAACCAGACGAACAACTATGTCTTTTGCTATGCCTGTGGCGTGCGCTGGCCGGACTTTAATGTTTTGCGCTGGGACGGTAAGGATTTGCGCGAAATTACTTTTACCCCCATCGAAGCGACACCCCTGACAGCCGTGCAGGTGCTCAATAACCGCGCGGTGGCGCTGGCCCGGGGCAGGCTCTGGAAGCAGGCCAGAGAAATCACTATGCTAAAAGAAATGCAACGGAGCCAAAGCGAAGTCGTGCGCTGGAATATCGCACTGATTGAGCTTTTTGCCCAGACTAGCGCTGACTTAGCCAAGACTAGCGCCTATCCGCTGCTCAGCCAGGTTTTTTATGGTGACTATGACGCTGCGCTTAAGCCCTTTCGTTCACTGAGCCCGGCAGAGATTTTTAGCCAGGACTCACCGCTTATACAAGATAGCGTAGCGGCAAGCTGGCCGGAAGAACTGGCCAACTGGCTGGACGCAAGCACCACGCCTGCCGTGCAGGTAGCGCCCGAACTAGCGGCGGCACACTTTTTACGCGCCTGGGCTCGTTTTTTGTTGGGAGACAAGAAAAGCAGCTTACAAGAGCTTAAAAACGCAGCCGATCTAGCGCCCTCGGACAAGCTTTTTCTCGAAAGCCTGACCTTTATGCGCACCGCCAGATGACCAAAGTGCAGTATTGGAGGTTACCATGTAAGAATTTTGTGACAAACCGGCGCTATAATCCAACTAGCTTAGCCTTAGGCTAAGTGTACTTCGGAAGCGATGACGCTTGTTCTGCATTTGGGCGCTTGGAACAAGCCGAGCTAGTAGCGCAACCGGCCGGAGGTGACGGCGGCTATATTCATATAGTCTTTAATAGTCCGCCAAACCATTCACCCGACAGCCAGTTAAGCGCCCCCCGACGAGCATCCTGCGAGGGATTGTTCGGAGGCGATGAACCGAGTATCCCAATCTGGGCATCAAGGGACTCGGGGAGCCAGTGATGCAACCGGCCGAACTGTATGACTGGTTGCGTTCTGACCACGAAAGGTGGTTCGAATGCACAAAATTATCCTAAACATAAGCATAATTATCCTGATGACGCTGGGTGTCGCCGCCGCGCAAGACAGCGCCGGCCACCGCGTGAATGTGAGCATCCCTAACGTGCTCAAACTAAGGCTTGACAACGGTACGAATACCAGCAGCGCCAGCGTGCCGATTGACATTCAAGTAGAAAATGGCAACTACCGGATCGATCCGGCCTATAGCGAACTGCAAATCTTTGCCAATAGCAACTGGCAACTCAGCGCCAGCTACTCGCCAGACAGCACTAATGACGCCCAAGCTCAACTCACGTGGCGCATGAATGACCGGGGGAGTTGGCAAGACTTCACCGCTTACCCGCGAGTTTTGAGCAGCGGCGAAAAAACCCAGGGCTGGCAGAGCTTAAGCATTGCTTATGGCCTCAAAGCCCCCTTACCGACTGACGGCAACTACAGCGGCGTGGTCACCTATACCCTGGCGCGTCCCTAAATTAAAAAAGCCGATTGTGAAGTATTTACACTCACTTTTTCCCCCCGAGTGAGAATTTTGTAAGAGTTCATCAATAAACTAAGAACATAAGAAGATTCTCCGTAATCCAATTAAGCGGAGAGTTCCTTTCGGAAGCGATGAAGTCTGAACCCGTATTTGGGCGCTTGGGACAGATGGAGCTAGTAGCGCAACCGGCCGAATTTTTCCGGAGGGAACGATGAAAAAAATTTTTGGACTCGCAATGGTAGCGGTAATGGTCTTAGGATTAGGTGCGGCATTTGCACAACCTGCAGCTGGTCACGATGTGAACATTAGAATTCCTAGGTTACTGATGCTGCGTATCACTGATGGACTTAGCAACAATGCAGCAACCAGCCCTTCAGTTGAGTTTGATTTTCAAGCTGATGCTACTGACTACATTGCCGCTGTAAATGCTGGTGGGGGTACTGTAGCCCCGACAACCGTGACCGATTTTGGTGATGTAGTTGTGTTGGCCAATGCCGGCGGTTGGTCAGTAGGCGTATCATCAGGTGTACTTTCGTTCATTGATAACCTTGCTGTGGGCGGTACTGGTGCCGGCATTGCTCTTACAGATATAACTGTGGCTCCTTCGGGCGCTGCTGGAGCAAATGTTACCCCCACTGGTGGTTTTAATTTATCAGGTGCAACCGTGGCAAATGGTAGTAAAACGACTGGCTGGGAAAGCCTCGGCTTTAGCGGCGGGGACTACGGCCTGACTGTAGACGGTGATGAAGACCCCGGCGAATACAGTACCACGGTAACTTACACCATCACAGCTCCTTAATCGCAAAAACTCAGACACATTTTTATAGATAATTGAAACCCACCGAAAAGGTGGGTTTCTAATTTTGACGCGGGATGTAAAGTAAGTATTTTGTAAGTCTGTGACGGGTAAAATATCGATAATTGATTGGTCTGAAGTTTAAGGATTATTAGCTAAAGAGCAAGTTGAGTAAAAATGAAAAGGGTTAAAGCAGATGATTGCAAGACAGCTAAAAATACTTCTTTATAAAGTGCTTGCCCTCAGCATGGTGTTGGCTGGTTTTGCTCTGGCTCAGTCTGATGATCAGACGGTCGATATACGCATACCCAACTACATCGGCCTTAAAATCATAAACGGTTCTGGCAATATTGCGCTTAACTCCAGCGTGGCTTTTGACTACACTGCCGATGTCAACAGTTATGTGGCGGCGGTGGAAGGTGCGGGTGTTCTGGAGCCGAACGTCGCCAGCGACTTTGAGGATATTCAGGTTGTGGTGCGGCGGGGGCGCTGGTATGTATTTGTTCGGGCCACGCCCTTTAGCTATACCGGGCCGGAGAGTGGTGCAGGGCTTAACCTAAGTGACATAAGAGTGAATCGCGGGCTAAAGTCCGGCCTGACACCCGATGCCATTACGGCTCGAGCCGGTGGTTGGATTCGCCCAAGCTGGTCGCTGTCAAACAACTGGCAACTAATTGTGAGTGACCGGCGCTCTACCCTGGGCTGGAAAAGCCTGGGTTTTAACGCTCTTGATTACAGCGTGGCGGTCCAGGGTGATGAAGACCCTGGGGAATATGTCACCGTTGTCACCTATTTTTTGTTTAATCCTTAACGTTATGATTGAACCGATGAAAAGATTTCTCCTTTTACTACTACTTATTTTTTTTATGGCGGCTCACGCTGCCGAAATTGGTTTATCACCACCACGTTTGGAGCTTGTAGGTAGACCCGGCGAAACGCTTACAGAAACAGTGTCGATATTAACCACCGCTAGCAGTCCGCAGCAAATTCAGGTGGATTTAAGCGATTGGACCCTTGATCCCGAGGGTAATCTCCTGGTCTTGCCGCCAGCCAGCCTTGAGTTTAGTAGTGCAGCATGGCTCGAGCCCGAGGCAGGCGATTTTATCTTAGAAGCGGATTCAAGCCAGGAGTTTCGCGTTTCTGTCACGATTCCACAGGATGCCGCTTATGATGGCACTTATCAATCGATGGTGTTTTTCACCGTGGTGCCTCCACCCACCGAAACCCAGGGTGTGGGCGTTATTACCACTACCCGAATCGGCCTCACTATTTACGTGACCATTGCCGCTACCGAGCAAGGCGGCTCGGAACTGGTTGATTTTTTCCAGCCGGACGACGGCAACTTGACGGTTGCAGTGGCTAATACCGGCAATACGGTAATGCGGCTTGGCGGCTTTGTGGAACTTCGTGATGAAGAAGGAAATTCCAAATACCGCTTAGAAGTTCCCGATGTACCCGTTTTGCGTGAAAGCGAACGTGAACTAAGCATTCCCTTACCCGAAGGCATCGAGCCGGGCTTTTATGTGGCATTAGCGCTCATCGAGGACAGCCGTGGGGGTATTTTAGCTGGAGAGTTGCCAATTCAGGTGCCCTGATGTTTGAAGCTGTCCCAAGTTGGTTGCTAAACAAAAGTGAAAAGGAGAAAGTAAGTAGAAAGTGGTTAGTGGGAGGTAGAAGCGACGGATTTTCCAAAATGCTTTTCCTACCAACCACAAACTACAAACTACAAACTACTAATCACTCACTTCTTTACACAACTTGTGGTACAACCCCGATGCTTAGATGGCTACGCTATTTTTTGCTGACTGTGATTGCGCTGAGCTTACTTGGCGTAGCAGTAGCACAGCGAGTGCAGTGTCAACCCAGGAGCGCTTGCAATCGTCCCGTAACTTTCACCCCCACGTCGGCTGAGTACAGCAACGCCATTGGCGGTTTTTTGAACCCCGATCTGACCAGCCCAAATATCAAATTAAAACTAAAGCGTGATAAAGACGAGCCTTTTACAGCAGAGCTGAGCCGCACAAGCTGGAGCCCCGCCAATAACATTGAGCTAGAAGCCCGCTTTACCCTGTTGGCTAAGAAGACTCCCACGCAAGTTACCGCTTGGTTGCCGGTTTCCGAACTGCCGCTGCAATTTTTGCAAAGCGATGATAAACGCACCGATATAGAGGTCGAATACCGCTTGCGTATCAGCGGGCAGGAATTAGCCGGCAGTTACGAGACGACGGTGCAATACTTCGTCTGGGACGCACGGGATAAGAAGAACAAAAAAGACACCGTTACACATCAAATTCGTGTGGAAATCCCACCCTTTTTGCAACTTCGCATTGGCGATATTTTGACCAGCGGCGGGGTGGCCACCATTTATTTTGATTACGCCGAGCCAAATGCTTTGGACTACGTTAGGGCCATCGAGAATGGTACGCCTTTAGAACTCAGTAGTTCAGAAGTGAGCCGGGTAGAAGTAGCGGCTAACAACCCGCGAGGTTATACCGTGAGGGTCTCGGTGACACAGGCCTCGGGGCCGGTGGGTAGCGGTCTTGGCGTGGCGGATATTCTGCTCTTTGACTCCCCGGCTGACGGGCAGAGCATAAGGCGTGATAGCCCCACTGTGGGTTTTGAAACCCTGGTCTTGCCGGAGGATTTCACGGTTTTTGTCGATGGTGACGAGGAGCCGGGCAGCTATGTTTTTGCAGTTGAATTTAATGCAGAAATTAACCCCTGATGTGCGGGTGCTAATGGTAGGTAGTGAGTGAGGAATAGCCTTTCTAGAAAGCATCCCTACAAAGCGAGGGGTAGGGTGTGAGATGGGAGGCGTTATGCCCATTCTGAAGGCTATGTTTGATAAAAAGGCTCTTAAAGGCACCCCTACATTGAGCTTGAGCAAGCCCTCGAATACTTCTTGCCTTCGCTGGAAAATCCCTGATTTCCACCTCCTACTAATAGCACTTGCAAGATTTATAACTACAGACGAT
>JASBUK010000151.1 GCA_030147925.1 Trueperaceae bacterium
CCTCACTTGCACTTTGCCGTGGAAACAGGCCGTTCGCGACCTGCGGGGTGCACTGAGCAATGTCTACGTACTCAAGCGCCTCTAAAACAGAGGGCGCGTCGTAGGTATCAGGGGCACCATCAAGATCACAAAACACCGTCACACCTTGTACCTTCGCTTGCTTTAGTTCGGATAGAATTCTAACGAGGTGATAGCCGTCAACGTAAAGGGGTGCAACTCAGTGAGTGGGGGTGATAAAACTGAAGAATGAAAACGACCTCAGAGCAAACAGAAGAGTTGGACGACATCATCAAGAGCTTCGTTGCGGAAGTAAAACAGGAACTAGGGACGCAAGCGAGCGTAAACGAGATAGAGGCAGCTTTGCTGAAACGACAAAATAGTTTGCTGAGTCGCATGATGCAGCACCTGGTCGAGAGCCAGGATTTTCCCCCCTGTGGAGACCCAAGCTGAGGGCTGGCACAAAGACGGCCGTGGGCAAATCAAGGTCGAGCACTTCTGGGGCAGCGTGCAAGTCCCGAGTCAAAGATACGAACATAAAGATGGGAGCCATTGCCAAGTTGCTTTAGATCCAAGCTTGGATAGCAGTGGTTGGACGGCAGGGGCGTTGAACGTGATGATGCGTTTAAGCAGCAGTATGTCCTATGAAAAAGCGGCCGAAGTCAGCCGGGACTTTCAAATGTTGCCAAGCATGAGCCGAGCCGGTTTAGAACGTCTGACTCAGAGCTATGCCAGCACCTGTCAAACACAAACGCGCGAGTTGTTGGACGTTGCCAAAGATGCGCCTTTGCTGGCAGGCCAAGGCCGTCAAATCGTTATCGAAGTCGATGGGGTGCGGGTTCTCGAACAAGCCCAAGGCGGCGTCTGTGCAGGTATTGAGATAAAGAGCGCGGTCATTCATCCGGTAGCCGCACCCCAGCAACGCAGTGTTTTAGCCGATGTCTGTGAAGCGACCCTCTTCACCGACCAAGTGGCAGGCTTGATGCGTGAGGCAGGCCTGCGACAAAACGACGAAGTTATAGGCTTGAGTGACGGCGCAACCTGGATTAAGCATCTCTACGAGAATCTGGGTATCCCACACATCATCGACGTTTACCACAGCAGTAGCTACCTCGACACCGTCATGGAAAATCTTGGCTGGGATGAAGACAGGCGTACTCAGACCAGACGAGCTTGGGTAACAGGCAACATCAAGGCGGCTGAGTGGCTGCAAGAGCACAACCCCGATGAAGCTGTTTGGCGAAGCTGGAACGAACCCTCCCAAACGGCTTGGCGTTATCTCGAAGAACGTCAGCAGCACATGGACTATCCCAGCTACAAAACACGTGGCTTACCTATCGGCTCGGGTCAAGTCGAAGGCGCAAATAAAAGTGTCATCGGCTTTCGTATGAAACAGTCCGGGATGCAGTGGTCTCGCTCCGGAGCGGGTCGTATGGCTTCTTTAAGAGCTAGGCGCTGTTCTAAACAGCCGCTTGTTCCCCATGACACTTTACGCCACCACGCCTTTCCTTGCCCCACTGGTTGAGTTGCACCCATAAAGATAAGCCGTGTTGACAATAAATGCAAGAATTGTTAACGTTGTCTAATATTTTGAACCTTTTAGTTGATAAACCTGCCGGTTTAGGAGTATCCAATCATCGACTCGGTAGACAGACACTTGCTCGAAAAGCTCCAAGAGGACAGTCACATTAGTGTGGCTGAACTTGGTGAGCTGGTAAACCTATCAGCCGCCGGCGTCCACAAACGCCTCAAAAAGCTGCGGGAGCAGGGTGTCATTCGCAAAGACGTGGTGTTGTTGGACCGCAACAAACTGGGGCTTGACCTGCTTTGCTTTCTTAAAGTAGCGTTTAAGCAGAATTTAAGTCCTCACAATTACACAGACCTCCGCGCCGCGCTGGCGCATTTCCCTGAAGTGCTCGAGTGTCACGCTTTGACAGGTAACGACGAC
>JASBUK010000005.1 GCA_030147925.1 Trueperaceae bacterium
AGTGCTGAAAGAAGGTGGCTGAGACTCAAAGGCTCAGAACTTCTAAAGGATGTGGTTCAAGATGTGATATTCATCGACGGCATCAGAGAGGATAAGCTCGCCGCTTGAAGACCTTCATCCACAACATTTGACAAAAGCTCAGTTTTGAGCCGCTTCAAAGACTGTTAAGATCCGGAAAAACTTTTGGGGTGTCCGGTAAAATAATTTTTAAGTATGCCCAGGCCAAGACCCGCAGCACTCATAAGACTTGCTACTGTGCAAGACATTCCCGCGGTGCAAGCAGTAGCAAAAGCCTCCTGGCATCACACTTATGAAGGCATACTCAGCAAGCAGGCGATCGAGCTGTTTTTGAGCCGGGCCTATAGCGAGTATTCTTTGCGCCAGACGTTAAATACTGGTGGTCTGTTGGTGCTCGAGCAAAGCAAGCACGTTAGTGGCTACGCACGACTGAGCTTAAGTGATAACTTTGGCTTTGTAGGTGCAATTTATCTTTTGCCCGAACTGCAATCCCGGGGCTATGGACGCATGCTCTGGGAAGAAGCCCACAGTTGGTTTCGAGCCAGAGGGGTAAAAAAAATCAGCCTGACGGTAGCCGAAAAAAACCACCGCGCCCGGGGTTTTTACCGCCATTTGGGTTTTGTCGAGGGTAGGTTGCGACAAACAAAAGTCGGCGGAGAACTAATTAGTGAGCTAAGTTGCCATTTGAATTTAAACAGCTCCGCCTAAAGCCGTTTAAGTAAACTAAAAAGCCGTTCTCATAGTTTTTGTTGGGGTTTGTCACAACTTTGGCTGTTTTTGTGAAAATCGCCACGTTACAAATTTATTCAGGACATTTGTAACTGTTAGCAATTCCTTTATTAGAGGATGATGAATCAACGGAAAACGAAAGGAGAACTCTTAAATGAGCACAAAGAATCTCACATATCCTGAACCCAAGATTAGCCAGATTATTTTTGGCAGCAGAGCTGCTGCCCCCTTCTGGGCCGTCGTTCGTATTTATTTGGGTTACCTCTGGTTGACCGCTGGTTGGGGTAAAGTAACCAATCCGGCCTGGGTAGGTGCAGGTGCTGGCGGCGCGGTCAAAGGCTTTTTGGGCCGTGCGCTCGAGCTCACTGCCGGTGATCACCCCAGCGTGCAGGGCTGGTATGCCTGGTTGATCGAACGAATCTTCATTCCCAATGCCGTGGTCTTCAGCAACTTAGTGGCCTTTGGCGAAGTGCTGATTGGCATTGCCCTTATTTTGGGCGTGGTGACAGGCTTCTCGGCTTTTATGGGTGGTTTTTTAAACGCCAGCTTCCTCTTGGCCGGTACGGTTTCCACCAATCCTGTCATGTTTATTCTGGCTACCTGGTTGGTGCTGGCCTGGCGCGTTGCTGGTTATTACGGCTTAGACTACTGGATTCTGCCTAGAATTGGTGCGCCTCGCGGTAAGGGTTTTGGCCGTGCCGATAGTGACGCTGTCAAGGATGTTAAGTCCCAGCAGGTCAAGGTGAACGAATAATCGTCTAAAATGGCGGTGTACCACAAATTGTGCGTCGTAGTTGGTGAATTATGTCAGGGACGTTAGCTGACTGTTTCAACATACACAGTTTGGGACACCTTCTCTAAAATTTATTCAGAGGATTCAAGTACCTGGTAAACCCGGGTGCTTTTTTACATATTACGCAGCCAGGTTCTGGTGATTTCGGCGTACATACGCAAGCGTATTAAAAAACCCTTCCAAAAGCCACGCTTTTCTTCTTTCATAATCTGGGATACGCCCAAAAGGGGTATGTCCTGGCAGTGCCAGTGTTGGCGCTTAGCGTATTCGGTAATGGCAATTTCAATGCCGTAACGACTATCGGCTAAAGTGTTTATCTCTAATAGTTTTTCACGCACTAGCGCCCGCTGACCGTTGAGCTGCGGCATAAGGCGCTGGGCTGTAGCCGTGCGCCAGCGGCCACCTACAAAGACTCCCCGGGTCATGTCAGCCTGATTATTCACTACAGGTTCGGCCAGTTGTTGCACGTGCTCTGCCGATAGTCCGGTGAGGTCGGCATCGAGCAAGACGATGACATCGGTCTTTAACTGCTGAGCACCGGCTACCACTGCGCCGCCTTTGCCGAGATTGTGCTCGAGCTTTAAGACTTCCGCCCCGGCTTGCTTGGCAACCTGAGCCGTAGCGTCTTGTGAACCATCGTCAACCACCAAGACCGGGCCAAGCTTGGCCTCAAGGGCAATGCTTACCACCGTGCCGACCGAGGCCGCTTCGTTAAAGGCCGGAATAATTATGCCGCAAGAACGCATAGCTACAGAAGAGTTTACTTGATTTTTGACTTAGCCGGGTTTTAACCTCTGAAGAGATCGCCTATTTCGCTAAAGGTCATCAGGATGATAAAAGCCATGATGGTCACAAAACCCAAAAAGTGGATGAATTCTTCTTGACCAGGCTTAAAAGGCCGACCGCGAATAGCCACGATAGTAGCTAAGAGCATGCGGCCACCGTCAAGACTTGGGATGGGCAATAGGTTAAAGATGGCCAACGAAAAATTGATGATGGCGGCCAGGAAAATAACGGGCACAATTCCGGCTTTAGTAGCCTGGTTGAAAAGCCCGACTATGCCGACGGGGCCGACAATTTCCTCGCTGCGCTGACCGGCAAAAGTCTGGCCGAAACCCCTGACAAAACCCCGCACCGACTCAGGGACGATGCGCACGAAGAAAGTTGTTGATTCAACCAGCGCCTGACCATAGGAAATCGCTGGTGGTGATTCAAACTCAAGTGGCGCCAAGGTCACGCCCAACATGGGCCTATCGGTTGTTGCCTGCGGCGCCAGCGGCCAGGGCGTAGCAATGTTGATAACTGCACCGTTACGCTCGAGTTTAAGCTCGAGCCTTGAGGACTCGCGCACTAGCTGACTTAGCTCGTTGCGTCCAGGATTGTCTACGCCGTTCATCTGCAAGACGATGTCACCGGCTTCAATACCGAGTGCTTCAGCGGCGCTTCCCTCGATAACATCGGCAAACACCGTGCCGGTTTCGCTTACTGGGATATTAGCGGTCAAACTACGATAGTTCGGGTTTAAGGTTATGGTAAGCGCCAAGAGCAAGACTGCCAGAATGCTGTTGGCAATGACGCCGCCCACTAAAATCCAGAGCTTTTGTGCCAGGTTTTTGGCGGCAAAACCGCCAGCGGGATATTGTAGCTCGCCCTGTTCATTGGGTTCGGCAGCCAAGCCGGGCAAGTCAACATAGCCGCCTAAGGGAATGAGCGAGATGCGCCATTCGGTGCCTCGCCACTGTTTGCGCCATATTATAGGCCCCATGCCAACACTAAATGCCCGCACGGGCAAACCGACACTGCGAGCGTTTAAATAATGGGCAAGTTCGTGTACCAGCACCGAGACCGTCAGAATAATCAGGATGGTAAGGGCAGTTAACATATTAGCCCCACAGGATTCGTCATAGCCTTAGTATGGCAGCATAGTTGCCACAATTTTGTTAGCTGCTACACGGTAGCTCTGGTCGCATGTACACGACTCTGGAGTGATAGAGATCAAAAAGAGTTACCCTGACCGCCTTGCTTACTACCTGGCAGGCTTTTACCACCACTGTCTATACCTAATTGGACAGCCCGCAGCAAATCGGTTTTGCTCAAGATGCCGACAATATCCCCTTGCTTAGTTAGCACTACGAAGCGCCCGTGTTTTGTCTCAGCAACGCGTTTTAGTGCCTCAAGAGCGTCCTCGCTTTCATAAATGGTATCCAGTTGTCTGGACATGATGTCGGCAACTACACTGTCCTCACCGGCGTCTTTGGCATCCTGGAGTTTAACGAAACCGAGCAGGCGATCATCGTCTACCACCGGATAACCCAGGTGTTTTTTAAAAAACATCAGCTCAAAGAGTTGACTAATTGGCATGTCGGAGCTAACGCTCACCACTTCGCTGCTCATCAGATCGCGAACTTTGATGCCGCGTAAAATCTCGCTAATGACGGCGTATTGTGCTTCGCTGCGGCCTGCACTGTAGATAAAAAAGGCTATGATCAAGAGAAATATCTGAAAGGTTAAGAAACCATAAATCCCAAGCAAGATAGCCACTACCTGACCAATGTTGGCTGCAAGTCTGGTGGCTTCAAGATAAGGCAGCCGCAAAGCCAGCAGTGAGCGTAGCACCCGTCCGCCATCAAGCGGAATAGCGGGAAGGAGATTAAACAGCGCCAACATGGCGTTGGTGATCAGCAAATAACTGATCACGAACTGAGTGGCGGCTCCAGCAGCAGGCAGCGCCAGCCAGAGCAAATAAAGCACAGCGGCTAACAAGACGCTAGTAATCGGCCCGGCAATGGCAACGATGGCCTCGGCGCCGCGCTGTTTGGGCATATCGTCAAACTGGGCCAAGCCGCCTAAAAACCACAGAGTGATTTCCTGGGTTTTTACGCCATAACGTCTGGCGGTGACTGCGTGACCAAGCTCGTGAATTACCACGCTGATAAACAAGCCGATAGCTGCTACCAGACCCAGAAAATAGGGTAGTGGACCTCGCTGCAAAGCTGTCGCTGAGAGCTCGAGTCCGAAAATAGTGTTGATCAGCAGAACGTAGGCCGTGATCTGCGAACCGATAAGCCAGGCTAGAAAAGGCAGAATGAGTAAAAAAGACCAGTCCAGTTTAACAGGAATCCCCAGTAGCTTAAAAGGCAAACGCAGCGAACCCTGGAACATACCTTAGCCTAAGCCTTCTTTTGCTTATTTGCAGGAGTGTACTTAAATAGCGTTTTTAGAAAGCATTCCTACAGAGGGAGGCTAGAGGGAAAGTAAAAAGTGGTTGGTGGAAAGTAGTTAGTAGGAAGTAGAAGCTGGAGACTTTCCAGAGGTGGTAAAAATCAGCCAATTGAAATTTGTCAATTGTTGAGTGCTAATTAATGAAGAACTCAGTGAGAGAATGCCTAGAAATGCCTTTCCTACCTACTACTGACCACTCACCACCTACCATTAACCACAAACCACTAACTTCTTTAGGCTTTTTACCGGAATCGGTATGAAATGCTCGCAGATCCTTTATTAATTGTGGCTATGTTTGATGCAAAGGCTAAAAGTTTACAAAAGCTCAAGAGCAATTTTTCTGGCCTCCCTATCGACTTCTGTAATGTTTTGCCAACTTAAGGTATCAGCAGGTGCCCGGTTTAAGACTCGGGCAAGCAGTTTGGGAATATCCGTGAATTTTAGCTGCCCTCGTAAAAACGCCTCCACCGCAATCTCATCGGCGGCATTTAACGCCGTGGGCGCCACGCCCCCTTTCCGTCCTGCTTCATAGGCCAGCTCCAAACTGGGAAAGCGTTGTATGTCTGGTGCGAAAAAATCCCAGCTACCCCTTAAAGGCAGTGGCCCTAAGGGAATCGGTGGGCGCTCGGGGTATTCGATGCCGTACTGAATGGGCAAGCGCATGTCATGCGGCCCGATTTGCGCCTTGATGTTGCCGTCGTTAAAGCGCACCATACCGTGAACCAGCGACTGTGGATGAATAACCACTTCGATTTGCTCGAGCTTAAGCTCAAAGAGAAAATGCGCTTCTAAGACCTCGAGCCCTTTGTTAAAGAGCGTGGCCGAGTCGATGGTGACCTTGTTGCCCATTGACCAGTTGGGGTGTTTAAGCGCCTGAGCCGGACTTACTTTAGATAAGTCGGCGGGTTCTTGGCGAAAGGGTCCGCCGGAGGCCGTTAAGATAAGTGAATGGACGCTGTTTTTGTCTTCGCCCAGCAAGCACTGGAATAGCGCCGAGTGCTCGGAGTCTATCGGGATAATTTCAGCGCCGTGGACTCGAGCCGTCTCCCACATAAGTGGTCCGGCGGCAACCATTGCTTCTTTGTTAGCCAAGGCCACACGCCGACCGGCCTTTAGCGCGGCAGCGGTTGCTGTTAGGCCAGCCATACCGGGAATGGCGGCCACCACAACATCGGCCTCGGCCTGCGCTACGGCGATTTGTCCATCTACACCACTTAAAAGCCTGGTATCGCCTGGTAATTGCGCCCCTACCTCAGCCACAATGCCGGCGTCGCAAGAGACGAGCTTGGGCCCAAACTCTCTGACCTGCTTAACTAGCAGGTCGGCATTTTTGCCAGCCGCCAAAGCCTCGATCTGATAGCCGCGCCAGCGGGCCACGTCTAAGGTTTGTGTGCCGATTGAGCCGGTGGAACCAAGAATGCTAATGCGTTTCATTGAGGCCATTTTTACCTATTGGGGCAAGTCAGTGCCAGTTTTTGTGAAGCTGCTCCAAATTGGGTTTTAAAGGACAAAGTGAAAAGTAGAAAGTAAAAAGAGGAAAGTGTGACCTTGCCCTGGAGTTTAGTGGACACCGAGTTAAGCTGCAAGTTCAAAGTGAGCCTCCTCAAACTTAGCCGGACTTTGATAGCCCAAAGTTGAGTAACGGCGACGACGATTGTAGAAAAGCTCGATGTAGTCGAACAGGCTTTGCCGGGCCTGTTGCCTGCACTGAAAAATTGCGACTGCTCTAAGAAGCTTGTAGGCAATGCTTGGCCTATAAGCTGCCCAACGGGGCAGACAAGTGGGACAATACAACATTGTCAGGCGTTCGTTTTCTCGGTACAATTCGCTCACCGAGGGCAGGTGAGTGGCTAGCGAGCCGACTCAACATCAACCAAGGTGTAGTTATAAAAGGGAGTCGAATTTGCCATGTTAGTTAGTGAATGGATGACCAAAAACCCCCAGACCGTGAGCAGCAAAACGCCCGTAATGGAAGCCATGCAAATGTTGCGCTCCGGTGGCTATCGTCGTCTGCCGGTAGTGGACGGCAGTGCCCTTGTGGGCATCGTTACCGATAAGGACTTAAAAGATGCTACGCCGTCGCGGGCCACGACCCTTTCGGTTTATGAACTCAATTATCTCTTGAGCAAACTCACCATCCGCGACGTGATGAAGAGTCCGGTGATTACGGTGAGCCCCAACGACCCGGTCGAGCGGGCGGCGCTGCTGATGGAGGAGCACAAAATTTCGGGTTTGCCGGTAATAGAGAATGACCAGGTCGTAGGTATTTTCACTATTACCGATATGCTGCGCACCTTTGTGGCGGTGCTGGGGCTTCGTGAAGGCGGCACGCGTGTCACGGTGGATTTGCCTGACGAGCCCGGTGTCTTAGCGGAGGTTGCCAATGCGGCTGCTCCGGCTAATATCGTGGCGGCGGTGACAGCCGGTGTGCATGAAGGACAGCGGCGCGAGTTAGTTCTGCGGGTTACTGGTGAGGGTTCCGAGAGTTTTCCGCAGCGTTTAAAAGAGAAAGGTATTGACGTCTTAGACGTTCACTAGATTTTGCAGGAACTTGAAGTTTTTAGGCGCTTAGAGCGTGCGGTGCGAGGTGGGCGGGTTGCCACTACGGGTTTTTTGGACCCTCAAGACGCCGCCCGCCTGGCCGCTAAGTTGCATGGGGTTGGGGTAAGCACCTATCTTTACGGCGGTTATCCCGGAGCCAAAAGACGGGTGCTTACCGCTTTTCCCGAGCATATCCCTCAGGCCAGTGCTACGCTGATGGCGGTTTATTTTGAAGGAATTCACGACGCCGCTGAGTTGCACACCGCCTTAAGACAAAGCGGCTTAGCTACTGAGAGTATTGGCGATATCGTTACGCACCAAGACGGCCTAACGGTTATCGTGCTCGAGCAGGCCCGCGACCTGGTTATGAGCCTGAGTACCGTTGCAGAACCCCTAGTGCCGCAAGAGGTGGGTTTAGAGCATCTAGCTAAAGGACGCGTGCGCCGCCAGTTGGTGATAGTGCCTTCACTGCGAGTAGATGCTTTGGGCGCCAAAGCCTTTAAGGTTTCGCGTTCTTATTTCAGCAAGGGGATTGCCGGTGGCAAGGTTAGTGTAAGTGGTAAGCCCGCCAGCAAATCGACCAGTGCCGCTCCTGGCGACGAAGTTTATGCCGAAGGATTGGGCCGCTTTAGCATAGTGGGTGTCCAGGGCGAAACGCGCCGGGGTAACTTAAAGGTAGAGCTGGAGATAGAGCAGGATAGAAGCTGAACTACAACCTGACTCGTTTGCCTCCGCCTTTGGCTCGAGCCTTCCAGATGAGCCGGATTGGCACTTCCATAAAACCTAAGTCCTCGCGGATGCGATTAAGCAGATATTGTTCGTATGAGCGGGTGATAAAGTTCTCGTTATTGACCGAAATAACGATGGTGGGTGGCGCTACATCGGCCTGGGTGGCATAAAGAAGTTTTAAGGGCTTGCCCTTAAAGTTAGGCGGGGCCTGGCGCTGGGTCCAGACATCAATCCAGTTGTTTAATTCGCTGGTGCTCACCCGCAAATGAGCAGTGTCATAGACGCGAATGACGGTGGCTAAGAGCTCATGCAGCCCATAGTCGTTAAGCGCACTTATATAGACCTTGGGAGCAAAATAAAGATGGCTTAATTTAGCCTCGATATCTTTCTCGAAGATGGTTAACTGCTCGTCGGTCACTAAGTCCCATTTGTTGATGGCCAGCACCACAGGCTTACCGGACTCAAGCGCCAGATTGGCAATACGCATCTCATGGTCACCCAACTCAAACGGATCAATCACCAACACGGCCACATCGGCATTGCTAAGAGCCTGTTCGGAACGTAATTTGGAGTAGTACTCGACATCCTCAGTTGGTTTACGGCGGATGCCGGCGGTGTCAATAAGTACAAAGGGCCGCCCACCAAAGTCGAAACGGACATCAATGCTATCACGCGTGGTGCCGGCTGCATCGGCCACAATGACGTGCTCATCGCCCACTAAGGCATTGACCAAACTTGACTTGCCCACGTTCGGTCTACCGATGATGGCCACGCGGACGGTTTCCTCTTCGGGGGCTTCTTCTGCTTCAGGTAGTCTGGCTAGAATGGCGTCGGTAAGCTCATAAGTGCCACGGGCATGTTCCGCCGCCGTAAAAAACGGCTCGCCAAAACCCAGGCCGTAGAGTTCATAAATCGACGGGTCTTCCTCATGACGGGGGTCATCGACTTTGGTGGCAACTAATACGACATCTTTTCGCAAAGTCCTGAGCCAGTCCGCGATTTCATAATCGGCAGCGCTTAACTCGCTGCGGCCATCGACACAAAAAAGGATAAGATTAACGTCTCTAAGCGCAAATTCTATGCGTCTTTTGATGGCTTCTTGCCACTCGTCATTTGACCACAGGCCGCCGGTATCGAGCAGCGTAAAGCTACCGCCCAAGTCGCTTTCGACCCGGCCTTCTTTGACATCCCTAGTGACGCCGGGCTGGTCGGCCACAATAGCTTCGCGTCGTCCTAGCAGACGGTTAAAGAGGCTGGATTTGCCGACATTGGGTCGGCCCACAATGGCAACCTTAGACAAGACGTTGTCCTTTCTTAACCTGATAGCCGTTGGCCCAGTCGCGAGCCGCCATTTTGGCTTTGCCCGCCGGTTGCACGGTTTTAAGCAACACGGAATCTTTGCCCGCCGCAATTCTTAGGCCCGTTTCTTCGGTTGTCAGAATTTCCCCGGCGGAGCCGCCCGGGCCGCTAGCGGGTTCTAAGTCAATGATCTTTAACAGCTTATCGTGGTAGGTAGTCCAAGTGCCGGGCCAGGCAATCACCCCGCGAAAACGGTTGTAAATTGCGTCGGCGCTGTCCTGCCAGCGAATCCTGCCGTCTTCCTTGCTAAGCATAGGGGCGTAGCTGGCCTGGCTATCGTCCTGTGGCAAACAGGGGAGCTGGTCATTGTGGAGCAGCTTTAGTGCCTCAAGCAGCGTCTCGGCGCCCAGCTCGGCAAGTTTGTCAAAGAGCGTCAAGGAGTTGTCGCTAGTTTCGATGTCCAGTTTTTGTTGCAGTCTTACCGGGCCGGTGTCAAGCCCGGCTTCGGTTTGCATGATGCTGATGCCGGTTTGTGCTTCACCGTTAATGAGTGCCCACTGAATGGGGGCTGCGCCGCGATATTTGGGTAAGAGGCTGGCATGTACATTCAAAAAGCCGTGTTTAGGGGTTTTTAGCAAACGTTCGGGCAGAATCTTGCCGTAGGCGGCGGTGATGGCTGCGTCCAGTTCCAGTTCTGCCGCAAGATCAAAAAAATTCTGATTATTTTTGAGTTTTGCGGGTTGCTCAAGTCTTAGCCCTAACTCTTTGGCACGTTTAGCAACCGCAGGTGAGCGAAACTTCAGGCCTCGGCCTGCGGCTTTATCAGGCTGCGTTACCACCAGAACCAGTTCATGGTGAGTGTCGAGCGCCTCTAAGACCGGCAGGGCAAAAGCCGGTGAGCCGAAAAGAGCCAGCCGCATTATCTGACCTTTGCTGCTGCGGGTTCTTTTTTGAGTTGTTTAAGCAGGGCTTTGGCCTCGCGCTGAATTTCCGCTAGTTCACTGCGATGTTCATCCAAAAAGCTTCTTTTTTCTGCTTCGGGCAGGCGGTCAAAAAACAACACTCCGTTTAGGTGATCAAGTTCATGCTGGATCACGTGGGCAAAGTGCCCTTCGGCATTTAGTTCATGCTGTTGCCCCGTTATGTCCTGGTAGCGTACAGTTATCAATTGGTCGCGCTTCATGTTTTCGACAAAAAGCCCCGGCACGCTCAAGCAACCGTCTTGCCCGTATTGCACGCCCTCGCGACTGGTGATTTTTGGGTTGACCATGACATGTTCGGCAATAACGCCCCAGCGCTGACGCTTTTCTTCGGTGGAAAGTTCTTCATTCTCAGCTTTGACTTCGGTATCTTCATCTTCAGCCATAGGGCCGAGCTCGAGCGCTACAAAGAGCCTTTTGGAAAGACCGATTTGCGGCGCCGCCAAGCCGACGCCGTTGGCCTCGTACATCGTTTTGAGCATATTCTGGGCCAAGGTATCTAGCTCATCATTAAACTGTTTGACCGGACTGGCCGTTTTGCGCAGAATTGGGTCTCCAAAATAGCGTATCGGGTAAATCACAAAAAATTCTCCAAAGACTAAAGCGGTTGACCGCCCCTACTCGCTGAGTGGCGGGCGAACGAGGCGCAAGTTGACTGTGGGGGTTTCCAGTGCTGTTACGCCACTGGGAAGCTGCGGCCTCAATTCTAAAGTATAACTGCCTTCGATAAGCTGGCGGGTATCTAATTCTACGGTGGCATTTACACGACTAAGTGTTGCCAAACTGTCTCTGGGACCCGCGAGCAGCAGATCACTCTGACTCAAAGTGGCGGAGGCAATGACAAGTGGTTCAACTTCAGGTGTTTGAAAATTAAGGTCTACGCGTCTCGTGTGCAAAACCGCTTCACGTATAAAACTCACCGTGGCTTCTAGGGGTTCTACCGTGATGTTGCTAACAGGTTGACCCTGGGCATCGGCGGGGAAAAGCCTGACAGTTTGTTCATTTTCGCTTGCTTTGATTATGGCAACTGCCGTCACGACCTGTGAGAGCGGTTCGCCTCGGCCACGCACTATAGCGCTGGTGGGCTCGGCGCGAGCGATGAGAAAGGACTCAGCAGGAAGCTCGCCAAACACGGCCACGGTAACGGGTACAGTCTTGCTGCTAACCGTTTCTATGATGCCGATGACATCCTGGGGATTGCTTCTTTGTAGGCTTATGCCCTGTGGAGGGAAGACCCTGATAGTTTCTTGGAACTCCCCGCTACTCTCGCTTAAGTCGAGAACTGCTTCGAAATTCTCCGGCCTCAGCGCGTCAACACGGTTGCTGGGCCCCGAAACAGTGACTTCGATTTGCTCGGGCACACCTATAGCAATCTGGTCTTCATTTAAACCCTGAACAGTTAAGGGAAGTAGCAAACTGCGTTGGGTAATAGAGCTGTCATCAGTCGAGACAAAAAACCACAGAAAGATGGCCAGGGCCAAAGCACCGAGTTTCTGTGGCCAGTTGTTTAGCCAACGAGCCAGCATCAGCAGCCCCCTGGCAAAAAGCTGTCTGGGTCAGGACGACGAATGAAATAAAAAAAGCAAGCTTTGAATCGCTGCTGACTTTGGTCTGTATTGATCACTGGTGATAAACCTCGCGCAAGGTTTTTAATACGTCGGCGGGCGCAATATCGCTTTTCAACACACCGTTTTCAGCCAAACTGACGGTGCCGCGCTCCTCGCTGATAATGATCACCAAGGCGTCGGAAACCTCGGACAAACCCAGCGCGGCACGATGCCTGGTGCCGTGTTTGACCGACCAGCCGTCGTGTTTGTCGGACAAAGGAAAAATAGCGCCGGCATGAGTAACGATATCGTCTTTGACGATGACTCCGCCGTCATGCAGGGGCCCTTTGGAGACGAAAATCGTTTGTAAGAGTGACGAGCTAACCGGCGCGCCTAGTGCGGTACCAATCTTGCCGTATTCCATTAGCGGGGTTTGCCGCTCAACGGCAATAATGGCGCCAGCACGTTGGGTAGCAAGCTCGCGAACCGCCGACATGATTTCCTGTACCGGGTCGCCCCCTACTGTGCGGCTAAAACGCCCCCGGCCCACGCGCTCCAAAGCGGCTCTGAGTTCGGGTTGAAACACTACCACGACGGCCAGAATAGCCACGGGGGCCGCCCGGTCAAATATCCATTTGGTGGCTGCTAAGTTTAGCTGGGAGGCCAAGAACCACAACCCTGCCAAAGCCATGACGCCACGCACGACATTCCAAGCCTGTGAGCCCACCAGAATCTTATACGTCTGATAGAGCAATACGGCAATGATGGCAATGTCAACAAGGTCGAGCAGGCGAAAGCTGTCTAGCAGCGCCACGCAAAATCCTCCGGCATGAGTGCTTATAGGCCCGGCGTCATGACTGTAAAGTCAGAACCAAAAAAGGCGGTAAAAGTGCCGTGAATACGGCTTAAAGCAAAGATAACACAGTTCGCTTAAGGCTGCGCTAAGAGTTGGTACAGTCAACAACTTTAAGCCAACAAAAGTTTGTGGTAATGCGATAGCATAGGTAAGGTGCGCAAAAAAGCGCCAAAATGCAGGAGGAAAGAATGCAAGAGCAAAAAGAACAACTTCTCGCCCTACGGGGGTATCTTTGACATTGCTGGTAAAAAGGCCAGCTTAGCTGGGCTCGAGCCCAGGCTAAATGATCCCAACCTGTGGAGTGACCCCGAACAAGCACGTAAGCTGACTCAAGAGGCGTCACGTTTAAGACGGGTTATTAGCAGCTTCGAGACTTTAGAAAACGACATCGAAGGTTTGGCCGAACTCTATGAGATTGCTACGGAG
The DNA here is from genome assembly GCA_030147925.1 of Trueperaceae bacterium. Classification (GTDB taxonomy): domain Bacteria; phylum Deinococcota; class Deinococci; order Deinococcales; family Trueperaceae; genus JASBUK01. Next base: position 13,141 of record JASBUK010000005.1, read on the forward strand.
GATGAGATGGCCGAACTTGACGAGGAGCAAAAGCGAATTCAGCTTGAGCTCGACTTGCTTTATCGCGAAACACTTTTTGCCGGTGAGCACGATGAACGACCTGCTATCGTGACGATCAAGCCCGGTGCGGGTGGTACGGAATCATCTGACTGGGCCGGGATGCTTTTGCGCATGTATCGTCGCTTTGCTGAAAGGCAGGGTTTTAAGGTTGAGTTGCTTGATGTCATGGCCAACGACGCGGCACCAGGAGCCATTGACTATGCACAGTTCATCGTGCGCGGGGAGCGGGCCTACGGGTTGCTCAAAGTGGAGTCGGGTGTTCACCGTCTGGTGCGGGTCAGCCCCTTTGACGCGCAGAATCGTCGTCACACCAGTTTTGCCTCGTTAGATGTCATGCCGGAGATTGACGATGACATTAAGATCGAGCTTGACCCCAAGGACTTGCGCGTGGATGTTTATCGCTCGAGCGGCCCGGGTGGTCAGTCGGTAAACACCACCGATTCGGCGGTGCGGATAGTTTACAAAGGGGGCGCGCCCGAGGAAATAGTCGTGACCTGTCAAGACGGCAAGTCACAGATTAAAAACCGCGAAAAAGCCATGACCGTTTTGCGTTCACGGCTTTGGGAGCGCGAGGAACGCAAGCGCCGCGAAGAGCAGATGCAGGCTCGAGGTGAGCAAAAAGCCATCGAGTGGGGTTCGCAAATCCGCTCCTATGTCCTTGACAAACAGTACATCAAGGACCATCGTAGCGGGGACATGCGTCACGATCCGGACAATGTCTTAGATGGCGATATCGAAGACTTGATCTTCTCGGGTCTGGAGTGGCAGGTGCAGCAGGTCGCGGCATAAGTTTCGTTTTGGATGGTCTGGTAATTTATATGCTTATCAGGCCATCGTCTTGTACTTTTTGCTCCTAACGGTCAAGATTATGATGGCGACGCCAAGTCCGCCAGAAGCACAGCTATTGCCCGCTGAACTCATCTTTAGGCTGGAAAATTGCGCCGATCACTTGCGCCTGCGGGCTCGAGCCAAAGGACGTGGGGCTTTGTTTGAATACGAGATTCTCGAGCTGTCTCAACTGGCTAGTGAAGTGCTCAAAGACACAATCCGAGCCGTTAGCTAGAACAGTGCTGCTTCATCAGCGTAGCTTGCTACAGGCCGTTTCAGATTTACCGCTTATGTTTTAGATTCTAGCCCTAGTGCCCGCTCGAGCACCTGCCCAATCTCTTTAGCGCTCATTTTCGCCAAACGTTCGTGTAGCTCCTGACTGCCACGGATGCGCACTGGCTTTGAGACCTCGTTTTTGCGAAGAGGCTCGACTCCTAAAGCGCGGGTGGCCCGGGCGTCTCCTTTGGTAAGTCCGCGAAATCGATCACTCATCGTCAGGCATTGCGTCTGTGATTTCCTCAAGGACCTTTTCAACGCTTTTAACATCGAGTCTTAAAGTCGTGGCCGCTACCTGGAGCTCAACTTCCAAATCATCAAGTTCTTCCGGGTCTTTGCCCTTGTTATCTGCACGGTAACTTTCAAGCCTCTCAATGATATGGATAATGTCCTGAGCGCTTTGTTTAAGTTCCTGTATCAGTACTACCGAAGTATTACGTAACGATTCAACACTTTGTTTGTTTGCGATACCCATATTTACTCCTTTCCAGGCAACCTGCTTCTAAGGCGCTTAATGGTTTTATTTAGCCCTTTAATTTCGCCTTGCCAATGTTGATGCGTCCATAGTCAGGCTGGCTTTTTTCAAGCTCATGGGCAACTTTCTCATGGTGCAACGCTAGCTGTAGTTCATAGCCCCCAATTTGTTTGCGAAGTTTTTTGTTCTTGCCCATATGAATATTATATACAATGCGTTACGCGTTGTTAAGAAGAATCAATGACTAATTTCGAAGGTGCACTTAAGTTTACACTTTCCTGGAAAGGCGGCCTGGTAAACGATCCTAATGACCCCGGCGGCGAGACTAAATACGGCATCAGCAAACGCGCCTATCCAGAGCTTGATATTGCTAATCTAACGCTCGAGCAAGCAAAGGGAATTTACATTTATACGCTGTAAGAAATAAGTTTCAAAGCCCTGTTTTAGGCACTAACTTTTTTCTCCAACACATCTAGTCTCGCTTCCACTTCTTCCCAGGGAATAAGCTTAGCCTCACCGCGCTCGAGCTTTTTAATGCGCTCAAGAATCTCTGGGTGCTCTTCAAGGATGGCGGCTGTCTCCACGTCACCACGCTCGAGCAGATCATCAAACTTGACCGGTTGCCCGGTAAGCTCTTCAAGGGCTTGCATAACGGACTCGAGGGTTTCTAAGTCAATACGCTTGGCGTCACCTCGAGCGAGCATATAGATGCTGCCTTTAGCTGTTTTCCCTTCTAAGTGTTTAGCAAGTCGATATGCTGTGATATCGTGTTCTTCCAAGTATTCGTCTAGTATCATGTAGATGCCCATAGGTTGACTATAGCATACTATCATGATATTGATAGTAGTTCATGTATACGATACCATTGAGCCATGAAAGACCAGTACACCATCCTCCTTCTGGAAGACGCCCTTCACGACATTGAAAACATCAAAGACGCTGGTATCCTCAAGAGCGTCCGCGCCAAAATTAATCAGCTCAAGGACAACCCGCAGGCGCAAGGCAAACCACTTAGACGGGAGCTAAAAGGACACTATCGCATCAAAGTTCGCAACCGCTACCGCATCGTCTACCGCGTAGCCGTTCTTGAAAAGCAGGTTGTGGTGGTCATCATTGGCATTCGCAAAGAAGGTGATAAGCGCGATATTTACGAGATCGCCCGCAAGAGGCTCACCTGATAAAAGCAATAAACTAATTATGGATTCGAATTTACCTTAGGACAGTATTTACGTCCCTCACGCTTATTTATGGTGCGCCCGGACCGATTCGAACGGTCGACCTTGGGCTTAGGAGTCCCCTGCTCTATCCAGCTGAGCTACGGGCGCACGAGCAAAGCTGCGAACGGTATTTTATCCGAGTTGCCAGAGCTTAGCAAGCCAAATTATAGCTCTATATGCCAGCCCTTAACTAAATTATAAAGGCGTCGGCTTCAATCTCGACTAAAATCTCCGGGGCAATCAGGCGACTTACTTCCACTAATACCAAAGTGACGTTTTAATGTCACCTTGTGACATTAAAACCGCTCGCGAGAGCGTATCCTTAGATGATTCAAACTACGACACCGTTAGATTGATTTGGTATAAGCTTGTAGTCGGGCGAATATCGGCAAAGAATTCTTTGTGGGCTCGAGCCACCACCTCCCAGTGCTCAATATTGACGACATAGATTCTAGTGCGCACTACATCCTTAAGTTTTGCGCCAGCCTTTTCAAGGGCGTGCTGAATGTTTAGCAGGGTCTGGATGGTTTGCCGGCAGGGGTCTTTTAGATCGACGATTTGCCCCTTATCATCGGTCGCGGTGGTGCCTGAAACATGAATGTGCGGGCCAATACGTACCGCGCGTGAATAGCCCGCCAAGTCTTCCCAGGGGGCGTGAGACGAAATGTTTTGCCGTTTCAAGTCTTTTCTCCTGTTCTGTAAACCTTGTGCCCGGCACCTTCTAAGGCAGTTATGGCTAGCTCGAGCTTCTCGGTTTTAACCAGTACGTAGTCGGTGTCAAAGGTAGATAAGGCAAAAATGCTGATCTTTGCCTGGGCCAGTGGCGCAGCAATGGCCGCCAGAACGCCGGTCAGCGAAAAATCCAGGGGCCCGGCTACTTTTAGACCGCGCCAACCCCGCTCACAGGTGATGCCATCCGGCACAGCGGCTTCGGGGCAGACTACAGAGATTTCTTCTGCTGTACGGCTGAGAGTATAAAAAGACTGTGATAAGACCCAGGTCGGGATTTCTGCTGAGGGCTCGAGCCGACAGATGGCCAGAGAACCGTCTAATACAGATAGCTTCAGGGTCATTTTACTACCAGGCCGCAAGGCTAAAGTGGAGCAGGAGTGCGGTAAGAGTAAGGCTATGGGATAGGCGCTTGGGTTTCATGTTGGATACTACGCCAATGAGCATGAATGCTGCAAGCATCAATTTGCTGAGACTGTTCCAAATTGTTATGGTCAGTGGAAAGTAAAAAGCGGAAAGTAGAAAGTGGTTAGTAGGAGGTAGAAACTAGAGATTTTCCAGAGGTGGTAAAAATCAGGCAATTGGAATTTGTCAATTGTTGGGCGCTAATCAAAAAGAACTCAGCGGAGAAACTTTCTAGAAAGGCTATTCCTACTTACCACTCACCACCAACTACCCCTTTTGTTTAGCTAAAAACACTTAAGATAAAAACTGCAAAAAGCAGCGGGGCGGCAAAGACCAGCAGGACATAGACGACCATGATGCGCAGGCCTCGCTTTGGTACAAAGACGCGCAGGCCGGTGGCAAATACCACCAGATGCCAAATGATTGCCAGGATGATGCCCGTAACAGCCGCTAACATGGGTGCAAAAATGGTGGCGGGTAGCAGCGAGACGGTCACAAAAAACAGTGGGGTCCAGGCCCAACCAACAAGCTCCCAGGAGCGGAGCTCGAGCTGTCCTAAAATTTGCACGATCATGCCTCCTAGCCCCCAGAGCGTAAAAATATGTATTACAGCAAACAGCGCCGACATGAGCAAAATTGGCAAAAAGGCATTTGAATTACTGATGCGGATAAACGCTAAGGCCAGACCGACAATGGCAAGCAGGTATGAAAATACCGCTACGCCCAACGCCGGGGCAATTCGCGGTTGACTGTTATCCAGTGCCTGAAAAAACAGGCGCGGCTTCGAGGCGGCACGCCACATGAGACGGAGCATGTAGCCGTTATAACACGCAGTAAGCTTTAGCTACTTTCCTAAATCAGCACTTAATCAGCACTTAAAAAGAGCGGTTCGTGCAGTTTGGGTATAAAACCACGTGCCTGGGCTCGAGCCAATAGTTCGCGCACTGCCTGTTCACCTTTTATGCCCAAATTCAGCGAATAATCATTGACATAAAGATCAATATGTTGCCGCATGACCGTTTCGGACATCTCCTGGGCGTGTGCGGCAATATAAGGCTGGGTCTCGGCCCGGTGCCTAAAGGCATATTCGAGACTCTGGCGAATGCCCTGGTCTATCTCTTGCAGTGTCTTAAAAGGTAGGCTGCGTTTAGCCATTATGCCTCCAAGCGGTAAGGCCAAGCCGGTTTGCTCTTCCCACCACTCGCCTAAGTCAAGATGCTTTATTAAGCCATAATCAGGATAGGTAAAGCGGGACTCATGGATTATTAACCCGGCATCAACTTCAGCGGCGGCCACTGCCGGCATGATGCGGTCATAACGCAGCTCAATAGTCTGAATATCGTCAGGCTGTGAGAGCTTTAGCAACAGATTAGCGGTGGTAAGCCCGCCGGGAATAGCTACGCGCTTAGCTGCAAGCGAAGTCAAAGGCTCTCTGGAGACGATAAGCGGGCCCACTCCCTTACCCAAGGCTCCACCGGCACGCAGCATGATGTAATTTTTTGTTAAGTGACCAAAGGCGTGATAACTAATTTTTGTTACATCCAGACTTGTCTTTTGGGCCAGTTGATTGAGCGCCTCGACATCTTCAAGCCGGATGTCCCAATTTTTTTTAGGGGACACCCTGCCGTGCGCCAGAGCATAAAAGATAAAACAATCGTTAGGACAGGGCGAGTAGCCAAGCGAAAAATTCATGCTCTAGTTTAAGCCGCCGTTAGTCCTTTAAAAACAAAGATAGAAAACAAAAGCCTGGTTTTTACAAACCACTTTCCTCTTAACATCCAATTCGGGACGGCCTCACAAAACACGCTGGTGGTCTGCAAGCATGCAACGATTTTGTATGACCTCAATACCCGCTTCAGATAATGCCTTGGCGACCTCATCGTTGCTGATGCCGAGCTGAAACCACGCCAGTTTTGGCCGGGGTTGCAGGGCCAGGATTTCCGGTAGGTGGCTATCCAGCGCGTCGCTACGGCGAAAAATGTTGACTATGTCAACAGCTTGTTGCAAGCCACTAAGTTTTGGAATGATTTCTTTGCCAAAAAGCATTTGTCCTGTATAAACAGGGTTGACGGGATAAATTTCGTAGCCTGCGCTTGCTAGATACTTCGGCACGTAATAAGCGGCCTTGTATTCGTTTGGATGCGCTCCTAAAACAGCAATGCGGCGATATTCCAATAGTACCCGCCGGATGTCTGCCAGCTCGGTCAAGATAGCCATATATCAGCTTAACCGCAAAAGAAACTGTGGCCGGTTTGACCTGTGGCAAGCGTTGATTCTGTGGATTATATCTGCTAAACTTACTCGCTGTATGCCCAAGGGCATATATTCTTGGAGGTGAAGTTCATAGCCAAAGAGCTGAAGATTAACGAGCAGATTCGGGCGAGGCAGGTACGCTTAATTGATGGTGATGGTCAACAACAAGGGATTGTCGACGTCAAAGAAGCACTTCAACAAGCCAAAGATGCAGATTTAGACCTGGTTTTGGTTGGTGAAACTGCACAACCCCCGGTCGCGAAGATGATGGATTATGGCAAATACCGCTACGAGTTGCAGCAGCAGGCCAAAGAAGCCCGCAAGCGCTCTCGTCAGCAAGAGATGAAGGCCATTAAATTTCGCGTTAAGATTGATAATCACGATTACGAGACCAAGGTCAACCACGTCCGACGTTTTTTAAAAGGTGGACACAAGGTAAAGATCACAATTATGTTTCGTGGTCGTGAGCGCACTCATCCCGAGCTTGGTCAAGAAATCCTCAATCGTGTGGCGCAAGATGTCGCGGAACTGGCAGTTGTCGAGTCAGCCCCGAGCATAGCCGGCATGGATATGAACATGGTTCTTGGCCCTAGTAAGGATGCCGGTAAAGTTCGTTAGCATTAAGATTCTTTGCTAGAATGCAAGCTCCAGGACAGAAAATAAGGAGTATAAAGATATGCCGAAGTTAAAGACCCATAAGGGCACCAAAGCCCGTGTTAAAGTCACTGGGCGAGGTAAGGTTAAGGCCATGCGCTCTGGTAAGCGCCACCTTAACTTCAAAAAGAGTGGTAAGCGGATTCGTCAGGGCCGTAGCGATCTGTTGATTGCCAAGCCAGATGCAGAGCGCCTTAAGACGCTCTTGCCCTACGATTAAGGAGCCGTCATGCCAAGAACTAAAACCGGAACGGTTCGCCGCGCCAAGCACAAAAAGGTTTTAAAACGCGCCAAAGGTTTTTGGGGCTTGCGCTCTAAGAGCTTTCGCATTGCGCAGCAGACGCTATTAAATGCAGCCGATTACGAATACCGTGATCGCCGCGACAAGAAAAACGACTTCCGCCGCTTGTGGATTGCCCGTATCAATGCAGCTACGCGCCAAGAAGGCATGAGCTATTCCAGTTTTATCAGCGGCTTGCGTAGGTCCGGGGTTGAAATCAACCGCAAGATACTTGCTGATTTGGCCGTGCAGCAACCCGAAGCGTTCAAGAAATTAGTCGAGGTTGCCAAAGCTGCCTAAGAGCAGTTTCAGATATACTTTCTGAGTTGCCCTGGGGAAACTCTTTTTTTGCCCAAAAAGAAATACCCCCGGGTTTTCCAGGGGTATTGTTTTACTTTGAGCCGCTTTAAAACTTAAGGAGCGGTAAGGTTCTGGCGGAAGCCGCCGGGACGGTACGGTGATTCGACACTGTTAGCATCGAGCTTGTCCACGGCCCAGACATTACCCATATTGGTGTAAATGTGGAAGGCCGGGCTGATGAGCGGCGTCATGGGCAAATACTCGCGCATGATCTCGGCGCGCTCGTTGTACACAGCCACGCGCGCATCCAGGTCAAGCGTTTCGTTCATCTTGACTGTTAAGCGGTCTATCAGGATTTCCCAGGGCTCTACATCAACTTTGCTCTTGTTCCAGGCGTTTAAATTGGTGTTCAGACGCAGACCATTCTGGAAGGCCGGGTTATCCACGTCGCCACCGGCAAGACCCCAGATCTGGGCGTCGTAGTCAACGGTGCGCACACCGGTTTCGTCGTAGTCGAGGTCGCCTACGATGGAGTCGGCCCAGATATCTACTGAAACTTCACGCGGGTTGATCTTAACGCCATAAGGCGCAACGGTTTGCGAGATAACTAAGGCTTCCTGGGCGCGGCGTTCGTTACCGGAGTTAAACTGCAGGTCGAATTCGGCACGGCAGCCGTTTTCGGGGTTGACCAATACGCCATCGGCGCCGAGCTCGGTAAAGCCAATCGAACGCAGCAGGGCTACGCCGGCTTCGGGGTTGAACTCGAAGGGGTCTAAGTTGGGCGCATCAAAGGGTTTGGCCGCAGCGCTGTTCCAATCCTTGGCCGGGAAGCCCAGGCCACCAAGAGCGGCCTGTACCAGCGCATCGCGGTCAACCATGATGGCGATAGCCTGACGGAAGCTGGGATTGCGCAGCATGGGGCCTTTGCAGGGGTCGTCTTTGTTGAAGTTGTAGGTGATGAAGTCAACGAGAGTGTCTGGGCCAATGTTGGCGTTTAGCGTACCCTGGATAGAGCCGCTATCGAGGGCTTCGCGCACACCGCGAACCTGATCGAGGGTGGTTGGCCAGTAGAAGTTTGTCTGACCGGTAATGACCGAGGCCAGCACCTGGTTTTGGTCTTCTGTAATCGTTACGACCCAGCCATCAGGCCCGGGCAGGGGGCTGCCGTCGGCAGCTTGTACGAACTCGCCAAACATGGGGTTCTTTTCAAGCACCAGACGCTCGCCGGGGCGGAATTCGGTGAGGATATAAGGGCCACCAGAAACGATTTCGCTGGGGTCGGCATCGACGCCCCACATGCCCTTGACGCCTTCGGCGCCTTCAGCTTCGTAGACGGGCATGAAGATATGCGCTGGTAAGGTACCGCAATCTTTTACTGCCAGCGAGTTGACTTGTGGTTTGGGCAGAGTGATCTTGTACTGGTAAGTGCCAAGTTTTTCGTAAACTACCGGTTCACCATCGACCTCGGAGCAGGAGAATTCATTGGCTTCGACCGCCGGGTCACCAATGATGGTGCGTGCGGCCATGGCATCATCGGCAGTAATTTCTGTGCCGTCTGACCATTTCCAGCCTTCGCGCACGGTGATGATGAACTCCTGATCGGGCACGACTTCTTCAATTTCTTTAGCCCAGAAAGTGTTCCAACTGCCGTCGGCCTTTCTGAAGGAGCGGGTGCCGACCCAATCGCGATATACAGTACCCGGCCCGCTAAACATGCCTAATACGGCAGATTCGGTGGCGCTCGAGGTCAGGTAGGGGTTTAGGGTGGTGATGTCACCAAAGGTGACTTCCTGGATAGTGCCGCCCTGTTTGGCAGTGGGGGCATATTCAGCCGGCCACTGGAACGGCTGGGCCAAGACCAGCCCACCTAGGGCTAATAGGGTGAGTGCTAATAAGATTCTTTTCATTACGATAATATCCTCCTTAAAGGGTACCGAAGGGCGGGTAAGAAATTACCGGCGCCTCCCGCGAACTAAATTGTGCCGCATTTTAGGCTAACTTGAAAACGTCGAGAGAATCAAGCCTGTAGGCTGTTTACCTTTAGTGGCGCCCTCCTTTTCTGCGGGCAAAATATGCCAGCCCCAATGAGAATTTTCTACTTGCTAAACGTACCGTTATTTCTCTGGGTTGTCAAACCGGTAATTGTGTAAACGGTACTCCAGCACGGCTTAAGCCTAATTTATCAAAATGAACAGGGCGCGTGGATTAGATAAAACTGGCTTCATGTTGCGAGCTATTTTTTTGCAGGAGGCTGAAAAAACAAACGTTGTAGCCAGCTTGGCTACGACGTTAAGTCGTTGTACTCAGTTTAAGGTTGTCAAAACTTATGCTCTGGGGATAACCGCCAAGGCAAGCGCCAACAGCCCCCAGATGATGCCCAACCAGATAGTGAGACGGTGTAGACCCCCGGCAGTACCACGGACGCTGCTAAAATCTTGCATACCGCCACCACCGCCAAGGCCCTCACCCAGGCCGCTCTCTTTGGGTTCTTGCATCAAGATAATGCCGGTGAGAGATACAGATACCAGGATAAATACAACAAATACAGTCCAAAATAAGATGAACACAAGCAGCCTCCGAAAGCGTGCAAATTGCCTAAAACTTGCGCCTGACAGGCACAAAAGGCAAGAAAACGATCAAAAAATGGTGCCGAGAGCGGGACTCGAACCCGCACGACCGAAGTCGGTAGATTTTGAGTCTACTGCGTCTACCAATTCCGCCACCTCGGCACAGCTGTGCATCATAGCAGTAAGGCTGGCACCGGGTCAACCGAAATTGTGTTCATTTTGACCCATATGAAGATTTGGCTGAGCGTGATGCCTTAATGGCTGCCATAAGGTGATAAGCTAAACGCGCTCCCATATTCACTTAATTCTACAGATTATGGGTGACGCAAAATCCCCTTTAGTGGCGGTTAAGCTTATGAAAGTAGCGGTTGTACAGTTCCCTGGTTCAAATTGTGATGACGACGCGCGTCATGTCATCGAAGGTGTGCTTGGCGCTAAAACGGTGATGATCTGGCATCTTGAAGATGATTTGCAAGGCGCGGATGCGCTTATTTTACCGGGCGGCTTTAGTTATGGCGATTATCTAAGGAGCGGGGCTATGGCTGCGCAAAGCCCTATCATGGCTGCGGTAAAGGCTTTCGCTAAGCGGGGTGGGCCGGTATTGGGCATTTGCAACGGTTTTCAGATACTGACCGAAACCGGTTTGCTGCCAGGTCAGCTGGCCCGCAATCCGGTCTTGCATTTTTTGTGCCAACCGGTTTATCTGCGGGTGGAGCGAAGCGACACAATTTTTAGCTCCGCTTATGACCGCTCACAAGTGTTAAATATTCCAATAGCTCATAATGAAGGCTCATATTATGCTGATCAGGATACGCTTAATAAACTTGAAGCTCAGGGGCAAGTGGTGTTTCGCTACTGTTCAGCCACTGGCGTAGTAGATGCCGAGTCAAATCCTAATGGAAGTCTTAACAATATTGCTGGAATTATCAACGAAGCGGGCAATGTGTTGGGGATGATGCCTCATCCAGAAAGGGCTGCCGAAGCGCTACTTGGCTCTGAGGACGGTTTGCCGCTGTTTCGCTCTTTGCTTAACTGGGCCAAATCTGGCAGCGGTGTCCTGGTCTGATGTCTTATTTAATTGTTTCGGATATTGACCACACCTTGTTAAATGATAGGGGAGAGTTGGTAGCGGCAAATGCTCGAGCCCTTGCCAAAGCCAGAGCAAAAGGGGCGGTGGTAGTTTTGGCCACGGCCCGCAGCTATGCCGGGGCTTTGCCTGTTTACCAGGAACTGGCCCTAGACACCCCGCTGATATGCAGTAACGGCACACTTGTATACGACCCAGCCGGTCATATCATCATGGCCCAGGCCATTAAACAAGGAACTTCCAAACAGCTGGTAGAACTGTTCACTGCCACGCCCCATCACTGGTCTGTGCGCGTTAAGGATATCGCCTATCTCCACCCGGATTTTGACACCAGCAGACCACCTTTTGACAACCGACGTTATTACCGTCCGGTACCTAGCGCCGCGTTGCCCGGGATGCTGGGTGCTTACCAGGATGTGGTTTCGGTCAGCCTGTTTGGTGAAGACCTCGCTGGCTTTTACATGGCTCACGATTGGCGGGCCATGGGGCTGGTAGCAGCATATTATCCGCCAAGCCTGTTTAACCCACAAGAAGCGGTGGCAGTTAATTCCCACCAAGCCAGTAAGGGTGAGGCTGTGCGCTGGTTGCAGCGTCACTTGGGGTTTTCGCAACTGCCGGTTTTGGCCATTGGCGACAGTCCGGCTGACGCGACTATGTTTCCTTTGGGGATTGGAGTCGCGCCTGCCAATGCCGCAGCGGAAGTTAAAGCCACAGCGGATTGGTTGGCTCCGCACTGCGATGATGGAGCCGTGGCTGCGGCGCTACAACGCTATGTTTTTGCGTCTGAAGACGAACAGGCAGGGCTCGAGCCGCCCAAGGCCTCAAGTAGCAAAGATGAGTGATAAAAACGCAACTGCAAATTATGGATGATCCGGGAGAGAAGTCGTGACCGTTAAAAAAAGCCTCAAAGACCAGGCCGCACGTTTTGGCTTGACTAACGAAGAATTCGATCAGGTGGTTTTAGCTATGGGCAGGGAACCAAACGCCCTGGAAGCGGGTATGTTTGGCGCCTTGTGGAGCGAGCACTGTGGCTATAAAAATTCTCGGCCTTTACTCAGGCGTTTGCCCACAACCGGCCCGCAGGTTTTGCAGGGCCCGGGCGAGAATGCCGGTGTGGTCGATATTGGTGACGGTTACGCCGTGGCTTTTAAGATGGAGTCTCACAACCACCCCAGTGCGGTAGAGCCGGTGCAAGGTGCGGCTACTGGAGTAGGCGGCATCCTGCGCGACATCTTTGCCATGGGAGCCAGACCGGTGGCGGTTCTTGATTCGCTGCGTTTTGGCCCGCTTGATCAGGGGGCTGCCGGAGACCGCAGCCGCTATTTGCTAAATGGTGTTGTGCACGGTATTTCACACTATGGTAACGCCATCGGTGTGCCCACAGTCGGCGGTGAAATTGTCTTTCACCCCTGCTATCAGGAAAACCCGCTGGTCAACGTGATGGCGCTGGGATACTTAAAACACGAACAGTTGCAAAGCGGCACGGTTGGCGAGCTTGGCAACAAACTCGTCTATGTTGGTTCCAGAACGGGCCGTGATGGGCTGGGTGGGGCGGTTTTTGCCTCGGCTGCTCTATCGGAAAATTCTGATGCCGACAGACCGGCGGTGCAAGTTGGCGACCCGTTTATGGAAAAGCTGCTTTTAGAGGCCTGTTTAGACGCTATTGCCCAAGATGTGGTGATCGGGGTGCAGGATATGGGTGCTGCGGGCCTGACCAGTAGCATTGCCGAAATGGCTTACCGGGCAGGCAAAGGGATCGATATTTTTATTGATCGAGTACCCCGGCGTGAAAAGGGCATGACTCCGCTCGAGCTCATGCTCTCCGAATCACAAGAGCGCATGGTGCTGACTGTTTCGCTGGAGCAAGAACAAAAACTGCTGGAGCTCTTGAGCAAATGGGAGCTTGACGCCGTGGTTATTGGCGAAGTGGCCGAACATGGCAACTTCCGTATCTTTGAAAATGGTGTCCTGGTTGGTGACATGCCGGTAGCCGCGCTTAACGAAGCACCTACTTATACCCGTGCCGGTATCGAAGATAAGGCAATCAAGGCCGCCCGTGAACAGCCTTTGGACTTGCCTCTGCCTGAGGATTTTGAAGCAGTGCTCCTGACATTGTTGTCCTCTCCAACGATTGCCAGCAAGCGCCCGGTTTTTGTCCAGTACGACCATCAGGTAATGACCAATACCGTGGTCTTGCCGGGTCAGGCGGATGCCGCCGTGCTGCGTGTTAAAGGTACTGACAAGGGCGTGGCGGCCACTACCGACTGCAACCCGCGCTACTGCTATCTTGACCCTTATGAGGGAGCCAAAATCGCGGTGGCGGAAGCGGCGCGCAACGTGGCCTGTGTGGGGGCTAGGCCGCTGGCTATCACCGATAATCTGAACTTTGGCAACCCGACCCGGACCGATGTTTACTACCAGCTCGAGCAAGCCATAGAGGGTATCAAAGACGCCTGTTTGGCTCTTGACACGCCTGTTACCGGGGGTAATGTCAGCCTCTATAACCAGTATCAGGCCGGTGCCGAGCTAAAAGCCATTCACCCTACTCCCACGATAGGCATGGTTGGCTTGTTGCCTGATATTGGCAAGCGAGCCACTCAGGGTTTTAAGCGTAGGGATGACGTGATTTTTCTGCTGGGTGAAAATACCGCCGAACTTGGCGCCAGTGAGTATTTAGCTAGCTGGCATAGGCTGGAAGCCGGGCAACCCCCACGGCTGGATTTGGCCAGGGAAAAGGCCGTGCAAGACGCCGTCATCGAGCTTATTGCTCAGGGCTTGTGCGACACCGCTCATGACTGCTCGGAAGGCGGTCTGGCAGTAGCGCTGGCCGAGATGGCCTTAAGCGGGAAAAAGGGTGCTAGCATAAAACTGATGTCTGACATCCGGCCCGACGCCTTAGTCTTTGGTGAGGCTCAATCCCGTGTGCTTATCGCCTTAAAAGCAGAACAGGTGACCGCCGCCCTAAAAGTCCTTGACGCCGCTGAGATTCCCTATGCAGAATTGGGAGTGGTTGCTGGTAATGCGTTAGCAATAAGGCTCGAGCCCCAAAATATTATGCTGAACTTAAGCCTTGAGCAATTGAGCAGTGCCTATGAACGCCCACTCGCAGAGGCTATTGCATGAGTCAGTGGCTTGAGATGGACAAACCACAAGAGGAGTGCGGCGTCTTTGCCATACACCTTAATGAGCCTGCTGACATAGCGGCACTCTGCCATCTGGGGCTTTTTGCCTTGCAACACCGAGGTCAGGAATCCTGTGGAATATGCGTGTCCAACGGCAGAGATATTGTCATTGAAAAAGACATGGGCCTGGTTTCAGAAGTGTTTTCCGAAACGCGCCTGGACAAACTGCATTTGACAAACGCCCGCACGGGTATAGGACACACCCGCTACTCGACGACGGGTTCGTCGTTGCGGTTTAACGCCCAGCCGCTCACGGTGCGTTCAAACAAAGGCCTGTTGGCCTTGGCGCATAACGGCAACTTTACCAACGCCAAACATATCCGTAATCAGATGTTAAACGAAGGGGCGGTCTTTCAGACCACTAATGACAGCGAGGTCATGATTAACTTGGTGGCTCGCTACAGCCACCTGTCGCTTATAGATGCCACGGCCCGGGTGATGGCTGAGCTTGAGGGTGGCTTTGCCGTCGTGATGATGGATAAGAACAAGATCATCGGCCTGCGTGATGCCCATGGCGTACGACCTCTGGTGATTGGCGAGATGCCCGCGGAACAAGGCGGCGGTTTTGTCTTCGCCTCCGAACCCTCGGCGTTGCATGTGATTGGGGCCAGGTTTTTGCGTGATGTGCGTCCGGGCGAACTGGTGACGGCAGACGAGCAAGGACTGCACTCACGACAGGTTTTGACGGCCACGCCCAGCCCCTGTGCCTTCGAATGGATTTACTTTGCCAGGGGCGACGGTGCTTTAGATGGTGCCGATGTTCATGTCTCCCGTATCCGTATGGGCGAGGTGCTGGCGCAAGAAGCCCCGGTTGATGCCGACGTGGTCGTGGGTGTGCCGGATTCCGGTTTGCCGGCGGCGATTGGTTACGCCAGGGCTTCGGGGATTCTTTATGACATGGGGCTGTATAAGTCGCCTTATGCCGGACGTACCTTTATCAATCCCAATCAGCGCCTGCGCGAACTCAAGGTCAGATTAAAGCTGGCCCCTACCGCATCGGTAAAAGGCAAGCGGGTCATTTTGGTGGATGACTCGATTGTGCGAGGCACTACCTCCGGGCGTATAGTTCAGCTTTTGCGCAATGCCGGTGCTACCGAAGTGCACTTCCGGGTTTCCAGCCCACCCATTAAATACCCTTGCTATTACGGCATTGACACGGCGGCGCGTAAGGAACTTGCCGCTGCCACCATGACGGTTACAGAAATTCAGCAAAAAATCGGCGCAGACTCGCTGGCTTATATTTCCGAAGTCGGGGTAGCCAGGGCTATTGGCCTGGCAAATACCTGTCTGGCTTGTTTTAATGGCGCTTATCCTGCCGGACACCCTGGCGAAGAAGCCGAAAAAGACGGTATTGAAATGCCTTTATTTGATTCGGTGATAAGTTAAAAGGACAGTGGGGAGATAGGAGTGAGGAGTGGGTATCAGAACCAACACAACCCTTCACTCCTCTCGCCTCACTTTGTAACTTTGTAGGACTTTTTTTGCAGGACTAAATTTTGTGAGAACTCCAGCTTAGCTATTTTTTGTTTTGCCAAACCAGGTAAACAAAACGCAGCAACCTGGGAAAGCGATGCCAGCGTTTGCGGTCTAAGCCCACGCGATAAGCCCATTCCAGGCCCAGCTCTCTGGTCCAGGTCGGAGTGCGCTTAACTTCACCGGAGAGGACGTCCAGCGCTCCGCCCACGCCCATCATCAGCGGCACGTTAAGGGTGTTGCGGTTTTGGTGCAAAAAAAGTTCCTGACCTTCGCCCAGACCCGCTAAGAGCACCTGAGCACGACTTTTGGCAATATTCTGAGTGATTTTAGGAACATCGTCCGGGCGCTTGAAATAACCGTGCTCTACTCCAGCTATCACCGTGCCAAAGCGCTCATGTGCAATATTGGCGGCCCGTTGTGCTATCCCGGGCTTGGCCCCCAGAAAATAAACGCGCAAATTCGGACCACCAAGCTCTAAGACTCTCATCATCAACTCTATCCCGGGCACACGTTCTGGCAAACTGTAACCAAACTGTTTGGCTGCCCAAATCACCCCAACTCCGTCGGCAACGGTTAAATCGGCCTGTTTTAGCGCGTCTTTTAGTTCGCTATCGTCTGCTGCCTGGACAATGATTTCTGGGTTTATGGTCACCAATAGTTTGGGATTGGGTTTTAGCACTGCTGTTATACACCACTGTGCCGCTTGCTCGAGCGTACAGCGGGCTATCTGGTAGTCAAGAACCATAGCGTCTGAGTTTTTTGGCGCTGTTTTACTCACAGTTTGGTGTCAAAGCAATAAAGATTGGCACGCTCGTGTGCAATAGTTTCCCGCTGGCCGGGTACTGCCTCCGACTGTGAAATATAGCTGGAGATGGCAAGATCTTCTTCTAAACCCAGCGAACGCAGATAGTGACCGGTGCGCGAATGCCACAAGGCTTCAAGCGGGTTGGGAAAGGCCCTGAAGAGACTAAGTGTCATGGCAGCCGCTCCGCGCAACTCCAGCTTGTTATCTGCCCTTTTGAGCCGGGCGGCCAAGTAACCGGCGGTGAAACTGTCATCTAAGTCTTCGCTGCCCAGCATGCCGCAGCAGACCAGCGCAATCTCTTCGCTGGCAAGCTCGAAGGCCTTATGAATGACCGCTTCGGCGTTATAAAGCGAGCCCAGCAGCAGGTGCTTAGCGCCTGTGATATTACTGATGGCTTTGGGTAGATTTTCGGAAACCAGGACAGCCGACTGGCCACTGAAATCGGTATTTATGAAAAATGCAGGAGAATTGCCGTAGTTAAAGCCTTCTGGGGGCAATCCGCCTCTTTCGCCCAAGAGCAGATAGTCCTGCTCTTTAGCAACGGCTCGAGCCAAGCGCAGACTGGGACAGAGATAAAGCTTTTCTAAACCCTGTTCAAAGAGGATAGGTGCGACCGTGCAACTGCGCAGGACATCAATTAGTACCACCACATCGCTATAAGGGCCTTTGGGGATAAGGTCAACACGTAATCGCACGGTGGCCTCCTGGGAATGGTATCGCCCGCTAGAGCCGTTGTCACTAGCTAGCGCAAACACGCTGGGAATTCTAACATGCTTGTTTCCTGCCGGTATTCTGATGTCCAAACGACGACTTTTGTTGCAGAAGCAAGTTAGGCTATTAGCGGCTTGTTTGACCTTGCCGAATATAGTTCGGACTGCTGTGCTGTTAACTCAGACAGGCTGAAATTTTGTTAAGCAAGTTGGTATTACAGGTGTCTCAGAATCTCGAATCGACTTCTCCTGTGGATTTTATGTCCCGTTACCAAGCCGGGGAACTCGGCAGGTTTTTCCCGCTTTCTCCCGGTGATTTTGCCGCCGCCCTGAATTTGCCGAGAGTAACCGATAGGGTGACTTTGGCCCAGGCTCTGGGTCGTTATGCCGAGTCCTTGGGTGCTCCGGATGCAGTCTTTGCTTCCTTGCTCCAGCTCGAGCACCCCAAAAGCCGCGCCGTACTGACCGGTCAGCAAGCCGGTTTGTTATTGGGGCCAAACTACAGTCTTGCTAAAGCAGTGACGGCCATTAAGCTTGCTAAGCAACTCTCTACCGAAGACAAGCCGGTGGTGCCGATTTTCTGGCTAGCCAGCCAGGACCATGACAGTGCCGAAATAAACCACAGCTATCTGCTTGACTTAAACGAAGAGCTAAAAAGGCTCGAGCTGTCCCTGCCGGAGGGTGTGTCTGCAGGCAAGATAGTCTTTGAAACTAAATGGTTAGAACAAATCATCGCCGAGATAAAGACCCTACGTAGCAAAGAGGCTTATGCTCAGGATGTCATTGCCTTACTAAAGCGCAGCGCCGCTAAAGCACGCAGTTTTGCCGATTGGTTTGCCGCCATTCTCTATGAATTGCTAGGTGACGAAGGTCTGATTATCATCAACCCGCTAGACGCCGATATTGCCCCGATGTTTGTGCCGCTGCTCGAAGCCGAACTAGAGCAAGCTCTGGTCTCGTCGCAGCGCATCAACCAGGCAGCCGAGAACTTAAAGGCGCTTCACGTCACGCCGCAACTGGGCAGGGGAGAAGACGCCACCAATTTGTTTATTGAAGAGCAGTTCGCGGGGCAGCCGCAGCGTCAACTGCTTCGTTTTGACGGCAGGAATTTTTACACGCCTTCGGAGCGGTATACTTTGGCAGAACTAAAGGAAATTTTAGCAACCGAACCCGCGCGTATTACCCCGGCGGCGGGTTTAAGGCCAATCACTCAAGATGCCGTTTTGCCTACGGCGGTGATGGTCGTCGGCCCTGGCGAGTTGCGATATTTCGCCCAGTTGCGCGGCGTTTATGAATTGCATGATGTCGCCATGCCGCTGATTTGGCCACGGGCCAGCGTGACCGTGCTCGAGCCCCCGGTTATGCGTATTATGAGCAAATACAATTTAAGCCTTAAAGACATTGAGGCTGCTTTTGCCGAGTCACGAGCCGAACTTTTGCTCAAACTCCACGGCTACGGTGAAAAGTTTGAACGAGATATAGCCGAGCTTAAACGACTAACGGCCTTACTACTTGCTGATGTGCAGGCCATCGACCCGACCTTGCAGCGTAGTGTCAGCCGCAGCGAAGCCAGAATTGAAGAGCTGATAGCTCAGCTCAAGGCCAAAACCGCGACGGCCTTGGCCAAACAAGACAGCATTATCAACCGCCAGTTTGACCGCCTCAAAGCTCAACTCATGCCAAATGGCACGGCGCAGGAGCGTCTTTTGAGCCCCTTTAGTTTTTTTCTGAAGTTTGGCATTGAGCCTGTAATGCAGGCTTTTTTGACCTTACCGCCCCAAGGTCATCGGGAGTTGCGCTTTTGAAAGCCCCCAAGTCGCTCATGCACCAGTTGGAACTGGGGCGAGAGCTTAGTGATAGCTGTGTACTCTGCGGGCTCGAGCACTACCAGGCCAAGCGCTATTTAGAAGGTGTTGCCAACGACGGCGTTAACAACATCCCGCTAAGACAGCGGCTGATGCGTCTGGGCGGCTATTGTCCGCGTCACTGTCTGGTCTTTGATGAGCTGACGCATTTGCTGTCCTCCGCCATACTGTTTGATGACTTTTTAAAAACTCGGCTGGCTCGAGCCGCTGCGGGCAAAAGGCCGCTGAACTTGCAGTGCGAAGCCTGCGCAGTGGAGCAAAAAACGCGTGACGCCCTTATGCAAAGCATCAAGCGCTACCGCCAGGATGCCGCTTTGCAAGAATTTTTACTAACAGCGCCGCTGTGCTTAAGCCATATTGAACAGCTTAGCCGGCAACTACCGGAGGCGGTGAGAAAACAGCTTATTGCCAAACATGACGGCCTGCTGAGCCGCTTAGCTGAGCTCATCCGCAAGCACGATTATCGCTTTAGTGACGAGAACATGACGCCCGAGGAAATAAAAAGCGTCAGGCAGGCCCTGACGCTTTTGGGCGTGCGGGAATAAAAGCTAACTGCGCCGACGCGACAGCGAGTAATTGGGCGCGTCTTTGGTAACGGTGATGTCATGCGGATGTGACTCTATTAAGCTAGCCTGAGTGACCCTGACAAACTGAGCACGCTCTTGCAGGGCGGCAATATCCGCCGTGCCGCAATAGCCCATGGCTGAACGCAAGCCGCCCACCATCTGATAGATAACGTCGGCCACCGGCCCCTTGTAAGCTACCATACCCTCAATTCCTTCCGGTACCAGCTTTTTGGCGTCTTCCTGAAAATAACGGTCGGCGCTACCACCGGACATCGCCCCTAGACTGCCCATGCCGCGATAGGCCTTATAACGCCTGCCATCGCGCAAAATATCTTCGCCCGGTGACTCGCTGGTTCCGGCCAGCATCGAACCGACCATCACGCAGTCGGCCCCGGCGGCAATGGCCTTGGGGACGTCGCCGGTAGCCTTGATGCCGCCATCGGCAATCACCGGCACGCCCGCTGTGTGGGCAAGCTTATATACATCTAGAATAGCCGTGAGCTGAGGCATGCCCACCCCGGTCACTACCCGGGTGGTGCAAATACTGCCCGGGCCGATGCCTACTTTTACGGCGTCGGCGCCCCGCTCGATCAAATCCCTGGCGGCCTCGGCGGTGGCGATATTACCAGCCAAAACATCAAGCTCAAAACTTTCCTTGAGATAACTTAGAGCATCGAGAATCCCCTGCGAATGACCATGGGCGCTATCTAAGACCAGAGCGTCCACCCCGGCGTTTACCAGTGCCTGGGCTCGAGCCTCCAAGTCTTGCGAAACGCCCACGGCGGCAGCCACGCGTAATCTGCCCAACTCATCTTTAGCGGCATAGGGAAACTCCAGCTTTTTCATGATGTCTTTAATGGTGATTAAGCCGCGTAGCAAATAATCATCATCGACTACCAGCAGCTTTTCCACTTTGTGTCGCCGCAGGATGTCGCGGGCTTCTTCCAAGGTGGTTCCCACCGGCACGGTGATTAAATTTTCGCGGGTCATCAAGTCTTCAACCGGGCGGTTGTAATTGCTTTCAAAGCGCAGGTCCCGGTTGGTCAAAATGCCGACTAATTTGCCGTCACGCTCAACAATGGGAATGCCACTTATCTTGTATTCCCGCATGAGATCTTCGGCGTCTTGTAGCGTCGCGTTGCGGTGGAGCGTGATGGGGTCAACAATCATGCCTGCTTCGGAACGCTTGACCTTTAAGACCATTTCCGCTTGCTGCTCTACCGGCATTTTTTTGTGCAACACGCCAATACCGCCTTGCCGGGCCAGGGCGATAGCCATCTGGGTTTCGGTTACGGTATCCATAGCCGCCGAAACGATGGGAGTATTAAGCGCGATATTGCGCGAGAAACGCGTGGCGGTGTTTACTTCTTTGGGCAAGACCTCGGAGTGAGCTGGCACTAGCAAAACGTCGTCAAAGGTAAGTGCTTCACCGCGGAATTTCACCGGGCCTGACGTTGCGGTTTCTGTCTGTTGGTCTATAAGCTTTGTGCTCATTTTTTACCTACCTTTGTTTAATCCTGCTTGTCTGGGCCGGATAAAATATTACGGAACATTATAAGGAATTAAGCAGATTCAGTGTTATAAACAGCCAGTGCTCAAATGAGGTCTTAACTGTTGCAACCAGGC
Organism: Trueperaceae bacterium; assembly: GCA_030147925.1. Lineage (GTDB taxonomy): Bacteria > Deinococcota > Deinococci > Deinococcales > Trueperaceae > JASBUK01. Next base: position 34,502 of record JASBUK010000005.1, read on the forward strand.
CTCCGGCAGCCGCATGGCCCGTGAGGCGCGATCGGTAGGGATATGCACCGATTCTCCCGTAGCAATCAGCAATTGATCTGTGGCTCTGATGATTTTATAGCTGTATTTCACCCGTCGGCTTTTTGCTTCGTTCAAGCAGGCGTCAATAATAAGCTCGTCGTCAAAGACTGCGCTGCGGCGGTATTGCACCGCAACGCTGCTGACCGCTAAAGAAACCCCGGCTTCTTCCATCTCGCGGTAGCTCATGCCTCGCTCGCGCAACCACTCGACCCGGGCGGCCTCGAACCAGACCACATAACTGCTGTGGTGGGCAATCCCCATCTGATCGGTTTCGGCAAAACGCACCCGGAGCTTCACAGTAGCTCAGCGGCATTGGTGTGAAAGCTTAGCTTGGGGGTCTTGCGCATGTGGCTATCCTGGGCCAGCTCTCGCTGCAAAAAACCACTGGCGCGGTTTAGGGCTGTCTGCATTTCAAATAAGTCGTTTTCGTCGCCCAGGGTGCTGACTAAAACCTTCGCCTGGCTGAAATCCCGGTTTAGCCGCACGCGCTCTACGGTGACAACCACTGGAATGCGAGGGTCTTTCAGTTCGGGTATAAGCTCTGAAATGCGCCTTAAGAGACTGCGTTCGTATTTTTCACTCAATTCGCTCATGCTGGCCATACGCTAACAGAAACGGCTCTTAGCTTTTAGCAGCAGGCCGACATAAATTTGACAAAAGACTAAATTAGGGTGCGTCCAAGAAATCGGGGCAGACGGAAGAAAAAGCTAAAGTAAGGGATGAAGCGAACGAAAGCAGAGATAAAAGCGAACTTGATAGCCCAGTATAGTGAGGCTGTAGATAAGCTACTCGAAGCGAGCGAAAGCCT